>JAUWPE010000024.1 GCA_030611765.1 Candidatus Cloacimonadota bacterium | reverse complement strand
GAAATTGAAGCTCAGGGTGACAACAGCAAGGATAGATACAAATTGTGTGATGATTTTAATATGAATTATGGGTTACCAAGCCAGTCTTCATTGCATTACGCCTTGGTAAACTGGGGCTTGGTAACCAGAATTTAAGAATTTTCCGCAAACACTTTATTCATGCACTGTCCTGAGAATCTTCATCGAAATTTTGGGGGTATCCCTGTTTATCACCTCAATAAATCTACTTCTAATCCTAACCTGT
Source organism: Candidatus Cloacimonadota bacterium (assembly GCA_030611765.1). Classification (GTDB taxonomy): domain Bacteria; phylum Cloacimonadota; class Cloacimonadia; order JGIOTU-2; family JGIOTU-2; genus Celaenobacter. The sequence continues at coordinate 22,076 of JAUWPE010000024.1, read as the reverse complement.
CGGGGCGTAACGAAGTGAAGACTGAAGCGCAGCGAGGATTCGAGGTATTGTTTCACTTCAACCTCGACTCCTCGTCGCTTCGCTCCTTATTAGTCTAAATTGAATCTCATGGTGACAACAGCAATGATAGATACAAATTAACAGTTTTTCTAAAAGTTATTTTCCGCGAAGAATTCTCCGAAAACACTTTATTCATGCACTATCCAGAGAATCTTCATCGAATTTTTGGGGGTATCCCTGTTTGAAGATTATTAAAGAAATAGAAAAAACTACTTTACTGCCATATTGCAGTATCAGCTGGCGGAAGCAGGGGACAGTGAAAAGTTATGGGTTACCAAGCTGGGGCTTGGTAACCAGAAGTTAAAAGGGATGTCATTACCGAGCGTGCTCCACTTGATTTAATATTAAGCTATTCGTCAGTATGGGTAGCCATAAAACTGGTTCTGACAAGACAGTCATTTGGCGGGACTGCTGGAGGTATAACAGGATTAATAAACACGCCGTCACCAGCAAGAAAACGCAACATCTATAAAGTTATTTAACAACTGATTTAAAAATAATAATGAGACTATAAGTTATTTTTTATTGACGATGAATATCTCCTTTTCATTTTTATCAATGTTGTAGGATAAAAACATGATTAATAATTATGATTTTAACATTATGGAAATGAGCGATATACTGTGCAGCTATGCAGGATATGAAATTTTATGCAGTATAATGACTGATGATAAAGCATATAATCGTAAGTTAGCCGGCACAATATTTAAAAACATTTATAAGTCATTTCCAACAGCTTATAACAATACTATAGGTGACAATAAGCCAAAAAACATAGGACAGTCTATGATTATGCCCAGAACTGAAGCGGAACAAAAACTTCAAAAAATATTCAACATTCATCATTTCTACGACGATCAATGGAAAACCATCGAACGAATCCTGAAAGGTGAGAGAATAGTCTTGATCGAGAAAACAGGTTTTGGAAAGTCGTTATGCTATCAATATCCGGCAACCCAATTTGAGGGAATGACAATTATATTCTCACCCTTAATAGCTTTAATGCGAGATCAGGTAAAATATCTGAAATCCATCGGAATTGCCTGCGAATGTATAAACAGCGGACAGGAACACGAAGAGAATACGGAAATACTCGAAAAAGCGGTAAACGGAAAAATAAAGATTCTCTACATCGCTCCGGAAAGACAGGAAAATCTTGAGTGGTTGGAAGCGGTTCGGAAGATGAATTTGTCGATGGTCGTTGTAGATGAAGCGCATTGTATTTCGGTTTGGGGACACGATTTCCGACCTGCTTTCAGACGCATAATCAGTTTGGTTCGGCTGCTTCCCGAAAACTTTCCGGTGCTGGCAACGACCGCTACTGCAACCCAGAAAGTCTCTGATGATATTATCCAACAGATCGGTAAAAATACTTCTCTGATCAGGGGAAATTTGCTGCGCAAGAATTTTTATTTGAGTGTCGTGAAAGTATGTGATGAAATTTCCAAAATGGCTTGGCTTGCTCAATTCTTACAAAAACAGGAAGGGAATGGTCTCATCTATACCGGAACGAGAGTGAATACCGATTTATATGCTGCCTGGCTGCAATCGGAAAATATCAGTGCCGCCAATTATAATGCAGGTCTGGATTCCGATTCTCGCAAAGATATCGAGAACGGGTTGAAGGAAAATCGCTGGAAATGTATCGTTTCTACGAATGCTCTCGGAATGGGCATCGACAAGCCGGATATCCATTTTATCATTCACACGCAGATGCCTCAATCTCCTATTCATTATTACCAGGAAATCGGACGAGCGGGACGCGATGGACTTCCAACAAATATTGTTCTGCTGTACAATCCCGAAGATAAAGAATTGCCTGAACATTTCATTAAGAACAGCCGTCCTTCGCTGAAAAAATATGAAAAAGTTATCGAAGCATTGAAGAAAGAACCGCTTGGTGAATGGAACTTGATGAGGAAAACAAATCTGACACAAACGCAGGTTCGGGTGATTAGAGCAGATTTGATCGATCAGGGCATTATCAGAGAAGTTATGTATGGTCGCGATAAAAAATACGAGTATCAATTCGGAGCTTCCAAACTGAATATCGAGTCATTTGAAAAACTTCGTGATTTTAAGATGAACGAGCTTTCGCAGATGGTGAATTATTGCGAATCAACAAAATGCAGGATGGATTTTCTCTGTAGTTATCTCGGAGATGATTCGGTTGGGAAATGTGATAATTGTAATAACTGTTTGCATCGAAATCCGCAGTATGTTCCCAACGATCATTGGAAAGAAAGAATCCAAAGATTTCAGCAAAATTTTTATCCTGAATTGGAAGTCGAAACGAGCAGTTCCAATATTGTGACCGGCATCGCAGCTTCCTATTATGGTTTTTCCAATGTGGGAGCAATTATTCATCGCTGTAAGTATGAGAATGGCGGAGATTTCCCGAATCATTTGTTAGTTTTGACTTTAAGAGCTTTCAGACATAAATTCGGAGATGAAAAATTCGATCTGGTCGTGTATGTTCCGCCAACGGAATCCGGTGATCTGGTAAAAAATTTTGCCTATAAAATTGCTCACACTTTAAAGTTTCCGTTTTCCAACGAATTAAAGAAAATTCATCAAACTAAACCCCAGAAAATCTTTCAGAATTATGTGTTGAAACGGGATAATGTGAAAGATGTTTTTTCTTATGAAGCTGAAGCGGAAATTGACGGAAAGAAGATTTTATTGATCGACGACATCTTCGACAGCGGAGCAACATTAAAAGAAATAGCAAAAATGTTTACAAAAATCGGAGCGGAGAAAATTGCTCCATTAGTAATCGCAAAAACCATAGGTGGAGATATTTAAATGAATGAAATTCAACAATGCGCATATTGGATGGCATTAGCCCATTTGCCACGGTGGCGAACCGAAAAAATCAATCGTTTGATCGTAGATATTTTGCAGGAAAAGAAAATAACTTTTGCAGAATTTTTTGATTTAGATAGAAATGATTGGCAAAACGAATTTGATTTGAATCAAAAGGAATTGATCAACCTTGATACTGCTAAAACAGAACTTCCCAATTATTCTTTTCTGGTGGAAGATTTACTTAACCAAGGTTTTGAGTTGATCCCATTCAGTTTTGATGAATATTCTCCAATATTAAAAAACAATCTAAAACTCAAATATTCTCCACCCTTACTCTATGTTAAAGGTAACAAAAATTTACTCAAGGAACCTTCAATTGCAATAGTTGGCTCAAGAAAAGCAACTGATGTTTCGATAAAATTCACAAAAAATATCGCTCAAAATGCTGTGAAAAATTATGAAGTTGTTGTCAGTGGATTTGCAAAGGGTGTAGATAGAGCTTCATTGGAAGAAACACTTGAAGCACACGGTAGAAGTATCATTGTTTTACCTCAAGGTATTATGACATTTGCCAGTGGATTTAAGAAATATTACTCACAAATAATTGATGGTGATATATTGGTTGTCAGCACATACCATCCACGAGCACCATGGTCAGTTGGTCTTGCAATGGGTCGGAATGTTTATATTTATGGATTGGCGGAAAAAATCTTCGTTGCTGAATCTGACTCAAAAGGTGGGACTTGGTCAGGCGTAATAGATGGTTTGAAGAAGGGTCGTGAAATTTATGTTCGAGTTGCTGATGAAAAAGAGGATAGTGCCAATAATTTATTGATAATGAAAGGGGCTATTCCCCTTGATAATAATGGGAAGGTTGAACATCACGAAGAATTAGAAAGTTTTGAAGAAAAAGTGAAAAGTATTCTCACTTCTCCACTTTCAGCAAAAGAGATTAAAGAAAAAGTACAAATTAATATTGATACACGAAAATTGTCGAAGATATTATATGAATTCTCGTTTATTACAACAGAAAATATAAATGGGAGGAAAATTTTCAAACCAAAGATGGCTAAAGCAACACAGACATCATGCCTATGATATGATCTTTTCTAATCCGCCAGCTGGCGGACACTGATTGTTGCTACAACTGAACTCGAACCCTTAAATTACCCCTAACTTTTTACCTATTTTTTCAAACTTTTCAAGCGCAATATTAAGTTGCTCGTCAGTATGAGTAGCCATAAAACTGGTTCTGACAAGACAGTCATTTTGCGGAACTGCTGGAGGTATGACAGGATTAATAAACACGCCATCATCGGCAAGCATACGCCACATCTTGAAGGCAGTCATCATATCGCCAACATGCAGCGGAATGATGGGAGTGCAACTTGTGCCGATATCGTATCCCATATCTGTAAATCCTTTTTGCATATATCTGGTGATTTCCCACAGGCGTTCAATTCGCTCCGGCTCTGTCTCCATAATATCAATAGCAGCTATCACGGTTGCAGCAGAAGCAGGAGGAAGACTTGCACTGAAAATAAGCGGACGGGAGAAATGCTTGAGATAGTGCATAAACACTTCATTCCCTGCAATAAAGCCACCCACTGAAGCAAGGGATTTACTAAAAGTTCCCATGATAATATCTACTTTATCTGTTAAACCAAAATGATTTGCAGTTCCGGAGCCATTTTTACCAAGCACTCCGATCGAATGGGCATCATCAACCATGACCTGTGCATTATATTTTTCTGCAAGGTGAACGATCTGAGGTAATTTAGCAATATCACCTTCCATGCTGAATATACCGTCCACAACGATTAATTTGGGTGTTTCTTCAACGTTTTGCAATACGCGCTCAAGATCATTCATATCATTATGATTGTAACGCAGCATTTTGCCGTAAGATAAACGACAGCCATCGATGATACTTGCATGATCCAGTTTGTCAGTTATGAAGTATTCACCTCGTGTAACTATTGTGCTGAGCACACCAAGATTTGCCTGATATCCTGTTGAATATGCAAGGGCAGAATCCATTCCAACCAGCTCGGCAAGGCGTTCTTCCAACTCGATATGAATATCGAGAGTACCATTCAGGAAACGGGAACCGGCACAACCAGTACCATATTTTTTGATCGCATTTTCAGCAGCTTCTTTTACTTTTGGATGATTGGTAAGTCCCAGATAGCTGTTCGAACCAAGCATGAGGGTCTTCTTGCCATTCACGATAACTTCAGTATCCTGCTCGGAACTGATCACACGGAAATATGGATACAAACCCTGCTCTTCAAGTATTTTTGCTTCTGTAAAGCTGGCGCATTTATCGTAGAGATTCATGTATTACTCCTTTTAAATAATCAAATAATATTGGATCAAAGTTTTAATGATTTTATTCTGTATAATTTTTATTGCCCGCATTTCATTAAGAAGCAATTCAGCTGTCAATAATTTCTAATTCAAACTTGGCATACCCCAAAATTTTTCATATTCATGACATTTTAAGGAAAACTTATTGAATATCATCCGTATAAATAGTAAAAGCACCTCAATAAATCTACTTCGAATCATAACCTGTCGGGGCGTAACGAAGTGAAGACTGAAGCGCAGCGAGGATTCGAGGTATTGTTTCACTTCAACCTCGACTCCTCGTCACTTCGCTTCTTAGGAGTCGAAATTAACAGGGTGACAACAGCAAGGATAGATACAAATTAACAGTTTTTCTAAAAATAATTTTCCACAAAGAATTTTCCGCAAACACTTTATTCATGCACTATCAAGAGAATCTTCATCGAATTTTTGGGGGTATCCCTAATTCTAATTCAAACTAATGAATCGGTCATTTCGGGTAAATGAATCCACAAAAAAAGATTTTCAGATTTTAATCTTACAGTAAAAATATTGACATTGTGAGTCCTGAAAAAAAGAATTAATATAAACCTATGAAAAAGAAAATCATACTCTTGTTTTGTTTGGCTGTATTGTGCACCTCCAATCTGATTTGGGCAGAAAACTCGCGTCCAACCATCGGAGTTGTATTAAGCGGCGGCGGTGCGAGGGGAATTGCCCACATAGGCGTGTTACGCGCTCTGGAGGAGTATAATATCCCAATAGATTTTATTGGAGGAACGAGTTTTGGTGCTCTTATCGCTGCATTCTATGCATCTGGATATTCAGTGGAAGAAATGCAGGAAATCATTGGGAGTACAGATTGGAACATCACGACCAATCCTGACAGGCAACAATATTATTATTATTCTCGAAGGATCAATGAAGCGAATGTGCTGAGAGTAAGGTTCTCGGACTGGGAACTGAAATTCCCAAATTCTCTTGGAAACACTCAGAAGATCGTAAGCCAGCTTGATTATTATTTCACGAGAGCGAATTATTTATGCAGGGGTAATTTTCTTAATTTGGAAACTCCGCTCTTTATTTCAACGACAAATATCAAAACAGGCGAGAATCATATCTTTACTCATGGAGAACTTCCACAGGTTGTGCAGGCAAGTATGACCGTACCTTTTCTGTTATCTCCGACTTTGATAGATTCGACTTTCTATGTGGATGGAGGAATTACCAACAACCTTCCTATCAGCAGCATGCGTGATATGGGAGCTGATATAATTATTGCTTCGAATGCCACAAACTATCTGGCAACAGATGCTGATCTCACCAATATCACCAATTTCACAAACCAACTCATCAATATTATGATGTTCTCAAAGATCAAAGATGAGCTCAAGCAAGCAGATATCATAATTAGACCTTCCACAAAGCACATAAAGAACACGGAGTTCGCAAGATATAAGGAACTGCTTACCATTGGATACTGTCAGGCATTTGCACAAATCGATTCTATACTTAAAATAACAAAGACGGATTCAGAATCTTATAAAGAAAAAGAATTGTCCATTCCTGTTGCGAATAAAGAAATATCTATACTTAGCAATTCTCTCTTTTCATATGAGGATTTGCTGGCTGGTAACATTCTTGATTCCCTGAACTCTCTCGGTGAATTCGAAGATCATATAGAAAGATATTATGTGAATAAAGGGTATGTACTTGCTGAGATAATTTCAACCAGATCCACTTCTGAAAAGATTGATATCAGTATAAACGAGGGAGCTATACATGCTATCAGGATCGAGGGCAATAATGTTACCAATGATGGAGTTATTTTACGGGAAGTTCATACAAAACCTGGAGAAATTTTCAATATCTACAGTATCGAAAAAGATATTAAGAGAATCTATGGTACAAACTATTTCAATTTAGTAGATTTTGCTGTGGAACCGCTTGAAAATGGTGCTGTGGATATCGTGTTCTCCGTGTCCGAAAAGCCATTTGGGATCATAGAGGCAGGTGCCCAATATGCTTCCCAACAAGGAGCATCGGGTTTTATTTCTGTGGGGCATGACAACTTATTTGGCACAGGACAGCTTCTACAATGGTATCTTCGATTCGGAACAGAGCGAAAGTATGGTGTGCGTTTCAGTACTGATAGAATTTTTCAGTTCCATTGGAACAGTCTTCTCCACCTCTATCTGTATGATGACATTAATAATGAAGAGAACAGATACTGGAATTTACGAGCAGAGAGCGGCTTTTTTGATGATTCAAAACTGGGAATGCTTTCACTTGTATTTGATTATCAAACAGCAAATTTGAAACTTGAAAAAAGGAGTTCTGGCGTTGGCTTGCAGCTTCTATTTGATAACTTCGATAACGTGCTGTATCCCACGAAAGGTCTGTATCGCAAAGCATCATATATTCGCTACGATAAGGCGCTTGGCTCAATTAATAATTTCAGTGCAATTTACTTTGAAAATGCATTCTGTATCCCTATTCATAAGAAATTGACACTTGAGAATTGGTCACGATTGTATCTTCATGATAGCGAAAGCGGGGATATTTCTGAAAACCGCCTTTTCTTTCATAAACCGAAAGATACATTCTACGGCTTTGACTACAATGAGGTAAGTGGAAAGGATATTTTTTACACTTCTCTTAAATTGCGATATTTATTACTGAATTTTGCAATAAGTGATCCGCGCAAAGAACTTTTCTGCGTTGCGAAAATCGGAATTGGCGATTTTGGAAGTATCGATTCCATGGAAGATTTCTGGAATATTTTTGATAGGGGAGAGAAGATAGGTTACTCGATCGGGCTGGAAATGACTACGATATTTGGTCCGGTTAAGCTTGCCTATGAGCAGAGCAAGCAGCACAGTTTCTGGAATCTTTCGATGGGATATACTTTTTAGAACTAATTCTTGTCTTTATTATTTTCAGAGCGTTTTCTTCTCTGGCGAGAACTATATACGATCATTTCTCCGAGCAATCCAAGTGAAATAAGCTGTACGCCGACAACGATCAGAAGTATGCCAAGAAAGAGCAATGGTCTGTTGCCCAAGCTCATACCAAAGAAAATTTTCTCCACTGCCAGCCAGATGCTTATTATGAATCCAATGAGCGAGATGATCAAACCGCTAACACCGAAAAGATAAAGAGGACTTCTCTGATATTTTGTGATCATGGTCACGGTAAGCAGATCGAGAAAACCTCGGATAAGTCTACTTGCTCCGTATTTTGATTTTCCAAATTTTCTTTTGTGATGAGTAACAACAATTTCAGTTACAGAAAAACCTTTTGACCACACGATAGCAGGAATATAGCGATAGAGTTCGCCATAAATATCTATAGATTTTACTGCATCCTTACGATATGCTTTATACCCGCAATTGTAATCATGTAGGCGCAGATGAAAAACCATTGAGGTTATCAGATTAAAGAATTTTGAGGGCCAGCGCTTTGCGATCGGATCTTTTCTTTTTTTCTTCCAGCCCGACACAAGATCAAACCCCTCTTCTATTTTTTCGAGAAATCTGGGAATCTCTCTGGGATCGTCCTGCAGATCAGCATCCATTGTGAATATGATATCACCTTGAGCTTTGTCAAAACCTGCTTGCAGCGCTGCAGCTTTACCGAAGTTAGTTCGGAATCTGATCAGTTTGATATGAATATCTTGTTTGGCAATTTCTTCAATGATAGCATGGGAATTGTCAGTACTTCCGTCATCAATAAGGATGATTTCATAAGAGGTGTTGGGAATGTTTTCGATAATCTTTTTGTGTAATTCTTTGAGACTTTTTTCTTCATTATAGACCGGGATCACAAAGGAAAGTTTCATCTTGTCTCCTTATATAAATAAATATACGATAGTCATCGCCAGAGCGGAAAGTATCGGGATACTTATATTATCATTAATATGAAGATCTACAGATTCAACAACAGATGCGACAAGTGCGCCGACGATTATCATTATCACCGTAAGTTCGGGATGTGCACTGTCATAAGCGAATACGCGTTTAAGAAACAAAAAATAACTGACCATTCCAAAAATTGCACAACCGAGGAAAGCACCAATAAGTCCTTCGAGAGATTTCTTTGAGCGTACAAATTTTCTCCTTCCGAGGGAGAGTCCGAAAAAAGCAGCAAGGGTGTCACCAACTACCAGGTAAGATATCGCGAGGAACGCAATTTCTTTGGTGAAAACTGCGATGGTCACTACTGATGAGGTTAGGAGGTATGAGCCACCGGTAAGTTTGCTCACTTCAGAATCCCGAAGATGAGTGCCGAAAAGCTTTAGAAAATGATGACGAAATTTAGGATTCTCGATACGGGCAGAATCCCAGACCACAGATCCGATAGCAAAGGGAAGGAGTATAGCTATTGCAAGAAGCTGATTTTTTACTACAAAATAATATAACACAGGAATAATTATCGCAAAGAGATGCGTGAGCTTCCTGTAAATTTCATTACGACTGATCGGTTTGATCTCTTTTACCATCGTGTCCATCTCGCAGGAAGAGAAATATTTGTCAAATATTTGAAGATTATAAAGGGATATAATGAGAGCATTTGAATTTTCAAAACTATTAATGATTCAATTGTTAAATGACGTAAATTGAATTTTAACAAAGCTTGAAACCTCATCCCCCGGTGAAATATTCAGCAAGCTGATTTCACGGGGTAAACTAACCCCGATATATCGGGGCAATATAAGAAATGTCAAAATTCAATTACCCTTTCCAATCGAAGCTTTACATGACACTATTAACAGTTATCGCTATTCAGGATTGAATAAAAATATTCCTTTGCTTTGACGATCGCAGTATTTATATCATGATCCAAAGCAAGATATGCAGTAATTGCAGAGGAAATAAGACAACCGGTGCCGTGCACACTGGTCAAATCCATATTTAGAGAAGTGAATTTTTCAACTTTGTCATCTTTTATTAAATAATCATGAATTTTGTCATTAAAGCTGAGATGCCCTCCCTTTGCAAAAATGCAGGCATTGTATTTCTTTGATAGCAGTTTTCCAGCTTCAATAAGTTCTCTTTCGTTTGATATCGTAATTTCGCTCAGTGTTTCCAATTCAGGAACATTAGGAGTGATCACATGAGCATTCAAGAGAAATTTTTCCTTCATATAGAGTAATGCATCGTGTTCAAGAAATGAATATTCATCACTGGCTTTCAACACCGGATCGATCACAATATTTTTTTGATTATATTTTTTCAGGTAGAAAGAAATACACTCCATAATTTCCCGATTGAACACCACTCCTGTCTTGACTGCTGAGATTTGATAATTTTCAAGTATTGTTTTTAATTGCTTTTCGACTTGCTCGACAGGTAGTGCTTGAGCATAGAAAACTTTTTGATTTGTTTGAGCTGTGATGCCGGTTATGACAGAAAGTCCATTCACGCCAATATCATGAAATGTCTTGAGGTCTCGCTGAATGCCAGCACCACCCGAAGTATCACTCGCTGCTATTGTTAAGCAGCAAGGTTGAAAGGTTTGAAGGTTTGAAGGTTGGAGAGTTGGCATGGTCGGATTTTTTTTATTTTACGGATTTAAGATAATTAATGAGTGATTGGATTTTGCTTGAGAGCATTTTGCAACGGTTTTTCAGTCGGTCATATATGTTTTCATCGAGAAATCCAATTCTTTGGGAAACATACAATTGTGACCGCAATTCTCCGCAAGAACCTTTTGCGAAAAATAAAAATCTAATGAATTCTTTATGAGTTTCTCTCTCAAATCCTTCAGCAATATTCGATGAGATTGAAATGGCACTTCTTCGAAGCTGATCCTTCAATGAAAAATCATGTTTGAAAGGATCTAAATCCGTAATTCTGTATACGTCCACAGCCAATTCAACAGCTTCTTTCCATGTCTCTATCTCCTCGGTGCATTTAAATGTACTCATATCAACCTTTCTATTATTTTTTGTTTTCACTAAATAACTTATTAACTTTCTAACCTTCTAACTTTTTGACGTCTTTATCGCACATAATTTTCCACACATTGTGCACACATCTTCAGAGAAATCTTCGCTTGCCTTGCGTCTTTTCTTGGCGAGAAGAGGATCGATCGATGTTTCGTACTGTCCTTCCCAATTTAATTCAGAACGGAATTTAGATATTCTATTGTCTCTATCCATACTACCCGGAATGCCGTTTGCAATATCAGCAGAGTGAGCAGCAATTTTCGCAGCGATCACACCTTCTCGCACATCATCTTTTGTCGGCAGGCATAGATGTTCTGATGGTGTTACATAACAGAGGAAATCCGCACCATAATACGCAGCCAGCGTGCCACCTATCGCGCTGGTAATGTGATCATAGCCAGGTGCAATATCTGTAGTGATGGGTCCAAGAACATAAAAAGGAGCTCCGTGACAGAGAGATTTTTCCAGCCGCACATTTGCTTCGATCTGATGGAGTGGAATATGTCCGGGACCCTCGATCATGGCTTGCACATTTGCCTTTAAAGCTCGTTGTTGAAGATCTCCGAGAGTAATAAGTTCCTGAAACTGTCCCGCATCGCTCGCATCTGCAAGGCAACCGGGTCGCAAGCCGTCGCCCAAGCTGAGAGTTACATCATATTTATAAGCGATATCCAGCAATCTGTCATAATATTCGTAGAGAGGATTTTCCTTTTTGTGAATCTTCATCCATTTAAGCAGCAGCGAGCCGCCTCTGCTCACCACACCGAGTAAGCGTGGCTGTTTTTTCATAGCATCAACAGCTTTTCTTGTAATTCCGCAGTGGACAGTAATATAATCTACGCCCTCGTCACACTGCTTTTCTATTGAATCAAAAAGCTGATCAACGGACATTTCTGTAATATCGTGATCCTTTTCAAGAAGCTCTGCTGCAACCTGATAGATCGGAACAGTGCCGACCATTACCGGTGATTGATGAAGGATTGTCTTTCGTATAGCAGAAAGATCTCCACCAGTTGAGAGGTCCATCACGCTGTCTGAACCATAGGCGACAGAGACTTTCAACTTTTCCAGCTCCTCTTTTGTATCAAAATGATCTGGAGAAGTGCCGATATTTGCATTGATCTTTGTGCGAAGTTTATTTCCAATTCCAACTGGGTGAAAATCTCTTCTGATATTTTTAGGGATCACAATATGTCCTGCAGCAATCTCATCTTTGAGCCATTCTGCTTTACGATTTTCATCTTTGGCGACAATTTGCATATCCTCATTTATTATTCCTTTTTTTGCCTTTTCAAGTAATGTCATAGTGCCTTCTTTGATAAATTTCTTTCTTTAATATAATGCACGAATGTAGCTTAGAGTGCAAAAATTTTCTGCATCCAGTCACATACCTCATCCATCTTAAAGAGTTCATCGAAAAATTTCTGTTTGAATGCAAAGGGGGTAAAGGTCTCCCTTGCGGCTTTTTCGGCAGCGATCTCATAAACTGCCAATCCAGCAGCACACAATTTTCCATAATCTTTGTCGATAGCGCAGAAGCATCCTATAACTGATGCTGCCATGCATCCCGTACCAACGATCTGTCCCATAAGCGGATGTCCATTTTTAACGACATAAACATTATCCTTCCATACAACAATATCTTCATGAGCAGTAATGACTACAGTTGCATTTTTGTCTTTAGCAAGTTTCTTCGCAACTTGTACAAGATCAAGCTGTATATCCACTGCCTCGACGCCCTTTGTGACAACATCCTCACCGGCAAGTTTGGCAATTTCTGAAGCATTACCTTTAATGATATCAATATGACATTCATCAAGAAGTTCGAAAGCTTTTTTGTCCCTGAATGGAGTAGCGCCTACACCAACTGCATCCAATATAACAGGGATGCCTTTTTCATTTGCTGCTTTTGCTGCGATTTTCATAGATTCAACAAGCTCCGATGTAAGTGTGCCTATATTCAGAACCAGCGCATCTGACAATTTGACCATATCAGCGACTTCTTCTTTTGCATGTGCCATAATCGGCAGTCCGCCGGTAAGCCGAACAATATTTGCACAATCTGCGATCGAAACCCAGTTGGTAATGTGATGGATCAGCGGTTTTGTATTTCTGATCTTTTGTAAATAGGTGTATAATGGTAAATGGAGTTCTTGCATGATATCCTCATTTCTTGTTATATTTCTTGATGATTTCTTGAATTTTCTGAATTTCATTTTCGGGATCAGGTGCGGTCAGGATCGCTGAAATAATTGCCACGCCATGCACTCCGGTATCCAAAACTTCTCCTAAATTTTGAGTATTGATACCACCGATGGCGACAATTGGTATTGTGGTTTTATCGACTATTTCCTTGAGCTTGCTAAGTCCAATGGGTGGGGGAGTGTCAGTCTTGGTTTGAGTTGCAAATATTGGTCCGACACCCAGATAATCAGCTCCCAGTTCTTCAGCTTCAAGTGATTCTAAAAGTGTCATTGTGCTTACACCAATTATTTTTTCAGGCATTTGGGTCCTGACGTTCATATAGCTTTCATCACTTTGTCCTACATGAATACCGTCAGCATTAGCAGCAATCGCAGCTTCTGGAATATCATTTACAATAAAGCATGTTGAAGTATCTGCTGTAAGTTTCTGCATTTTTTGAGCATTTTTAATCATATTCCGGATATCAGCATTTTTATCTCTGTATTGAATAATCGAAACATTATTGCGTATTGCCATTCGAGTATATTTTTCAAAATCCTGCGTGTACATTCCATCTATGATGAAATAAAGACCGATGTTCTTCTGTAATGCTTTCATACAATCCTTTCAAAATAAAAAAACCGGATCATCAACGATGCCCGGTGAACTTATTCCTACGCCAGCATTATCTGGATCAGGTTCAAAGGGTATGTTCTCAGCTCATAAGAGCACCCCTGATGAAAAGATAGTATTTTACTATCCGATTATTATGTCAAATTTATGTTCAGAAATAGATCTTTACGAGTTCTTTGATAAGTGAAGGTTTATTTCTCACTGCGGTTTTAAAAAGCTGGAAAAGGGTAAGTTTTTCCTCGGGAATATCATGCAGAAGTCTCACGATCTCATTCAGTTCATCATCAGAGAAGTCAAAGAATATTTTTTTGAGTTTGTAGTGTACTTTTTGATGATTTCCCTGTTCTTTCATCCACTGCCTGTGGTATTTTTTTAGGAATTTATTCGAAAAATCACCTTTCTTAACTGCTTCAGCAGCGACTGTTCCTGCAATACTGCCGGCGACAAGTATGTTGCTAAGTCCACCGCCTGTGACTGGATTGACCTGTCGGGCAGCATCACCTACAAGCATAAGGTTGTCATTGGTGATATCATTAAGAGTTCTTGCAGTCGGCACTGCGCCTGCAAAAAATGCAAGAGCTCTGCTTTTGGGAAAATTTTTCGTCACAAAATCATCCAGATAGTTCCGGGCATTTTTACCATTTCCTCTATCTGCCCTAATGCCGATCCCGACATTAGCCATATTTCTTCCTTTAGGGAAGATCCACACGTAACCGCTCGGTGCAATGTCATTTCCGAAATAAAAATGTGTGAATTTTCTATCTACGTCAACATCGGTGAGGAGGTATTGGGCTCCGGATTCCAAGTCCTCTATTTTTAAAGTCGTATCAATGCCGGCTAGTTTTCCAATGCGGGATTCGGGACCGTCTGCACCAACAACAATATGTGATTTCACCTGTTTTTCTTCGCCGAGATAGCTAAACTTAACACCTGATATTTTTTCATTTTCCCAAAGTAGGTCGTGGGCATCGGCTTTTGTGATAATATCTGCTCCATTCTTTGCAGCTTCTTCACAGATGAAGGCATCAAAAAGTTTTCGCTCAAGCACATATCCGTCGCCAACTGCTTCTGATTTCATAATGCATGACTGTCCGTTAGGTGCATAGAGCTTGGATCCATCTATTTGTTGTGATATCCATCTTTCATCAAGTTGAAAGAATTTTTTCAGTCCTCTTCCGGAAATACCCTCTGCGCAACGTACCGGAATGCCAACTTCTCTATCGCGCTCAAGTATCAATACTGAGGCACCATTTTTCGCAGCAAAGAGCGCAGTCATGCTTCCGGCAGGTCCGCTTCCAACTACGACAATATCATAAAATGGTCTAATCTTCATCAGAAACCTCTTCGATTGCTGAGATGGGACATACAATAAAACAGTTAGCACATCCAATACATTTTTCAGAAAGAATTGTCGCCTTCTCCTCGCTCATGATTATCGCATCTTGAGGGCACACCGAAGCGCAGCATGCACAAACATCACATAATGATTCAATAACTCTGTATTTCATAATTTATGATTCGAAATTATATTTATGTTTAGCCAAAGCCATGACTCTTTTGGCGTGGATTGGCGTGTTAGCAGAATTTTCATCAACTTTATTAGCATTATTTTTTAATTACAAACACATTAAGAAATTTTTTACATTGCAACATTATTTCTATTCGTTTAAATACAAAATCGCTTTCTCCAAAGTTACATCTTTCTCCGATAAAATATTCTCGATAGTTTCTTCAATTTCGATATCGGGAATAAAACCTTTTCCAACAAATTCATAACCATCAGCACACCAGCATCTTCGAGAACAAATTCTTACAGAAAATTCATTATTTAATTGTAAAACTAAAGGCTGTCCTGTGCTACCACCTGTTGGTTTTCCGATTAAAGTAACTCTACCTGTGCCGTGTAAAGGAGCTAAAAAATCCTCAGCCGCACTAAAAGTTTTGGGACCAATTAAAACCACTATCGGTTTATCATATATTGGAGGTTGAGGTTGTAAGTTATAATATTCACTATTTTTAAATTTCTCCTGCAATTCCTCTTTATTCGTCTCTGTCGTATCTGAAAATATATCTTGATAAACCGAATAAAAAATATCAAATTTATTCTCACCCGAAAACCATTTATCAAACATATCTACACTGTAAATTCTTACTTTGCTTTTAAATACCGGTAAAGGTTTATTAGAAATTCTTGTTATAATATGAAAGCCTGTGCCCGAATTTCCGCCACCATTATTTCTAATATCAATAATTAACGCTTTTGTACTGAACAGCGAATCTAAAGCAGAATCAATAAGAGGTGTAATTTCTTCAGTTGGGTACATAGAATTTACTGCAATATAACCAATATTATCCTTTAATATTTTATGTTCTACATAAGGCAAATTTTGTTTGGACTTTTGAGGTGAGGGATAAATAGTTTCTGTTAGAATTTTGCCGTTATGTTCATATCCAATTATTACAGAACCGCAATCGTTAAAATTTACAAGTAATTGTTCTAAAACAAGTTTCATTCCCTGGTCAGTAGAAGCAGAAATATATTTTTTGGTATTTCCAATGGCATCTGCAACAGGAATATTATTAACTTTTAAGATTTTATCACCAGGATACATAGCATTTTTTCTATAGGATTCGTCTTTTATGAAATAGACATCATCGCCAATGATTTTTGTAGTGATAAAAGAAAGCTTCCACAAACCTTGAACATTAACATTTGTATGGCCATCCTTTAATAAAGCGAGCATTTCGGTCATAAGCCAATAGAATTCTTCATTATTTTTAGTTGCTTGCACTCGGGATAAATATTCCATCTTCACTTTTTCCCAATCCAGATCAACCTGGTCAAAAAAGGCAAAGAAGTCGTTAGCATAATGCCAGATTTTGAAAAAATAACAGAGTTTTTCATCCTCAGTTAATTGCTTATTGAAATCAGTATTATTACCCAAATTTTTTAAGGCATTTTTACAATAGTAATTATTTTCGATATCCAGGCCTTTCTGATAGCACTCTTTTGCTTTGTCTAAATTACCCATTGCTTCGTAAACCATCCCTAATCGCCAATATGCTCCATATAGAGTAAGACCTTGTTTATCATCCAATTGCTCATAGTTTTGAATGAAATTGAGAAATATTTGCTTTGCTTTATCCAGTTTCTTCCCTGAAAACAAATATGCTTTACCAAGCTGATATTCATATAAAGTTGATGGTTGTTCATCTAAATATTTTTCTATGGAAGAGATTGCCTTACCATAGTTTTTTTGATTAAAGAAAAACCAAAATTCCCCAATTAGTTTTTGCTGATCGTTGTCTGGCACACCTGCAAATAAAGGCATACTTAAATACAAAAACACAAGCATAAGAATAATTTTTTTCATTTTTCCTCCATTTTTTATTATTTTTTTCTTCTCAAATTTCTACTAATATCAAGATTCCTGATCGCATTTGTTTCGTCAAGTCTTGTGACTGGAGTGTTTTGAGGAGCTTCCTTAAGCAATTCTGGATTTTCCTTTGCTTCCTGTGCTATTTTCAACATTACTTCTGCGAAATTATCAAGAGTTTCTTTGCTCTCTGTTTCAGTCGGTTCGATCATCAATGCTTCATGAACAATGAGAGGGAAATAAATTGTAGGAGCATGGAATCCATAGTCGAGCAGCCGTTTGGCAATATCAAGTGTTTTTACGCCATATTCCTTAAATTTTTCTCCACAGGCGACAAATTCATGCATGATATTTTTCTTGTAGGGAACAGGATATTCGGAGAGCAATTTTACCATCAGATAATTGGAATTTATCACAGCATTTTCTGCAACGCTCTTCAATCCTTTGTCGCCCAGCATCTTGAGATATATGTATGCACGAACCATTACGAGAAAATTTCCGAAGTAGGAATGGACTTTTCCGATTGAATATCTGGCATCATAATCAAGATAATATATGTCGTCTTTTTTCTTCACAATTGGAACTGGTAAATATTCAACCAACTTCTCGCTGACACCGATTCCGCCACCTCCTGGCCCACCACCGCCGTGGGGTGTTGAGAAGGTTTTATGCATATTGAAATGTACAATATCAAAGCCCATATCACCAGGTCTGATGTAACCAAGCATTGCATTGAGATTTGCACCGTCCATATACATGAGTCCATCAACTGAATGGATCAGATCTGCGATCTCTTTCACATCAGTCTCGAATACTCCAAGCGTATTCGGGTTGGTGAGCATGAATCCGGCGACATCATTATCAAGTACTTCTTTAAGTGCTTGAATATCGACCTTGCCTTCCTTATTGGATTTGAGCTCCACCACTTCAAAGCCATGGACTGCTGAGGTAGCTGGATTTGTTCCGTGAGAAGAATCCGGCATGATGATCTTGGTACGGTGTTGCCCTTTATTTTTATGATAATTATAGATGATATTTACACCGGTGAACTCGCCATGGGCACCTGCTACCGGTTGTAGTGAAACCGCCGCCATTCCAGATATTTCTGCAAGTTCATTCTGCAATTCATACATAACCTGCAAAGCTCCCTGTATCGTATCTTCCGGCTGCATAGGATGAATATCTGTAAAACCGGTAAGGACATTAACAATATCATTGATCTTCGGATTGTACTTCATTGTGCATGAGCCAAGCGGATAGAATCCTTTCTCAATAAAATGATTCTTATCGGAGATTTCAATATAGTGCCGAACTGCGTCCAATTCACTTACTTCAGGAAGTCGGGGTGGATCTTTACGAAGAAGACCATTTGGGAAGATTTCAGAAATATTGTTGTCGATCTCACATTGCGGAAGTGTGTATCCTTTTCGTCCGGATATACTTTTTTCAAATATTGTTTTTGTTGCCATGCTGCACCTCACTTCACAAGTTTTTCAAGTTCATCAACAAAAGCATCAAGCTCTTGCCTGGTTCGCTTCTCGGTCACTGCAATTAGCAGTTGGTTTTCATAGCCGTATTTTGAAATATCAACTCCGGCAAAATATCCTTTGTCCTTCATTTTGGAGATTATTTCAGCCGGTGCGATTGGGGGCTTAACTGCAAATTCTTTGAAGAATGGACCTGAATTTGCTGCTTCAAATCCATCAATTTTGCAGATTTTATCATAAAGATAATGCGCCTTGATCGTAGATTGTTCTGCAACTTCACGCAATCCCTGTTTGCCCATAAGTACCATATATACAGTTGCTGCAAGCGTACAGAGTGATTCGTTCGTGCAGATATTCGAGGTAGCTTTGTCTCTTCGAATATGCTGTTCACGTGCCTGTAATGTGAGTACATATCCTTTTTGTCCGTTTGTATCAACTGTGGCTCCTACGATTCTACCCGGCATTTTCCTGATCAGTTTTTGAGTTACTGCAAAGAAACCGAAAAGCGGTCCGCCAAGATTCTGACTGCTTCCCAGAACCTGACCTTCACCCACGACAACATCAACATTATATTTTCCGGGCGGGTTGAACAGCATCAAAGAAAGAGGATCTGTAGAAACGATAAATAGTGCCTTTTTATTTTCGTGAATAATTGGCTCAATAGCTTCTATATTTTCAATAACACCCAAAAAATTCGGTGATGGAATGAGTACTGCAGAAACATCAGCAGTCATCTCTTGTTTGAATTTTTCTATGTCAATTCTTCCATTATTGTGCGGAATGTAAACTATTTCCGGCTCTAAAGGATTGATGTATGTTTCAATGACCTGTTTGTAATGTGGATGAACTAAGCTCGAAATGAGCACTTTCTTGTTTTTATTATGACGCAGTGCCAGCAAAAGCGCTTCAGCACATGCAGTTGCTCCATCATACATTGATGCATTGGACGCGTACATGCCTGTAAGTTCGCAGATCAAAGTCTGATATTCATAGATGAATTGCAGCGTTCCCTGGCTCACCTCTGCCTGATAGGGTGTATAGGCGGAATAAAATTCCGGGCGCCCGATCACATAGTTCACTGCAGCAGGAATGAAATGGTCATAAATGCCAGCTCCTAAGAAAGATACCATTTCTGAAGTATTAGTGTTTTTTGCAGCCAACTCATTAACTTTTTTGGTTACTTCAAATTCTGAAAGCGGTTTATCGAGATTCAGTGGTTTAGTGATGATCAGGTCTTCCGGAATACCTTTTAGCAATTCTTCAAAAGATGCGACACCGATCTCCTCGAGCATCTGCTTTCGCTGTTCATCAGTGTTGGAAATAAATGGCATGAAAACTCCTTATATATGAATAATATAATGATCTATGAATTTGTGAAAAATTCATATACCGAGACCATGTGTCAAATTTTATTCGTTTTCCTTGATGAAAATGGAAATTTTCTCTTCACACAGATTTCACACATGGCACGAAGGGAAAAAATATTTAATAACCAGAATTGTAATATTTCTAATCAAACTAAAACATCGGGGTAGAGACGGGTTTATCCAGTCGGGAAAAATAAGCATAGTAAATAGACTCTTCGACTATACCTTTGCACTCCGTGCTTCAGGTATGCTCAGAGTGACAAATATTTTTAATTCGGAGTAGTCTTTTCTGGAGTGCATCCTCCAGCTGGCGGATGCAAAAGCATAGGGCACTTAAACCGATTTGGTCTTCAATTTTAACCATAAAAAAGTTTGTCATTCTCAACTTGATTGGGAATCCAGAAGAAATCAGCCAACAGCAGATTCTCGATTCCCAAAGTTTTGGAAGGAAATAACAAAATACAAAAAGACTTTGTCATTCTGAGCGGATCAACGATGCAATCGGGGAGAAGAGAAGAATCTATTTATTTGAAATATTCTCAATTTATAATGCTAATATTTACAATTAAACTAAAACATCGGGGTAGAGACGGGTTTATCCAGTCGGACAAAATAAGCATAGTAAATAGACTCTTCGACAAGTCTTCTTCGCACACTGTCGGAAAACTTTCGCAAAGACAAAAATTACTCAGATTGCTTATTCCTCTTCTTCACATCCTCAAGAATTTTCATTGCTTCTTCCTTGTCAGCTTTGTTGATAACCACACCCACACCTTCTGTCAACTGAAGCTGTGGCATCATACCGTCGCAGTCATCAGAAGCAATATAGCATTCAATCCCTGAACTTTTTAGCAAACCTTCCAGCAATTCTGCCTCGATCTTATCATCAAAAACTTCCAACATCATCTCGTTTTTATCTAACATAGTTTCTCCTACATATTAATATATTTTTTTTGAATCATTCAAGTCATCAAGCCATGTGGCAGTAGGATTCAATTTTCTTGAGAAAAATAGTCCAGCATTTCGTTCATCCTCTGCCTGATGGAATTTAAAATACATCTCATTATCTTTTATACCGAGAATCTCGATATTTCCTTTTTTATGGGACATCACAAATCTGAACCGTTTACTGTGACCATCGAGCTGGGCTTTTGCTTTTTCAACGATCGGATAACCAACGGAAAGGGGTATCTGAAAGTGCTTTTTTACACGCTTCACCGGTCTGCATTGAAAAAGATAATAGGGATTTATTCCAATGGAGACAAGAGTTTTCATTAGCTGGGCAAGCACATCCTGATCGTCATTAATTCCGCGCATTAATACAGTCTGATTGTTTATAACAATGCCGGCTTCAAGAAGCATTTTCACAATTTTTTTCAACTCATCAGTGATCTCTCGCGGATGATCGATCTGTGTCACAATATATATTCTTATCTTGTTGTGAGTATAATCATTGAGAAGGGAAAACAATGTGTCATCCTGAAGCATCCTTTTTGGATAATATACGGGAACTTTTGTTCCGAACCGAATAAAATCGAGGTGTGAGATCGGAGCGAGAAGTTCGAGGAATTGTTCGATGACATCGGTTGGAAGCATCAAGGGATCGCCACCGCTGATGAGTACATTGTTTATTTCCGTATGAGAATTGATATAGTCAGCTGCATGACTAAAATTACTGATGATCTCTTTGGATTTCAATCCAACCAAACGTTTACGGAAGCAGAATCTGCAATAGGATGCGCACCTGTTCGTAGAGAGTACGAGCGCAGTCTGCCCATACTTGTGCTGCAGACCGGAAAGTTTTGTATGTTTGGATTCATCACTTGTATCATATGAACCGGACAGGTCAAGTTCCCAGGCA
>JAUWPE010000138.1 GCA_030611765.1 Candidatus Cloacimonadota bacterium | reverse complement strand
CAAAATGAGGTCCGCAGTTTATTGTGCCACACTGGCAACGGAGAAGCAGATTGGAAATTTTCTTCTCATTGGATAAAAAAAACAAATCATAGAATATATTTCAACGTCTTAAGAAAGTTTTGTCGATGCTTTCGAGATCATTGATGAATCCGATCCTGAAAAGTGTGTGGAAATTGCTGTAGATGCAGTGCTGAGCAATAAAGCAGACCTCATTTTGAAAGGAGCAACAACGACAGGGCAGCTCATTAAGGGTGTGCTTAATAAAGAGAAAGGGCTTCAAACCGGAAATATTCTCAGTGATGTGCTGGTGATTGAAACGAAAGAACGCCTTACACTCATGACAGACGGTGGCATTGTGCTCTATCCGGGAGTGAAAGAAAAAGTTTCACTCATCAACAATGCTGTGGCTGTTGCGCATAAGCTGGAAAATCCATGCCCTAATGTTGCTTTGCTCTGTGCTCTTGAAGTGACGAACCCGAAGATGCCTCCAACATTGGAAGCTGCCGAATTGACAAAGATGTACAAGAAAGGTCAGATCACGGGCTGCGTGGTTGAAGGTCCTCTTGCACTGGATGTCGCGGTTTCCGAACATGCTGCCAAAATAAAAAAGATAGATTCTCCTGTGGCAGGCAATGCGGATATTCTCATCATGCCCTATATCGAAGCAGGAAATATTTTTGGAAAAGCAATGACGTATTACGCCCATCTGCGTGTTGCTCATGTGATCATGGGCGCGAAGGTTCCAATCCTTATAACCTCGCGTGCTGATGATGCGTGGACAAAACTGCACTCGGTTGCATTGGGAATTATCTGTACATAAAAGGAGTTACAATGGCACGAATTGGAATAACTTACGATGACATTTTATTAATTCCAAACTATTCGGAAGTGTTTTCCAGACAGGATGTAGATCTTTCCACAAGGGTTACTAAAAATTTCAAAATCCAACTGCCCATCCTCTCTGCAAATATGGATACGATCACGGAATATGATATGGCAAATGTGCTCAGTGGATTTAGAGCGCTTGGCATCGTTCACAGATTCTGCTCTATTGATGAAGAAGCAAGCATTATCGAGCGGCTTCGTCTTGCAGAAAATCCAATCAGGGCAGCATCTATCGGTGTATCAGGAGAAAACAAGGATCGCCTGAAAGCTCTGATCGATGCAGGAGCGCAGATCATCTGCATTGATATTGCTCATGGTCATCATAAGCTAATGGCAGACACGATCAATATGTGCAAAAAATTCAATGTAGATGTAATTGCAGGGAATATCGCAACTGCTGATGCTGCGAAATTTCTGTGCGAAAACGGTGCAGATGCGATCAAGGTCGGTATCGGACCCGGCTCGATGTGTACCACGCGTATCAATACAGGATTCGGCGTGCCTCAGGTAACTGCTATTGAAGATGCATGCAGTGTAGCAAAAGAATACGATGTGCCAGTTATTGCAGATGGTGGAATACAGAATTCCGGAGATGTTGCCAAGTCATTAGCTGTTGGTGCGGATTCAGTGATGATTGGTGCGTTGTTTGCAGGTTGTAAAGAGACGCCGGGCACGATCCATAAAGAAGGCAATTTTCCGAATTATCATCTCTATAAAAGGTATCGTGGCTCTGCGAGTCTTGAATCCAAGCAGCTCAGAAATGATGAAAAGAGAAACGTCGAAGGAATCAGCACAACTATTGATTATAAAGGGCCTGCAAAGTACGTTATCCGCAATATTGAGGATGGACTTCGCTCTGCATTCTCTTATGCCGGAGCTACGAATATTAAGGAATTTCATCAAAAAGTAACCTATATTCAAAAACATGATAAAGATATTCGAACTGTATAAGCGATGAATATCACGATCCTTGCAATCGGCAAAAATAAGGATGAGTATATCTCTCTTGCTGAGAATGAATTTCTAAAACGGCTCTCCGGTTTTTGTTCTCTTAAGATTGAAACTGTTACGACACCCAAACACACAAAGAACCAATCTGTTGATAAGATTAAGGAATTAGAAGGAAAAGCTGTGCTGGACAAACTCCCGAACCAGTGCTATGTAATTGCACTTGATGAAAGCGGGAAAGAGTTTACATCAAAAAGTTTTGCAACGCATCTCAATAAGATACTTGTTACTCACAATAAGCCCCTTTATTTTTTGATCGGTGGTCCTTATGGATTTTCTGAAGAGGTAAAACAAAGAGCAGATGAACTTTTCTCACTTTCGCAACTCACATTCACTCATCAAATGGTGAGGATCATTTTACTCGAGCAGCTTTACCGAGCATTCACAATTCTGAATGGGAAGAAATATCACTATTAGTTCGAAGTAAGATATTATATCATTCTCAGAAATCATAAACATTCACATAAGATAAAAAACTTGCATGGAAAAGGTGCTCTCGTTTTTTTAACTCTTGAAATAAATTTGAAATGAGTTATTATGGAAATTAAAGAACTGATAAAAGCAGCGAAGGAAGCTTCTGCTCGCTCGTATTCACCCTATTCTAAATATAGAGTAGGAGCTGCTCTGCTCACTATGGACGGAAAGATTTACACCGGAGCCAATATCGAGAATGCAGCATTCCCTGCTGGAATGTGTGCAGAAAGGGTTGCATTATTTGATGCGATCAAAAATGGAGATAACAAGTTTGAAGCTCTTGTAATTTATGCGGAAGGTGTCAACTTTCCCTTTCCTTGCGGAATCTGCAGGCAGGTTATTTCTGAGTTTACGCGCGATATTAAGATCATTATTGCTAGAAGTGAAGACGAGTATGTTATTAAAAACATCTCTGAACTGCTTCCCGATTCCTTTGAATTCACAATATAAATGAAGGAACAGAAAACTCCGATTGAGAGATAATTAGACTTTTTCAAAATCCATCTTTACATTTTGGGAATTAAATTCCCAATTTGTAAAAAAGGCGGAAATAAAAAATTATTAGGGACATTCAAGGTTCGTTAATGCATTGAGCGTTTGATCTTGTATAATTTACAATTCTTACTTATGTGAATGCTGAAGTAAAATGAATGCTTGCTATGAATGACTAACGAATAAATTCACCTGCCGCTACGGAGCACAGCGTTTTTGGTCAAGTGTAGCGAGGGTTAGACTGCCCGACTGTTGACAGATAAATCTTTTGACATAAGAACATTTGTTGCCTTGTAACCTAATTTTTTATACAATTTTATTGCCAGTTTATTATGACCAAACACATGCAGTTTGA
The DNA here is from genome assembly GCA_030611765.1 of Candidatus Cloacimonadota bacterium. Taxonomy (GTDB): domain Bacteria; phylum Cloacimonadota; class Cloacimonadia; order JGIOTU-2; family JGIOTU-2; genus Celaenobacter. Next base: position 1,972 of record JAUWPE010000138.1, on the reverse strand, counting down.
TGGTAGATAATCCTTTATTTTTCACTTCTTTTTCCAGTACTTGAAAGGCTTGAGTCCCATATCCTTTTCTTCTATGATTCTTATTTATGGAAATATCACATATAAAAGCGTGTTTAATTCCTTCTTTTTCACGTATTTCATACCATAAAATGCCTACTTTATTTGAAGTGACCTTATCTAAAATAGAATAAAGAAAATTATTTGGTTTCTCTAATCCGTTTGGTAGAATTCTTTCTATTTGTTCTTTCGTTTGTCTTATTGCTTTCTTTTGATCCCTTACACCTGCACGAATAAATTATTTTGGAAGTTCATCTATTACAATATTTATGTATGATTGAAATTCTTTTTTAGTCATTCGTTTAAATTTCACCATCTATTTTCTCCATTTTTGCAAAGAAAAACATAAATTGGCAGTCTAACGCTGGCGATCACCTGTCGGGGGCGGGCGGACGCGAAGCGCCCACACGTACCCGATCAGGTGCATTGTCTTGTTCGGCATCCTGAATTCTATCGTATACTTTGACAAACCGTAATCCCAAATAACAGTCGTCGGTCGCGACAAAAACTTTCCCTTTGATCTTTGTTGTCGTGACGGCTTCTTCTTTCAGAACGCCGTTAACGGCAATTCGCACCAATTCAGTGCAGTAAACTCTGTTGCTTGTGGACAGATCAAATCTTGCATCAAATGGTTTTCCAACGTAGGCCAGCGCTGTGTCTGCAATTTCCCTTCGCTCGGCATCGGTGCATTTGACACGATACACCACAAAGTCATCGTAACCGTCTATAAAACTAGTAATTGACTCTCGGCGGACAGATCCGATTCCGGTCCAGTCATCCGCAGATGAGTGAACCACCGCAAGTTCTGATTGATCGCCTACGACAATTCCGACATGGGAAAAGCGTTTCTCTCGCTCGGACATGTCTCTGAAATACTTTGACCACTGTCCGTTTCCATATCGGAACACGAGATCACCCACCTCAAGGTATGGAAGCACAGATTGATACCGAGCCGTGCCTGTGTTGGTGCTTGAAAACTGCGGTTTATATGTGAGAACTAAATATAGTAGCGCTGCTACTGTCGCGACGCCAAGTATCCTACTAATCCTTCTGAATGTGCACCTTCCAAATGCCATCAATCTTTACCAAATCAATTGTCTCAACTTCTCCGCCAGCCTTTTGGCGATATTTGACAACAGCTTTGTTGCCATCCACAGTTTCGTCGACAAAGATAAACTTACTGTTCGGGTCAATCTCTTCTAAGCCACCCATTGAAGAGACCATGTCGAGCAATTGGCTAGTTTGCTCCGTGGCATATTTCTTTGCCTCAGTAAGTTTCCCTTCGACAAGATTCTCCAAGAATGCCTGAGCTGTGCTTCGCGGCGCTTTGCCACTGCTACACCCTGCAAGAAACAGGGCCAAAATCAAGACGCTGTTTACCAGAATTGACTTAATCATGTGCTGCTATCTCCTTCTTTGTTTGTTGTTGTTTAACATATATTAGACTGAAACAATCAGTATATAACTACCCTTTTTTTGAAGTTAACACACTATAAAACAAATTCCTATCTAAGACATTAACTTTTTACAATTACTTCATTATTAAATACTATTAAAGAAGTATTATAAAATAATTGTCAAATTTTTCACGAAAACATTGCCAGGAATTTTCTATCTTCTTGGCTTCATACTATCAATGCAAGCGAGCAATTATAATGAAAGAAAAATCTCCTCTACAACGCGCACTGGACCTATCCTCCAATAAATTAGTATCTGCCTGCGCAGGTGCAGGGAAAACCTATGCACTTTCAAAACGATATTGCAAGATACTGGATGAATTTACAAAATATAACCTGCAAAAACCCAAATCTGAATGGCTGGGATACAAGAATATACTTGTCATAACCTTCACAAAAAAAGCTGCCGCAGAGATGTCACGCAGAATCTATGAAGATCTACACAAGCTGCTTCAAGG
>JAUWPE010000114.1 GCA_030611765.1 Candidatus Cloacimonadota bacterium | reverse complement strand
CGAATTCATTCATCTTGATGAAGATCTATTATCCAAAGCCCATGAAGACAGCGTGACAATTCCTCAGCTCGAAATTAGTCTTCCCGGCAAAAAGAAGTTTGTAAAATTTGTTATCCTGAATATCAAAGCTGTTGATGACACGGTCGGCTTGCGCATGGTTGCAACTATAACCGACATAACACAAAAAATTAATGAAAAAAAAACCCGTGAAACTCTTGAAAAAGCCCGTGAAGCCCTTGAAATGGAAGTCATAAAGAGTAACAAATTCTCCGAGATCGGAAGAAGGGTCGAAGGTGTGGTGCACAATATGAACTCTCCGCTTAATTCTATCCTCGGATATGCACAGCTTGTGAAAAAAGAATATCCTAATAATGACGATGTAGATAAGATTATTGAGGCAGCTAAAAATATTTCACAATCCATAAAAACCTTGTTACGAAAAGTGCAACAAGATAATATATCTATGATGCGACCCATTGACATTAACCAGCTTATTGAGCAGGAACTCGAACTTTTAAAACACAATCTTTTCTTCAAGCATTATGTTTTGTTAGAAAAAAGTCTTTTTAAAGAACTCCCAACTGTGAAAGCAGTTTATAGCGACATAAGCCAAAGTTTTACTAACCTTGTAAATAATGCCATCGAGGCAGTGCAAGATAGTAAAGAACGTAATATTTGGGTGCGCACATATCAAACTTCTTGCTTTATCGCAATAGAAGTGCGCGATAGTGGAGAAGGAATTGAAGAGAGATATCATTCCACGATATTTGAACCCTATTTTACATCGAAAAAGGAAAAAGAACAAGGCGGTTTTGGTCTTGGTCTTGCGATCTGTAAAAATGTTGTAGATCGCTATGGCGGTTATATTACAGTGCGCTCAGAACCGGGTAAAGGAAGCACATTTACAGTATTTCTTCCCTATGAATAAAGGTGAAATAAAACCATGAAAAATGATATAACCCAGACAGAATTCTTCAAACAAAATGCTAAAATTCTCATTGTAGATGATGAACAGGACACATTGGATATTTTCCGCCGTCATCTTGAGGATGAATACGATATTGATACAGCCCGTTCTGCCGAAGAAGCGCTTGAAAAGTTAGAGAGTAATACCTATCATATTGCAATGACTGATATGGTGATGCCGGGCACAGACGGTATCGAGCTTCTCACACATATAAAGAAGCGCTGTCCCCATGTTGCAGTGGTTATGATAAGTGGAAAAGCTACAATAGGAATGGCTGTCGAAGCCATGAAAATCGGGGCTGAAGAATTTGTAGAAAAACCGGTAGAAGACCTCAATCTGCTGAAGATAATCATAAAAAAAATACTCAAAACAAAATGGCAGCATGAAGAAATTAAGCGACTGAGAAGCATCCTTGCACACGAATTTGATAGAACACAGATCACCGGAAACAGTCTTATCATTCAAAAGGTTATGGAAAAAGTAAAAAGAATTGCCCCGCTCGACACTACTGTTCTTATAACCGGCGAAACAGGCGTTGGTAAAGATATATTTGCCGATCTTATATATCTTAATAGTAAAAGAAAAACGCAAAAATTTGTTGCGGTCAACTGCGGTAGTCTTCCTGAGAATCTTCTTGAAAGTATGCTTTTTGGTCATAAAAAGGGCTCCTTCACCGACGCGATAAGGGATAAAGTCGGCTACTTTCAGGAAGCAGACGGGGGTACGCTTTTCCTTGATGAAATAACAGAAACCAACAAAACCTTTCAGGTAAAACTTCTGCGCGTTCTTGAGAAAAGTGTGGTCAGACCGGTCGGTGGTGATATTGATATTGAAGTTAATGTGCGCATTATCACCTCAACAAATAAGGACATTGAAAAGGAAGTAAAATATGGCAATTTTCGTCAGGATCTTTACTACCGCCTTAATGTCATTCACCTTCATATCCCACCTCTTCGTGAAAGGAGGGAGGATATTCCACTCCTCACCAACGTATTTGTTCACGAATTTAGAGAGAAATATGATAAGCCAAACCTTGAAATATCAGATACTGTTATGTCTGTCCTTATCTCTCAAGAATGGGAAGGAAATGTTCGAGAACTGAAAAATGCAATCGAGCATGCGGTTGCAATGGCTGCTCATAATAAAATTATTCCAGAGGATCTACCTGACCATATCTATCAAAATAGAATTTCTTCAAAAAATATGTCTGCACAAAATTTTATGCACCTGCCATTTGCTGAAGCAAAAAAAGAGTTTGAGAAATCGTACATCGAAGGATTAATAAAAAACTGTAACGGTGATGTTACTAAAGCTGCAAATATTTCGCAGATAAAAAGACAAAATATTTACGATAAATTTAAAAAATATCATATTGATATTAACAAGTATAGAAAAAATAATGAGAGTTAAATAAAATCAATGTTGTAGCAATGTTGTAGAACGACCTTCTAAGGTCGTTGAATTTTATGAGCTGTCATCCGCCAGTTGGCGGACAAAGGATGATGAAAATTTAAGATGGTTTGGAGTCGGCAAGTCTCTTGCAGAATTCAGTTCCGATATATCGGAACTACTCCATACAAATATAAAAGCTATTTACATATGAAAAAGTAGAAATTTTATGTGGATTCTTTACCTTTTATTACCTTTTGTATTCCTGCCCTTTGGTTATAATGCTTTGATAGCATATAACAAAGCGGTTTATTATCAACCTAAAGAGTTGTACCTGGCTGTAATAAGTATCACAATATTAGGTTACTTAATATTTAAATTTAGCAAATTAAAAAAGTATGCCTTTACAACCATACATAAACTACTGCTGTTATTTCTTTTTCTTTTATTAATTGGAATGACTTATACAAACTTTATACATGATGGTCTGCGAGTTGTTATGGGTTTTACATTTTTTTATATTGCATATCTGTATGGAACAACATTAAAGAAACACAGAACAAAATTTATCTATGGATTAATTATTGTTGGTATTGTCCAAGCAATAATTGGCATTTTACAATATTATGAAATCTACTATAAATTTATTCCAGTTCATATGTATTTGGGACGACGGAAAGTTATGGGAACAATTGGATATGTTAATTTATTGTCGCATTTTATAACTATGATATTTCTTGTCTCAACCTTTCTAATGTTTGTAGAGAAAAATAAAAAGAAAAAAGTTATTCTGTTAATTGGAAATTTTCTAATGTTTTATGTGATTTTATTAACACAAACAAGAGCAAGTTGGTTAGGAATTATTATTGTTTTTTTGTATTTGATTATATACCTTAAAAAAATTATTCTTAATAAGAATAAAAAAATTTTCACATTGTTTATTCTTGGATTATTAATAGAAATTACCTTCTTTTCATTAACTGTTCCTATTGACAAAAGAATTCAAGATACTGTAGAAGTTCCTGGTCAAGCTATTTCTGGGAGACTACAATATTGGAGAGAAACACTTGAATTAATAAAAGAAAGGCCTATACTTGGCCATGGGACAGGAAGTTTTTGGCAAGAAGAAATAAGAATTCGTTCCAGGTTTGGACTTAGAGAATATGAAGCACATCCAACTGACTTTAAAGCCAGTATAAATGGTATGGATATTAACATTAACTATGTTACTGTGGCAGGTCATTCTCATAATGAATACTTGCAAATTTTTTCAGAAAATGGGATTTTTGCTTTTTTACTTTTTCTATCTATATTATATTTGATTATTTCAAGAAATTTTAAATTTAAAAAAGAATACCCTGTTAAATCTACTTTATTTTTTATTCCTATTTTATTTATAATGGTTGTTAACATTTTTTCATTCCCATTACATATAACTCATAATGGTATGCTTGTTTTTTTATTTTTAGGTTTGTTTGATTCATTTAATATTCATTTTGTAAAAAAACTTAACAGTAATTAGTGTCTGTCCGTAAAGGTATTTTCGACTCGTAAGTTTACCCCGTAGGGAAGAATGACCCCAGTTGGATAAAAAAATCCAAGGGGGTAAACCGTATCGGGGGAACGACGAGTCGAGGTAAAGGGCAAAAATTATTGAATTTCCGTCAGCTTGAATAATTTTAAAAACTTTAGTTATCACTTGGTGCATAAAGCTGTGTACATTTGTATCCAATACCTAATACCGAGTAGAAGCGGAGTGCTGAAACAAGGATCCCCGACTGGTCGGGGAGACGAACTTTCAGTCCCGACAAATCGGGACGAAAAGTTCATCCCGATAAATCAGGATTCGTTTCCGCACTCCGAATAGAGCATCTTAGAAACAGAGGATTTAATATTAAGTTTCTATTTTCTATGGATAGTATTGTCATAAATATATGACATACATCCATAATATGTAATTATTTTATGACAGATTATCATCCTAAAAATCTTAATGCATTCCCAACGAAGGCGTTGGGAATGAGTATAAAATACTTTATTCCAGTTCTGGAGAACGGAAACATGGCTGGTTCAATCCGTCAGCTGACGGATTGAACCAGCCATAGTACTTTCTTTGTAAACTAAATATGGAGTCCTTCTCTCCAGAGAAGGTTATAATAGACTCTACAGGGCTGTCACGAAATCCCGATATACCTGTCCAGTGAAATCTCTTTTTTCTATTTTACTGGGATCGGGATGACAGAAATTTCTTGTCATGGTATGGACCATGACACCTGAGAAATAAAATTTATCTTGACAGAAAAAAAAAATTTAAAAAAGTTAAATAAAAATTTGGCACATAATTTGCCTTATATATTTATATTTATAAAAGATGTGAAAATTCCCCAATTCTCGTTTTTTACGGGAAAAAAATAATGTTAGGAGGATAACATGGGAATGCAACAAATACTGCTCATTGTATTGAGCGTAATTATCGTAGGTGCAGCTGTCGCAGTGGGTATCACTATGTTCAGTACCCAGGCGATAAATTCAAACCGCTCGGCAGTTCTTAGTGACATGAACACCTTTGCTGCTTCAGCTCTGGCATACTTCAAGACCCCTACCAATTTGGCTGGCGCTGGTTCTGATTTTTCTTGGACAGTAAATGATATTGCTGAATACATTGGCGTCGGGCATACTGGAACAGATGCTTATCTTGAGACTGGTAACGCATATTATACAGTTGCAACGTGCGCAACTCCAGGTGTAGTTTTTAGATCTTCATCCAAGGAAGCTGGTGTTAACTCCGGTGGTGCCGCTGGTGTTGAAGATGGTGTTGACGGACCATCTCTTGCTATTGACTGTCTTACTGGAGCTATTTCAGTAGAAACTGATGGAACTGCTGCAAGTCTTTAAGATAATTTAGTTGGCAATAACATACTAAACATATTTATGGGAGGTGTAATCGCCTCCCATATTTTCCACCTTAGCATGTAGCAAAGAACATTTTATCAGGGTGTGGACCCTGACAACTCGGGTTCACTTCACGGCTGTCATGGACCATTCCATGACAGAATGGACCGTAACAACTAGAGTATAAACAATGAATGCTATAATTAAAAATAATATACTTGATATTCACAATTTTTGTCGGTCTCGGCCAGTCTTGGCTCCCGACCCGTTCTCCATAGTACTACGTTATCTTCAAGTCAATAAACTAAAAAAATAACAAATTGAATATCGAATATCGATTAACGAATAATGATTTAAGAAGTTGATTAAGTATGAATAAATATGATTTAGAAAAACGATTGATCGAATTTTCAGTTTTGATAATTGAAATTGTAAATTTACCCTGTGAAATAAATCGTAGATTTAGCGTAGCTATTTCACAGGGTGAATGCCAAATTCAAAAGCCGGAAACCATTTGTCTGTACAATTGGTGCGTTCAGGTACATCAGTGTCGCTGAATTACGGAGAAGCACAAAGTGCCGAATCTAAAAATGACTTCATTTATAAAATGAAAGTAATTTTAAAAGAACTGCGAGAAACTTATGTTTGCCTGAAAATTATTCACCGAAGTAAATTGTATAAAACTGAAGAAAAAATAATTAAAGCAAAAAATGAAAACAATGAGTTGATTTCAATTTTCGTAAAAAGTATTGAAACTGCACAGAAAAATCAAAAATTATAAATATTTTCTCAATCATAAATAAATCAAAAATCGTTAATCGGTGTTCGGTGTTCGATATTCAAAAAAGAGAAATGAAAAAGACCAGAAGATAACAATGTATAAAAATAATAGCCGAAATAGTAGTAAAATAAATCTTTGTAGCCCGCTTCAAAGTTGGTGTAACTTGATAGAGAAGTGTTACGCAATCGGCTACTATTCTTATACCAACCGAAGGGTGAATGTGTCGGGAGACAGGCGTCCAGACGGATAGGAAATATAAAGTTAAAAATTGTAGTTAGGTTACTAAGCTGGGGCTTAGTAATCAGAATTGAGGAGCTTAATGATCAGAAGGTTAGGTCCGGGTTTATCCCGAACCAGAACGAAGACTAAACGGCTCGGGAGACCGTAACAGCCATGGTTAATAAAAAGTAAGTAACTATGTTCAAAGAATATCGCTATCAAGGTATATCACTTAGTG
>JAUWPE010000171.1 GCA_030611765.1 Candidatus Cloacimonadota bacterium | reverse complement strand
AATAAATTTCTCAAATGTTTTCATCTTATTTACCTCATAAATATGAACGTTCAATACAAAGAATAATGCGTAGAGAGATTCCGATCACACCCAATCCTGCACAGATCAGAATTGCGCGCTGACCTGCGGTATTTGGATATTTCATAATGAAGGAAGCAATATTCGGCAGATGAAGGAAACCAAGAGACTCGGGAATCCAGCCGGTCATTGTACTTCCGATAGTAGTCCTTCCCAGCATGACGAGAACTGCTGCGACAAGGAGCAAGGTGGATTCGGGACTACGAGCACGAAATGCTCTATAAGATGCAGAAGCCATGAAGAAAGCGAGCAAAGAAAACATCGTGGCAGAGAGATTCTCAAATATATATTTAAAGATATAGTCAAAGGGTTTGTACCCGAAGAAATTGAGCATTTTATCGCTGATAGGGATAAGTCCCGGCTGCTGCTGAGTGCCCCATAAAGCTCCGCAGATGACCATAACAGAAAAGCTTACAAGAGCGATAACATAGTATGGCCAATTGGGTGCCTTGCGGGAAATTTTTATGATGTTTACTTTAAACAAGTTGAGCTGTCCAAGAATGATGGCAAAGCCGGAAATGATCAGGAACCATCCCTCGAGACTGGTTGAGAGATTGCCGAAGGGTTTATGGGGTATAAATTCAGAAACAATTATAAGTGTACCAACAAAGAAGGTGATGAGCAACGGAATTTGTCTTCTCATGTGTCCTCTTTAGTAATTTGATTCTATGTTTTTATTATATTTTGGCAAAATATTTCCATAAGTCTTTGAGACCTCTTTATTAGGGAGGATTTATAAAGATAATTTTTTATACTTGAATTTTTCATTCGTATGTTTTCGTGTTAATTCGTGGTTACATTTTTACCTGTTTATCCGAGTTGGGAATTAGTGTGTTGCCAAAAAGTCTTTTAAGAAATGTATGCCAAAAATTTCAAGCACTATACCAACAAGAAGTGTAAAGATGATTATTGCCTTCCCCACATCCTGCCCCTTCAAACTTCCAAGCTGAGTCGGTTCCTTTGAAAGATATGCAGATGCTGCAAAAAGTTCTTCACCGATTAAAGTATAGTCACAAGCAGCAACAAAGAAAGGTATTTGTGTGGGCATTGCCGTACCTGCGATCTGGATGGCTCCGCTTTCAAAACCAGTTTCTGCGAGAATGAGAGATTCTGCGTAGAATGCACCCAAATAGAAGTTTGCGGCAGGTTTTTCCCGCATGATTATACCATCGACACCAGCAACATAACCGAACTGGTCATCAGTGAGATAGAATACAGAGTCCGGATTAAAAGCGTCTGGTCTTCCTGCTCGAATATATGCTTCTTTTACAATTTCTTTTGCAGTGGAAAGCACCATCGAGCGGCACACGGGAACATGAATTGTCGAATCGTATTGAGCAACTTTTTCAGCGAGATGTCCCAAAATGTTCAGTCCGGCAATGGTTTGCATATCATCGAGGTCCATAATACCGGGAACAAAAAGAAGAGGTTTTCCCATTTCAGTAGCGCGACCGACTGCTTCTTCAATAGTATCAAGTCCACTGATCTTTCTGATGTAGAGCCGTTTTCCTTTTCTTGCAGAAAAAATAAAATAGATAATAGCGCAGCCAAGAAGTATTGTCATGATAAGCAGAGAAATCTTATCCGTATTGAACCACTGGGCTTTGGCTATTGCAGAAGCGGTGAAGCTTTGTAAAATCTCTCCGTCCTCATTAAGAACAGAAAGTTTATAATAATATTCCTGTCCGTCCTCGATATTATCATCATCAATATATGTTTTAAGCAGTGGAGTGACCCTTGCGATTTCGATATAATTTTCTTTATCAATACTACGACTGATGATCATTTCGGGAATTGATTCAGGGGCAATCCATTTTAATATAATGGCACCGCCGTCATCATTTGGGTTGTCTGCCGCAGTGAATGTTATGTCTTGAGCACATAAGGTGAATGAAAGAAATATTAAAATTATGAGTAAAATGTATACTCTCATGTATTACTCCAATTAATTAAAATTCAATTTGCATTCGAAATCGCAAATTAAAGATGAACATGTCAACAAATTCCAAAATATCTTTAAAAGTTATGAAAAGATTGGAAAACTTTACAACAATTTCATGAATACACATTTGAATATTAAAGGAATAAGCAATGAATATTTTAATTACCGGTGGAACCGGCTTTATCGGATATCATTTAATCAGCCGTCTTGTGACCAAAGGTCATAAGATTACTTGTGTTATCAGACCTGACTCAAATATTGAAAAGCTTCAACAGTTTAATATTAAATATTATTTCATTGATGATATAATGAATAAACGAATAGATTTTTATCAATTTGATATACTATATCATCTTGCAAGTATTCGCCATAAATGGGGAACAAATTGGAATAAATATATTCAGTCTGGACAGGAATTCACCGAGATATTATTAAAATCATCCATTGGAAAAATAACTCATTTTATATTTTGTAGTTCAGTTGCGGTTTATGGATATACAGAGGAACTTCCTATTTCAGAGGATACAGAGAGAAAGCCCTGTAATTTATATGGAAAAATGAAGTTGGAATGCGAAAATCTTGTTACTTTATATAATGAAAAGTATGGTCTGCCATATACAATTCTTCGTCCCTCAATTGTGTATGGTGAAAATGATCAGCAAGGTATGATGACTCGGTTAATAAATATGATTCATAATAATTCATATCATACAGTGGGGAATGGCAGAAATAGAATTCAATGTATTTATATTGAGGATTTTATTAATATTCTTGAAAAGATTGGAACAAATTTTCATCCAACTAACGATGGCTTTATTGTCTCTTATAAATATCCAATTACGATAAATAATTTAGTTAAATTAATAAGAAACGAATTACAAAAAAAAGTCATTCTTGACATAAAGATTCCAGAATGGTTTGCACGATTTATATCTACAGTAATTGAAAGAATTTATCAGATTGGTATTAAATTAACAGGTCCAGAACCAATTATTGCCCAAGAGAAAGTGGATACAATGGTTAAAGATGTGATATATGATATTTCCAAAATCGAGAAGGAATGCGATTTCAAGCCCATATTTTCATACGAACATGGAATTAGTAGATTAGTACATAATTTAGCACGGGAGTATAAATGGAAGGTATAATAAAACAGGATATTCATCAAAAATATGATTGTGAAATATTAGGTTTCGGGGAGATATTTGAGATAAAATCAGTAGAAAGAATTCGAAAAAAATTAATCCGAAAATATCAAGATGGTGTATTATATCTTTCTTCAAATAAGGATCATTCAGGAAGAGGTTTTACAAAAGAAGAAGTGGAAAGTGCAGTCAGGAACGACGGATTGCAATTATTGGAAAGTGGTTATGCAGATGCACCTCC
>JAUWPE010000094.1 GCA_030611765.1 Candidatus Cloacimonadota bacterium | reverse complement strand
AACTACCTAAAGATGTTGCACTTCCTGAATTATTACTCGTATTCCGATAAACATGATAATAGTTTGCTCCTGTTACACTACTCCAGGTTATTCTTACTTTATCTGTATATGTCCCATCTGTTGCTGATACATTAGTAGGTGATGATAATTTCCGCAATCCTGTATCTGATGAACTAAAATCACTTGGATTTGAACCTGAACTATTTGTTGATGCTTTTACCCAATAATAATATGTTGTGCCAGGAGTTGATGAAGTGTCATTATAATAGGTTGAACTTTGCCAGGAACCTAAAGATGTTGCACTTCCTGAATTATTGCTCGTATTCCGCCACACACGATAGTGGCTTGCTCCCGTTACACCATCCCAGGTTATCCTTACTTTATCTGTATATGTCCCATCTGATGCGGATACATTATTAGGCGGTGAAATATTGACTGTTAATTGATATGAATCCTTATAAGCAGTATTGTTAGTTTCCTCAAATTCTTGAACATCATTTCCACTGTCTATTATCCAACCAACATAATATGTATCTGCAGGAATACTGCTTGGGAAAGTACCGGACCATTCTGAATCTTCCCAATTAAAAGGAGAGATTGAAGATACATAGTCTGTTCCAATTAGGTGGTCAGATGGAGTTATAGTAGTATTTTCTGAAGCATAGTAAGATACATAGAACCCACCTGATGATGCGGTGCCAATATTTCGAACATCACACCATACACTAAAGTTAGTTACACCTGGAGTAACTGTAGTTGGTGAAAATCCTGACCAATCCTGACCATCATCTATTAAATCAGCATAATCAGATGGAGGTGTGTCGGATTCAGTCCAAGTTATAATTCGATCAAACTTATCTTGATCTAATCTTGTTCCATGATTACTAGACGAGCCATCATCTCCATATGCATGAATAGTAAGAATATACCGATTATCATTATAGTAACGCCATACAGGTGAACCACTTTGACCATTGTATGTATCAATATAATACCAATGATTATATTGAGTTGCTATTCTACCGTAATCTGAATCACAGTATAAACATAAACCATTGCTAAGATCGCCTGGATAACCAGCAAGATTTAACATTCCTGTATAAATCTGATTACTGGCTTGAGCTGTTTGACGTCCCATCCAACCTACATAATTTCCTATATTACGGTCCAATGTAACCACACCCCAGTCATGTTCTTGCATTTGATATTGAGTCCATCCTGCGTAACTTCTTAAATAAGTAGACCATGCATGGTTGTAAGGCATATAGTCCCCATCAAGTCCGGGTACGAATTCTATTGAAGTAGCCCAACCACCGTGGTCGTGGCTATAAATACAGTGACCCGCAGTCAAAACATGAAAATCATCAATTATAGCACCAGAGCATCCCCCAGTGGCACCATCAGGAAATGTCACAAATAGCTTGCAAATAGTACGCCAGGGGTAAGGTGTTGTGGGGGTTATTCTTACACGATCATCAGGGGGGAACACTGTTTTGGGAACAATTCCGGGTGGTAGTAAGCCTTGATATTCTGGAATTAAGCTTAAACCTAAATCCACTGGCTGTTGGGATATATTGTCACTTTTAATATGAATCACTTCTCCAGTGGCTATATTATAAATCTCTAAAGCAGTTGGATCATCAACCTCTCCTACTTCCTTTGGCTTTGGAGGAATTATAGGTTTCCATCCTTTCTTGTCTTCTGGCAATCTCAGAAAAGGGCTATCAGAAGGACGATATTCAGGATTAATGGCACCGTAAGCTGCATCTGGTTGATTACTACTTTTCGTGGTTTGTGATATGGCAAAATTACTAAAAAAAATAGATATGAAGCAAAAAATGATTAAAATCTTTCTAAAATTCTTTTCCATAAAAACTCCTATCTTATTTAAGTTGTTTAATATTCATTTTAATTTTTCCTTTATTTGTGTATTATCATTTTTATTAAACAAAAAAAGGACGCAACATTCATTACGCCCCACTTGTGGGTATCGCCATACCCGAACACCAAGACGCAAGAAAGTGCGTCCCACAGGGGACGCATCCTTCTTACCTGTTCTGGTGTTCATAAAATTGGCGATTTTACAAGTAAAACAAATAAAAGATGCGATATTTATATTTTAGTTAGCTACGTCATGGTTTGTCCTTCATTTAACAAATTTCGATAAATTGGTTTCCGTGTTTCGTGCTTATCCCGTTTCATTATGCCTTTATTTGTATAAATATTATTTTTCTGTCAAATTTTTCTTTTTTTTTAATTTTAGGAAAAGATATCCCTTTCATTCTTTAATGTAATTTTGGGTGTGCTATTTTTAATTTAGCTTTGGAGAATTAAACTTATCAGCCAGCTGTCGGTGACAGCATAGTCGAAGAACTAACAACCTAAAATTAAAGCAAGTATTTTATGCTGCGATCCGGTTTCGTAAGGACTACACCGTGACAGGTGCTTAATTTAATTCCGCTCAAGAATAAAAATTTTTTTATAAAATTGCCTTGTCACAAGTCGCAGAGCTTGTGATAAGTAATTCGCAGTTACTACAACTTAAGACGTGCTCTTCGACTCACCTTCATCCGCCAGCTGGCGGACTACGGCGCAGCAGACATGTCTCAAATTTCCGTTGTGAGATATCTGTTAAAAAATAATATTTGTCACTCTGAGCATACCTGAAGCATGGAATGACCTGATTTTTTTATTGGGTTGTAAAAAAAGAGACGCACCTAAGCACGTCTCTGATATTATAATTTGAGAGGTAAGTTTATTTCATCAATACCATTTTTCTGATAGTCTCATTATCATCGGTTGAGAGCTTATAGAAATACACACCGGAAGGAATATCATTACCGGAAGGATCTGTTGCATCCCAGAGGATATTTCTGCTTAAAATGTCATCAGGAGTTAACTCAATACGATCCACGAGCTGCCCCAGAAGATTATAGATCGAGATCCCGGCATTTTCGGTGTTTGCAGGAAGTGAGAAAGCAAACTGGGTTGAGCCGCTGAAAGGATTAGGATAGTTCTGGTATAGGGCAAAAATGTTCTGCATTGCGGGATCATCATTGGAGAAATTATTTTCATATCTGTATATCTTGAAATCATCGATATAAATACCGTCTTTTGTTACAGAGTTGTCGGAATAAAATTTGAATCTGAAGTGCACAGTTTCGCCAAGATAGTCCAGCAGATCAAAAGATTGAACTTCCCATGAGGTTTGCATTCCAGTATAATCCTCGATGGTTGTCCAGCTTGTGCCGTTTGTGGATATCTGGAAATACACAAAATCATATCCCGATTCGATCTCGTACCGCGTAATGAATTCTACGTGTGCAGATATAGCATTTATTAAATTGATCTCTTCATCAAGAGTGGCATAAGATAATTCGTAATTACTGTATTCCCCATCCGGGCTATCAGCCAGAGAAAAAATACCGCTGTAATACTGCGTGATGCTTATTCCCCAATCGCCTGTAGTTGTCCAATTCACCAAACCCAGTTCGAAGTCATCAATAAAGAAGGGCTCGACCATGGCAAAGGTGAAGGAATTGTTTAGGGCAGTTACTTCCATAAGATAGGTAAAAGTGCCGTATGCAGTTGCTGTTATCTCAACCTCATAACTGCCGTAAGGCACATCAGGAATTTGTGCATAGCCGTACATGTTTGTCGTTACAGGGCTTAATGGGGTATCTAACACAATTATATCTGCATTGGGAATAGGATCTCCATCCTCATTTTTCAGGTTGATATGAACATTTGTAGTTGGAGCAAGAACAAGCTCGACGTCGAGTTCTGTTTGCAAACCTGTAACTACCTGAATATCATTAATAGTTTTGGACTGAAATCCGAAAGCAGAAAAAGTCAGATCATAGGTGCCAGGTAGCAGAATTCGGTAATAGCGTCCAAAATCAGGGTCACTAATATATGGCTCGACGTCAGTTCCTGTATCATCGATACCTGAAACAAAAACTTCTGCATCAAGATATGTTCCGGAAAGACTGTCTGTAATATTACCTGTGACGACCCGATCAAAAATTCTATCTATAAGGATCAAACCTGCAGAGAGGTTGTCATTTATGATCGTATTCATGGTAGTTGCATCGGGTATGAAGGTCGTGCCGAGTTCTGTAATAAAATAGAATATTCTTTCAACTCCGTAACCGTAATCCGTTGTTGTGCCGGAGCAAGGATAGAGTGCGTTTGTCTGCTGTGGAGTGTAGTGTCCTCCGTAAAGTGATGGAACAGTTGCAGCCATTTCCTGTCCTAGATTTGCGAGAGCATTCACGTCGGGAGCCATACAGGACATGTTGAAGCCAAGAGGCCACATTATGAGTTCGCTGTAGCTATGATATGACATTCCCAGGTCAAATCTGTACTGTGTAAGCAGGTCTCGAATAGCGCTTGTTTCTGGCTCGGAAAAGGATTCCGGTCTGCAATAGGTTTTCCCTGTTGGACCGCTTGTGCCTTGCCCGCCAAACCATTCTGGAGGACCATAATTTCTGTTTGGATCAACTCCATCAGGATAGTAATAACCACCCCATGTGATATGTCCGTTTTCGTCATTATCGCGAATATTTTTTCTCCAGGACGTGTCATTCTGATCTATCACAATCTTATGTCCGTCAGGATTTATAAGCGGGACGAACCAGATCTGGGCATTATCAACCCAAAAGGTTACGTCCGGATCTGTGCCGTAGTTATCAACAAGATAATTTAAGATTAACATAACCATTTCCATAGAAATAGGTTCGCGAGCATGATGTTCGCCGTCAAAGATGATGTTCGGTTCATCCTCATTTAACATGACATTATCAGACAATTTCACGCACCAAATATCATGCTGGTAATCATTATAATTTGAATTTCCCGCTGTCGCATATTCTTTACCGCGGGACTCACCAATAGTAGTAACATTAATAATGTTGGAATGATTGAACGCAAGCTGTAGAAGTTCTGTTTTCATATCATCATAAGAACGGTAACCATATATATCTTTTGCACGTGTAACGATGTTTTCTTTCATCTTAGATTCAGAATCCACAACTCTGAAATCATAACCAAGCTGAGAGATTTCCTGCAACCTTTCCTCGTGGATAAAAATATCAATATACTTTTCCGGGAAATATGATGCGATATCATAATCATTTTCCAGGAAGTATGTAGCGGTTGCTCTGCCTGGATTATCAATTCGGATAATGACCTTTTCTGCGAGAAGTGGCACTGAAAACAGGAGTACGAAAACTAAGAGTGTAACAATTATTTTTTTCATATCTATATCTCCAATAACAAATTTTCTTTTAATAATTGAGTTCACCCTATAAAGCCAGATTTATTAAAACGAGAAACCGTTAAAACGGTTAATGTTTTTTTTGTTTCATTAACCACCAACTTAAGTTGGTGATTAATAAGAAGATAGGAACTTTCAACCGATTCATTTATCCCGTGAAATCCATATTCATTTAACTTGGATCGGTTTCCAAATATTTAAAAATTTTTCTAACATATTTCTAATCATAACCTTTTTAGAGTAAACTAATAATTTAAGGGTAAATTTTGCATTGGCAATTTATTGTCAAATTTATTTGAATAAACTTTCAGGGAGTTTCAGTTGACAAAAATTTTGCAAAATTTTCTTTCTATGCTAATGAAAAAGAAAGTATTAGTAACCGGAGCTAACGGATTTGTGGGAAGCAACCTTGTGCGGGCTTTGCTGGAAAATGGTTATGAGGTTACCTGTGTGGTAAGACGCTCCTCTAACCTCAGCTCCCTGGAAAACCTGCCGGTATCCTTCAAATACGCAGATTATTATTCTTTATCTTCTTTGCAAGAAGCTTGTAAAGATCAAGAGATAATTTTTCATATTGCCGCCAAAGTTCGGGAGATAAATGAAAAACGATACTTCGAAGCAAATGTAGAATTGACCAAAAACCTGCTTGAGTCGATAAAAAGCAGCACTGTTAAAAAATTCGTAATTTTAAGTACTCAAGCTGCTGCCGGACCAGCCGACGGGATTTCCCCTAAAACGGAAACCTGCACTTGTAATCCTGTATCATACTATGGAAAGAGTAAACTCGAAGCCGAAAGAGTGGTTCGTGAAGAGTGTCCTGTTCCGTGGGTTATTATTCGTCCACCTAGCGTGTATGGACCTTATGATAAAGATTTTTTGAAGTATTTTGAACTGGTTAAAAAACATATCGCACCTTTGGCAGGTTTTAAAAAGAAATATCTCAGTCTTGTGTATGTTGAGGATCTTGTACGGATGATCATAATGGCTGCTGAGAATGAGCACGCAAACAATGAAATATTTTTTGCAGGCGACGGGAATATTTATTTGCTTGAGAATTTCATCGATGCGGTCAAAAAAGCAATGAATAAAAATGCAATCAAGCTGCATATCCCCATATTTTTGAGCTATATTCTTGCTGCGTTCAACGAGTGCATGAAGTATTTCACAAAAAAACAGGCAACTATAAATCTGCAAAAGGTTAAAGAGATGAAGCAATGCTACTGGCTATGCAGTACAGAAAAGGCAAAAGAGATACTCAATTACGAACCTCATTATTCTTTACAAGAGGGAGTGAACAAAACCTATCAATGGTATAAGGAACATCAATGGCTATGAGAAAATATTTATTAATTTTATTATTACTTTTCTGTGCAAGCACGCTTCACGCTCAGCAAGTCGATTCTATAGATGTAAAACAAATCTATCAACCGGACTCACTTCTTGTAGATTCACTCAGAACAGAATATACAGAAGCGGAGGAAGATACGCACATTGTGGTCATGCCAATTGAAGAACTGGAAGAATACATTGTCTCTCTGCAGGATACTTTTTTTTCCTATAAGTCGAAATCCTTCACCACAGATGAGTACTATACTTTTGGAAATTCACACTATATCGTACCCGATCACAAGGGTTCGATAGAAATATTTGGCTCCAGGTTTGATAATTATATGCAGCCCGAGGATGTGTTTTATCCTTTGATGAATTATTATGTGATGAACAGTAAAGATGGCACATATAATTTCACGCCTTTGCAGAATTCATTTAGGGCGCTTCTTACTGATGTACAGTATTCAAATGGGGATTTCAATAATGAGAATAAGAGCATTGGTTTTATCAAAAATGAATTTGTGAACTTCCTCGATTTCCAGCTCTATGCTCATAGCGGAGAGTACACAAGCCCGTGGATGCATAAATGTTACTTTGATAATTTTGTGTTCCAGTTACAGAAAAAGTTGCTGACCAGCTCGCTTACTTCGCATCAATTTAACTATAATTTTATAAAACTTTTTTCCGCAAAAGAAACCTATAATGTGTTCAATCCAAACTATGGAATTTCTGCGGATGGGCAGTATCTTCAGAAAAATGAAACAATACTAAATCTTTTTGATGCCTTTTTCTTTGATGATGTCATACATTTCTCATATCTGAATCAGTTCGGTGAAGAGCGCATTTATGATAATTCAACTTACAAAGCAAAAAACACAATTGTCCGCCATCAGTTCAATCTTGGCTTCGACCTTCCGCTCGAAGAATATGCCACAAACATTTTACTTCGTGCTGATCTCCAGGACATCGACCACTTTTACTGGAAGGGGTATCTGCATGATTATCTGATTCGTGTTTCTATCAATTCACCTGGAATTTTTGCAGATTTCTATTCGCTAAAGATCATCAATGATGTGATCTTTTCAGAAAAACCGGATACGATCTTCATTATGCCGGAGCTTGTTTTTGAAATTCCACTCACTGAATCTATCAATTCCGAGTTGTCTGTGGGAGCGCGAAGAAAAGAGAAGAATTTTTACTACGATGGAATTTATGCTCTTGATAACAATACGAAAGTAATTTTCACCAACGCAGAAATTTCTTACTCTAATAAAAATACACGAATTTCGCTTAGTACTTTTTATGATGAAATCCGTCGGGACGGGCAGTGGGTTTTGTTA
>JAUWPE010000093.1 GCA_030611765.1 Candidatus Cloacimonadota bacterium | reverse complement strand
TTTGAGGTTCGGATTGGGTTTGTAAATCGCTCCCCTGCGCAGCACGAACACTTTTCTGCCGATTACCTTCGCAATAGTTGATGGTTTATCACTAAAATGATCGATCTTGTCTATAACCATTCCATCTACGTCATTGCGGAATTTTTCTTCGATTAATTTCGGATCATTTATGCTTTTTTCACCGCTGATATTGATACTTGTACTAATTATTGGAAGATTCACTTCCTTCAAAATAGCTCTTGTAATATCATTGCCCACCATTCTGACTGCGATTTTTTTCCTATAACAGATCGGATTTTTCCAATATTTTTTTTTAGCTCTAAGTATCAGGGTAAGGGGACCTGGCCAATATTTCTGCATAAGATTTTTTTCAACTTTGCTTGCTCCTGCAATGAGTCTATCTAACTGGACAAAATCAGAAACCAGCACCACAAAACCCTTTGTATTCTTTTCCCTGTGTTTAAACTCTATTATTTTTTGAATGCTTGCACTATCATAAATATTTGCACCGAAGCCATATAGATTTTCAGTAGGATGGATGAGTATTCCATTTTCTTTTATGATGCGCGCAGCTTGCGAGACAAGAGCAAGTTCGATCGGATCAGTAAAAACTAATTTTTTCATAATATTATATATAATTATTCACTACAGAGCGCACAGAGAACACAGAGGGTAATAAAATTTTTTCCATTTTTCATTTAATCAACGTTGATCCGCCTGATCAGCATTAATCTGCGTTCTATTCTTAATATTATAGCACGCTGATCCACACAGATTGGACAGATTTGCGCAGATAATGAGTTAAAACTAATTTTCCATTTTCCATTTTATATTTAATCAGCGTTGATCTGCCTAATCAGCGTTAATCTGCGTTCCATTTATAAATTAAGATAGGAAAGAGGATCAACAGCTTTTCCAAGTTTTCGGATTTCGAAGTATAGTCCGTCATTATCCATAAGATAATTTTTACCGGAGTAGGCAATGATTTCGGACTGTCCAATTTTCTGTTCTTTGTGCACAGCGAGTTTGTCATTGAATCCGTAAAGACTGTAAAAACCATTCTGATGATCAATGATCACAAGATTTCCTTTGTTTTCAAACCAACCTGCAAAAGCAACCACTCCTGAAGCGATCGATCTAACTGGAGTGCCATATGCAGTTTTGATGTATATACCTTCGCTTTTTATTTCGGCATTAGTATTATTTATTTTATGAATGCCGTATCTTTGTATGATCTCACCCTGTACGGGCCAGACTATGCCGTCATGAAAGGAGAAAGTATATTCTTTGCCGTACTTCTCAGCCTCCTTTTGAGCAATAAAATTCTCAAGAGCAGTAATACCCTCTTTCAGCGAACTGATCTGGTGTCGGTATTCCACTTCTATCTGTTCGATAAATGTCAACTCCTGCTCATTGGCTTCTTTTTTTGTGAGAATGGTATTATAATTTGATTTCGCGTACTCAATATTTGTAAGAAGCTGCCTAAGCTGATTTTCTTTCTGCTCACTCAAGTCATGATGTTGTGCCAGAAAATTTCTCAAACTGTCTAGGTTATCAAGAAGGGAATGGGCACAGAGTTGCAGTCCTCTGGACATCCAGTTGTTTAGAGGATTATGATCAAGAAAAGTGCTTCTATAATGGACATAAGCAAGGTTTTCTACCAATTCATTCAGAATATCTTTATTCTCGTCAAAGTACTGTTCGTTTTGGATGATCGTGGATTTAAGACTGTCAATATACAGTTCTGTCTGGTATTTCTGGCTGCGGTAATCATCCACTTGGGCTTGAAGAGATTTCAATTTTTTGATGTGTGAGTAAATGGTATTTTTCTGCACATTCTTATCAGCAAGAAGCTCTTCGATCATCTGTTGTGTTGTTTTGATCTCCTTTTCAAGTTCAGATATCCTATCCTTTGTTGCCCGTGTAATATCTGCACCGGCAACGTTGAAGCACCAGAGAAGGCATAAAAGACTACAGACTGCGAATTTCATAGAAATCAAATATGAAAAGTCGTGAAAAACTGTCAAAAATTTAAAGAATTTATTGACGTAGGAAAGTGGAGCTTTTGAAGGATGTTATAAAAATACGATAATTATAATTGAGTTTATTAAATAATATATGGAGGCATAATGAAAAAGATTTATAAGCCGATCGATGGTAACACAGCTGCTACTCATGTTGCATACGCATTTTCCGAGGTTGCAGCGATCTATCCGATCACTCCATCCTCGCCTATGGGTGAACATGCAGATGCCTGGGCTGTAGAAGGCAGAAAGAATATTTTCGGTCAAACCCTCGATGTGATCGAAATGCAGTCTGAAGGCGGTGCGTCCGGTGCAGTGCACGGATCACTATCGGCAGGTGCATTAACAACGACATTTACTGCGTCACAGGGACTTATGCTGATGCTTCCCAATATGCATAAAATTGCAGGTGAGATGCTTCCCACAGTATTTCATGTATCAGCACGTTCGCTTGCTTGCCAATCCCTCTCAATTTTTGGAGATCATTCTGACGTGATGTCTGCAAGAAATACAGGATTTGCACTTGTTGCTGCCGGCTCGATTCAGGAAACAATGGACCTCGCAGTGGTTTCTCATCTTGCTACCCTCAAGTCAAAAGTGCCGTTTTTAAACTTCTTTGATGGATTCAGAACCTCTCACGAAATTCAAAAGGTGGAGATCCTTCCTTATGATGAACTTGCACAAATGATCGATATGAAATATGTGAAGGATTTCCGGAAACGTGCAATGAATCCCGAATGCCCGATGCTCAAAGTCGGAGCGCAAAATCCCGATGTCTATTTCCAGGGCAGGGAAACGGTCAACAAATTCTATATTGCAGCTCCTGAGATAGTTCAGGAATATATGGATGCCTTTGCAAAGAAATTCGGACGCTCCTATCATCTCTTTGATTATGTGGGCGCACCCGATGCAGACAGACTTATCATTGCAATGGGCTCTGCGACAGAAACTATTGAAGAGACTGTGAATTATCTCAATAACAAATGCGGAGAAAAAGTCGGCGCGATCAAAGTCCGCTTATATAGACCTTTCTCGATCGAACATCTGAAGAAAGTCATTCCCGATACAGTGAAGAAGATTGCTGTGCTCGATAGAACAAAAGAGCCCGGCTCAATCGGTGAACCATTATACCTCGATGTAGCCGTTGCTCTAAAGGATACAGACATAGAGGTCATTGGCGGACGCTATGGACTTTCATCCAAAGAATTTACCCCAACAATGGTCAAAGCTGTATATGATCATCTGAACGATAAATGCACACACGGATTCACTGTCGGTATCGTTGATGATGTTACACACTTATCTATTGAACCAAAAGAGGAGATCGATGCAGAACCGGAAGGCGTGATCCGTTGTAAATTCTGGGGATATGGCTCTGACGGAACGGTGGGTGCAAATAAGAATTCGATCAAGATCATTGGTGATAACACTGATAAATTTGTACAAGGTTACTTTGAATATGATTCCAAGAAATCCGGCGGTATAACCATTTCACATCTGCGTTTCGGTGACAAAGAGATCCAGTCACAATATCTTCTGAACAATATTGATTTTGTTGCACTTCATAAGTCATCCTATATTGGACGTTACGATATTCTTAAGGGAATTTGTGAAGGCGGAACATTCCTTCTGAACTCGACCTGGAAGCCGGAAGAGGTGTTTGAAAATCTAACTGAAGATATGCAGAAAATAATCGTAGAGAAGAAGATAAAGGTCTATACGATCGATGCGTTGAGCATTGCTCAGGAAGTCGGACTCAGAAGCAGAATTAACACAGTAATGCAAGCAGCATTCTTCAAGATCTCGGGTGTGTTGCCTGAGAAAGAAGCACTGAAGCTCATCAAAGATGCGATCAAGAAAACCTTCCTAAAAAAAGGCGAAGATGTCGTTAAGATGAACTGGGAAGCAGTTGATAAAGCATCTGATGCTTTGCAGCAAGTCCCGATTCCTGACAAAATTACAAGATCAGCTCCTGAAATAATACTCATCCCTGATGATGCAGATGAATTTGAAACAAACATAATCAAAAAGATCATGCATTATAAGGGAAATAACATCACCGTTTCTGAAATGCCTTTTGATGGACAGATACCCACCGCAACGACACGTCTTGAAAAGCGCGGTGTAGCTCCTTTTGTGCCCCAGTGGTATCCGGAACTCTGTATTCAATGCAACCAGTGTTCTATGGTTTGTCCTCATGCAGCGATAAGACCCAAGCAGATCGCTCCAGCTGATCTGAAAGATGCTCCGGAAGGATTTGTTACAGTTAAATCCAAGACAAAGAATGAAAGGGATCTTCAGTTCAGATTGCAGGTCTATGTGGAAGACTGTGTGGGCTGTGGAAACTGTGTTCAAACCTGTCCTGTAAAAGACAAAGCTATCAAGATGGTTCCAATCGATGAAGCCCGTAAAAAAGGCGAATCAGACATGGTTGAGTTCTTTGATGATCTTCCTGATAATGTGCTGGACGGCGTGAAAAAAGACAGTGTAAAGGGCAGCCAGTTCATGATGCCTTATTTCGAATTCAGCGGCGCTTGTGCAGGATGTGGAGAAACTCCTTATGTGAAACTTGCCACCCAACTATTCGGCGACAGAATGATCATTGCAAATGCCACCGGTTGTTCATCCATTTATGGCGGCACATTCCCGACAATTCCTTATTGTAAGAACAAGCAAGGGCAGGGACCAACCTGGGCAAATTCACTCTTTGAAGACAATGCGGAATATGGATTCGGTATGCGTCTTGCAGTTAATGCTAACAGGAAACAACTCAAGACAAATATTGAAAAGTTGCTCAAAACTGATGCTGGAATTTCAACAGAATTCGGAGAACTTCTTATCAAGAATCAAGAACTCTGGGATGTGGCTTCTGATGAATCAAAAGAGATAGCAAAGAAGATCAAGAAAGTGCTTCCTGAAGAATTAAAGAATGCAAGCTCTGAATTGAAATCCATCTTTGAAAAAGTCATCGAACTTCAGGATTATCTTGTTGAAAGAAGTATCTGGAGCATCGGTGGAGACGGCTGGGCGTATGATATCGGTTATGGTGGACTCGATCACGTACTGGCATCTAACAAAAATATTAATGTGCTCGTGCTCGATACTGAGGTTTATTCCAATACAGGTGGTCAGGCATCAAAGGCAACTCCGACCGGTTCTGTCGCAAAATTCGCAGCAGCGGGGAAGAGGACCAAAAAGAAAGATCTTGGTCGTATGGCTCTAACCTATGGGTATGTGTACGTTGCACAGATCGCAATGGGCGCTAATGCAAGTCAAGCGATCAAAGCTATGCTTGAAGCAGAAGCTTATAAAGGTCCTTCACTGATCATTGCATACTCACCTTGTATCAATCATGGTTTTGATATGACCAAAACTCAGCAGGAAGAAAAGCTCGCAGTCGATGCCGGTTACTGGATACTGTATAGATATAATCCACTCCTTGCTAAGGAAGGCAAAAACCCTCTCACTCTCGATTCCAGAGAACCCAAAGTTGATTATGAAACATTCCTTGAAAATGAGATCCGTTACCGAACCCTTCAACAGCAACATCCTGAAATTGCAGAAATACTCTTCAAACGTGCTGCCAAAGAAGCAAGGGAACGCTACGAGTTCTATAAGAAAATGGCTGAATAATCCTTTTCTGATAAAATATATAAACCCCGAGAGAAATTTTGGGGTTTTTATTTTGAGACCTTGCGAATGGTCTTTGACCTTCGCAATGGTCGGGTTATTTGACAGAATTTCCAAATGTTTTACATTGTAACACATGAAAACAAAAACTATTACTTTACGTCTCGATAAAGAACTCGATGACATGCTTGCAAAGGTCAGCAAGCAATCCGGAAAAAACCGCAGTGAAGTAGCTCGTGAGGCATTACGCAGACAGCTTCGTCTTCAACAATTTGAAGAATTACGTAAACGTATAATGCCTTTTGCTGAAGCGCGTGGCTACCTTACTGATGAGGATATTTTTGCGGACATTTCATGAGAATATTTCTTGATACGAATGTGCTTATCTGTGCAGTTGCTTCACGGGGACTCTGTGCTGATGTGATGAGGGAAGTGCTGATCTCACACAAATTTGTGATATGTGAACCACTTATGAATGAACTTCAAAGGAATCTCAAAAATAAAAATAAGTTATCTGACGAACTGATCGAAGAATTTATATCACTTTTACAAAAAGATTTAATTCAGATTAAACCTGATAAAATTATAACACTAAAAGGAATAGATGAAAATGATCGTAAAATCCTTTGCTGTGCGATTCAAGGAAATGCAGAGGTATTTGTAACCGGAGATAAAGAATTATTAGATTTAGATAGAATTGAAAAAATTGATATAATCTCTCCGAGGGAATTTTGGGAGAGAAGTAAGGGATAAAAATATGAATAAGAAAAATTTTATGTCTGAATATGCACTATGTACTATATGCGATAAAGTATCACCTAACTTTTTCACTTGTCCTATTTGTGGAAGTGAATCTCCTCCTAATTCTTTCCCAAGACAAGAAACAGTTATATTAAAAGGCTTGGTTAAGGAATATTTGGATGATATTGAGAATTGTACCGTTGATTTATCAGAACAAGATTTGATAGAAGCTAAAGTAAAAGTATCGATCATACTAATATGTACCGTTGGAGAAGCATTATTAGATGAAGCTATAGATAATAGGTTGTATCGTAAAATTAATGAAAGAAGTGAGTATAAGAGGAAATTAATAATGAAAAAAATGAGAAAAATGGGAAGAGAAGAAAAAATTAACTTATTAAGTGATTTAATAGGTTGTAAATTTTCAAAATTTGTTAAAAATACTCGGAATCAAAAAATTAAGAATATTAGTAAATATTGGAAAGATATATCTGAGCAAAGAAATCAAATTTCTCATGGAAATTTTATTAAAGAGCAATTATCTCATGATCCTAAAATTGTTAATAAGATACGATATTTAAGTGAAAACTTCTTTGAAACATTTATGATATTGCATAATAAATATATTGCGTCTTCTGATAAAAATATTAAGAAAATATGAACGAACCATATATGGTTTTAAAACAAAATGACGGAGAATAATGATGGAAACAAAGATTGCAGTATTTAAGGGTGAGAAAATAAGAAGAGCAATTCATAACAATGAATGGGTATTTTCAGTTGTTGATGTCATCGCAGTATTAACTGAAAGTAAGAATCCGAGAACGTATTGGAAAGTCCTTAAGCATCGGCTTTCTAAGGAAGGTTCAAACCAAACCGTTACAAATTGTAACCGGTTGAAAATGAAAGCCGCTGATGGGAAGATGAGATTTACCGATGTGGCAAATACAGAAATAATGTTCAGGATCGTTCAGTCAATTCCGTCACCAAAAGCAGAACCCTTTAAAAGGTGGCTGGCTCGTATTGGTTATGAACGGGTACAGGAAATCGAGGATCCGGAACTTGCCACAAAACGAACACGAGCAATATATAAAGCCAAGGGTTACTCTGATGGCTGGATAGAGAAAAGGATGCGTGGTATTGCCATTCGGGAAGAACTTACAGATGAATGGGAAAGAAGAAATATTGAGGAAAAAAGAGAATACGCTATCCTTACCGCAGAAATATCGAAAGCGGCGTTCGGCATGACACCCTCTGAATATAAAAAATTTAAAAACTTAAAAAGAGAGAATCTTCGCGACCATATGACCGACCTTGAACTCATTTTCTCAATGCTTGGTGAAGCTTCCACAACGGTTATAACTCGAAGTAAGGATTCACAAGGTTTTAACGAAAATCTCCAATCAGCAAGGGAAGGTGGTAATATTTCCGGTAATGCTCGGAAAGAGCTAGAAAAAAAGTCAGGAAAAAAAGTATCATCAAAAACAAACTATCTTGATAAACCTCAAAACAAAAAGTTAATAAAGGAATAAGTTAAGGATATTCTGAAATAATAGTGCCGTTAAC
>JAUWPE010000005.1 GCA_030611765.1 Candidatus Cloacimonadota bacterium | reverse complement strand
AAACAATACCTCGAATCCTCGCTGCGCTTCAGTCTTCACTTCGTTACGCCCCGACAGGTTAGGATTCGAAGTAGATTTTTACTATTTATACGGATGATATTCAATAAGTTTTCCTTAAAGTGTCATGAATATGAAAAATTTCGGGGGTATGCCAACTTCATGCAAAAAATGAAAATATTGACATTGCATATACTCGATTGGATTGTTGCTTTTCGCAAAAAAATAATAGCCCATAAGGAGTCAATATGCAATTACAACAAGAGTTTATTTCAATAGCGAAAAAATACTCCAAAAAGATAGCTATCTACGATCAAGCCACTGGAAAAGATATTACTTATGATAAAATGCTTATAGCTTCCTTCATATTAGCAAAGAAATTCTCAGTCTACCGCGGACAATTTATCGGAATAATGATCCCCACCTCTGCCGGATGTATGCTTTCGATATTAGGAACATTAATGAGCGGAAAAATACCTGTGATGATAAATTACTCGACAGGAGCAGCAAATAACTGCATATATGCTCAAGAAAAATGCAGTTTTAAAACGATCATCACAAGTAAAAAACTCCTTGAAAAACTTAAAATAGAATTTGTGAACGGCATGGTCTTCATTGAGGATATCATGGCATCCATTACAACAGGAGATAAGCTCAAAGCTGCTCTTCGTTCCAAACTTCCAACAGGTATGTTACAGAAATCTGTTCAGCACGGAGATGAGGACGAGACCTCAGTCATTCTTTTTACCAGCGGAAGTGAAAAAGACCCCAAGGCAGTACAGCTCACCCATAAAAATATTTTTCATAATCTTCATGCATGCAACGAAGTATTTGAACTTTCACATGAAGATATCTTTTTAGCAAATCTGCCATTTTTCCATGTTTTTGGACTTACAACAAATTTCTGGTTACCTATTACTATTGGCTGTGCGATGGTCGCACATGCAAATCCGCTTGATTATAAAAATATCATTGATTCAATCAAAAAATACAAAATTACCATTATGATAGGCACTCCTTCTTTCTTCTATGGCTACTTAAAGCGTTCTCAACCCGGCGACTTCTCAACAATTAGAATCGCATGTGCAGGTGCAGACAAGCTTACAGAGCAGCTTCGTGAAGGATACAAAAAGCATCATGGCATAGAAGTTCTTGAAGGTTACGGCACCACCGAGACAAGTCCTGTGATCTCTGTGAACGCAAAAGAAGCGAATAAGCCCGGCAGTATAGGAAAGCCGATTCCGGGAGTTCAGGTCAAAATTCTCGACAGAGAAACCGATGAAGAGCTTCCTCGCGGTAAAGAGGGTAAAATCGTCGTAAAGGGCGACCTTGTTATGAAGGGCTACTACGGCGATATAGAAGAAACAACACTCCGCATTCATAACGGCTGGTATGATACCGGCGATATGGGCGTAATGGATGAAGACGGATTCCTCTGGCATCGAGGACGGTTGCGCAGATTCGTAAAGATCGGCGGCGAAATGGTCTCTCTTGTAAAGGTCGAAGATGTGCTGAATAAATTGCTCCCCGAAAATGTAATATGTTGCGTAGTCGATGTGCCTAATCCCACAAAGGGCTCTGATATTGTGGCGGCGCTAACCACTGCAGAGGTTGATTTCAAAAAAATTAAAAAACTCATGGCAAAGGAACTTCCTGCAATAGCAATTCCAAAGGAATCCCACGTTATAGAGAATATCCCTATGATGGGATCAGGTAAAGTTAATTTCCGTGAAGTAGAGAAGATCTGCCGAGATTACATCGATAACGGTAAAAAACATAGATCATAATGCAAAAGATGGAGACGAACTGAATGGCTAAACCCAAAGAAAATATAACTGGAAAAAAAGGTTTGAAGAAAAAGAAATCCGTACTGCGTGAATGGATCGAAGCTATAATCTTTGCAGGCATTGCAGCGATAATTATACGAACCTTTGTGATCGAGACCTTTCTCATACCCTCAGAATCAATGGAAAGCACCTTTCTGAAAGGCGATCAGCTCATTGCAAATAAATTTGTGTTCCGGTTTAGAGAGCCCAATCAGTTCGAACCCATTATTTTCAAATTCCCTCATGATCCCTACGACCCTCAACCGGAAGAAAGATATGCAAAACTGATCCGACCTATCTACTGGGATAAGAAAAATTTCTTCTTCAAATTCTATAAACAAAGAGATTTCATTAAGCGTATCATCGGTGTACCGCGCGACACCTTGCAGATCATTGATAAAAATATTTATATAAATGGTAAATATATAAAAGAGGAGTACGTACAGCACGCAGATTTCAGGATCATTCCGCGTGAGCAGGGTCGGCTCTATATTAATAATGAATTCATGGGAAGCAGGGATAATTTTGGTCCCATCATTGTGCCGGACAGTTGCTATTTCGTGATGGGCGATAATCGGGATAACAGCAATGATTCCCGCTACTGGGGCTTCCTTGAACGAGAGTATATCAAAGGTGTTCCAATGATCCTTTACTGGTCAATGGGAGATCATCATAAGATCAGATGGAGCAGGATACTCAAAATCCCGAAATAACTGAATTAAACCGAAAGTTCGTTCCTTTTAGTGAAAGAGATTTCTCTCTATATACATATTCCATTCTGCATCCAAAAGTGCAGCTATTGTAATTTTTACTCAATCCCGTATGATGCCAGACTGGCTGAAAACTATATACATTCACTCATAAAAGAGATCTCACAACACAAAAATAGAAAAAATATTTTAACCTCTATCTACCTTGGCGGAGGAACAGCTTCGCTTCTGTCCTTTCCGCATCTCCTCTCACTTTTTTCTGCAATCAATGATACCTTCTCTACTCCACCAAATATTGAAGTAACCGTCGAAGCAAATCCGGCAACTATTACAAAAGATGGAGCTCGAAATTGGGCAATTGCCGGTATTAATCGTGTGAGCATCGGAGTGCAATCCTTTGATGATAAGGAACTAAATATACTCGGCAGGTTGCATTCCGAAAAGGAGGTCGATCCCGCAGTCGAGGCAGTAAGAAACCATTGCACTGAAAATATATCCCTCGATTTGATGTATGGAATTGCCGGTCAAACCACCGAGACATGGAAAACCAGTCTTGAAAAAGCGTTTTCACTTAATCCAAAGCATATCTCTTCATATTGCCTTTCCCTTGAAAAAGGAACTCCACTTTTTGAAGCTCAGGAAGAATACACCTTCCCCTCCGAAAAAATACAAAGCAAAATGTATTATGAAATGATTTCATTTCTGGAAAGCAACGGTTATTTTCAATATGAAATATCGAATTTTTCTCAGGTGGGTTACGAATCTCAACATAATATTTCATATTGGAAGGGAAAAGAGTATATTGGATGCGGTGCTTCTGCCCATTCATTTTATGACTTGACGCGCAGAGAAAATATTGCAGATGTTCAACGCTACATCAGCTACATGCAAAATGATCAATCGGTATGCAAAAGCAAGAAGGTTATTTCAGAAAGAGAATACATATCCGACCTCATCTTTCTCGGACTTCGTCTTACCGAAGGTGTCTCTCTATCCAATCTGAAAAACAACTTTGGTTTTGATGTAAATGCTGTGTATTCTGAAATAATAAACAGGTTTTCAAAGCTCGGATATTTGACAGTTGAAAATGATCATTTGAAACTTACAAAAAAAGCACTCTTTGTGTCCGATGAAATTTTAAGTGAGTTTGTATAAATGAAAAAAATAGTGATTTTAATTATTTTTATCTTCATTCCAATATTTATTTATTCTGATCTTCTCATTCCGATGGATTTTTCGCAAACCGACCACCTCAAAGCATACGGCATCGTTTATAAAACACTGGAAAACGGTTACGACGGCAAATGGCTTCTTAATTACAGGGGTGGCTCATTTTTAATACCCGAAACTGATGAACTTGAAGCCCTGTGCCGACTGAGAGGTGTTTCTTATGAGCACATTTCTCCAATGGATTATCTCGCCATTGAGCAGACAATTGAAAAATCCAACATGGACATCGTTCACCTTGAAAAAGCTCCAAAGATCGTAGTATATACACTGCCTGACAGTAAAGCAGGACAGCTTCACGGTTTTGCTGGGGAGCCATGGGACGATGCAGTCACACTTGCATTGACCTATGCTGAAATTCCCTATGATACGGTATATGATACTGAGGTTCTGCAAGGAAAGCTGGAAGATTATGATTGGCTTCATCTCCATCATGAAGATTTCACCGGACAGTTCGGAAAATTCTATGCTGGATTCCGTAACACAGATTGGTATAAGGAGATAAAGCAGATCGATGAAGAGCTTGCTCATAAGCTTGGTTTCGACAAGGTCTGGCAGCTCAAGCATGCAGTTGTGCAGATGATCCGTGAATATGTTCGCAATGGGGGATTTCTCTTTGCAATGTGTGCCGCAACAGACACATATGATATTGCTCAGGCAGCTCAGGGAATTGATATTTGTGATGTGCCTTTTGACGGTGATCCTATGGACTTCCAAGCTGAGCAAAAGCTCGATTTCGAGAAAACTTTTGCATTTGAAAATTTTTCTCTAGTAAAAAATCCTTATGAGTATGAATTCTCAAGCATAGATGCGAGTAATTATGCACAAATAAGAGGTGCTGAGGCGGACTATTTTACGCTATTCCAATTTTCCGCAAAGTATGATCCTGTTCCTACCATGCTCACACAGTGCCATGTAAATGTGGTGAACGGTTTTCTCGGGCAAACCACATCATTTCACAAAGAATTTGTGAAAAATAGCGTTATTGTGCTTGGAGAAGTCGAAGGTGCAGATGAGGTAAAATATCTACACGGAAATTTCGGAAGAGGAACATTCACTTTTTACGGCGGGCATGATCCGGAAGATTATCAGCACCGGATTGGTGACCCTCCTACTCTTCTCGAGCTGCATAAAAACTCACCTGGATATAGACTTATCCTCAACAATATACTCTTCCCTGCTGCAAAGAAGAAAAAGCTGAAAACGTGATCTAAGTTCCCAAACATTGCGAATGTTTAACAACCATTCGCAAGGTTTAAATTTATTTTTTCGTGTATTTTCGTGACTTTCGTGGTTGATTGCTTTTTTAGAGTAAACTCATAATTGTAAAATATCAAACTAAAAATCAGCTATCTGCTTCTGCACGATCTTCGTTATTTTCTTTTGGAATAACTTTCCTTTTTATACACACTTTTATACCGACATAACCCCAATACACTCCGCTCCCAAGAATTATACCAAATACCGCTCCTCCGATAATGTCAAGAGGATAATGAACGCCAACATAAATGCGTGAAAACCCTATCAATGCAGCAAATCCAAAAAAGTAGCCGGAGTATTTTTGATAAAAATAAGAAAGAACTGTTGCGGCAGTAAACATGTTCATCGCATGGTTGGAAGGAAAGGAAAAGGATGTTTTCATGCCAACCAGAAATCTTCCGCCTTGGATAAAATATTCCGGATGGCAAGGTCTGAGCCGTCCGAAAAGAGGTTTTATGATGCGGTATGCGATCAGGTCGGAAAGAACGGCAGCAATTAATACGAGGGCAATGACACCGAGTGCTTTCTTTTTCTCCTTAATAATGAAAAAGACCATTGCTATCATGGCAACGATCAGCCAGTTCCTCGGCTCGGTAATGATTGGAAATATCTTATCAAAAACCGAGTTTGACAAAGTATTATTGAAAAACAGGAAAATAGATTGATCAACCTGAATGAGAAAATGAAACATGAATGAGAGCAACGTTACTAATTAATATGACACTCTTGTATAACAGCAAATTGCGAAGATATTGATGCGGTTGTTTTAAAATGCTCATTCGCAGTGCCAAATTTTTCAGACACGATTTTTGCTTGAACTGTCTTGCCTACAAGATCAGCAAAATTTTCGTGAGGGATAGTATAACTGCCCGTTCCAACGCTATCCTCGGGAATTTCAATATATGTTGAACCGCCACCTGTATCATCTTCATAAGTGAGATTGATCCACATAGAATGTTCCGTGATAATTTCCTCCCAGCTTACCTGCACATCATCTGTATTATTAAAGGTTGCAGGTATGTTAAATGTATGAAGATCCTGTAATTGCGTTCTCACTGTAGAATTATACTCATCTCCATTGCTCATTTTTACAGTGATCGTGTACTGAGTATCTCTATAAATGGGATAGTCTCCAGTTGTTTCATAATAAGGTCCACCTGTGATATAATAATACAATTCAAGGGATGTTCCATTCACATATACGCCGCCATCTTTAATTCTCACGAGATTAAGATTTTTATCCCAAAGATGAGCAATTGCCTCACCGTTAAGGGTTTTCGAATTGTCATAGGTGCGCTCAATCGTAAGAGTGGGTGAGATCAATGACGGATCGTTGAGCGGTTCATCAGAAAGAGGTGAATCGCAATTTGTAAGCATAAATGCTGATCCCACAAATAATAGTGCAAATAAAACTTTTACATAATTTTTCATATATGACTCCCAGTTTTTGTATTAATCACTCTGTATCTTTAAAGCAGTCAAGTAAATTGAAAATTAAAAAATCGTTCCAACTCCATTTGCCTTTCTCTGTATTCCGCTCTCTGGAATTGCTATGTTTATCAAAATTTTTGGAGGGATGCAAGAAAATAAAAAATAATATTGACACAAATTACACATACAAAATTATTCGACCATAAAACTAAATTATTCGAGAAATAGGCGGTTTGCTTGAAAGGAAATGAAAAAAAGAAAATCATCACACAGGTTGCTCAAAATATATTTTCAAAATATGGTCTAATAAAAACAACCGTTGATGAAATCGCCAAAGCAGCCCGAATGGGAAAAGCTTCTTTATATCATTATTTCCAAAGCAAAGAAGATATATTTAAAGAAGTTGTTGAGAAAGAAAATAAATACCTTAAAGAAAAAATAAGGGAAGCGATAATCAATGAAGATACTCCACAAAAGAAAATGAAGATCTACATTTTGAAGAAAATGGAATATCTCAAAGAGCTTGTTAATATCAATAGTGCACTTAAAGACGAGTATCTGGAACATTACGCTTTCATAGAAAATATACGGAAAAAAAACAGTAGAGAAGAACTGTTCACTATTCGGGAAATTTTGCAGGAAGGAGAAGATAACGGGATATTTGATATTAGCGATATAGAATTAACAGCTTTTGCAATTGCCTCTGCTTTAAAGGGCTTGGAATATCCTTGGTCGATAAATATTTCTTTTCCTGAAATTGAATCAAATACCGATAAACTCCTGGAAATACTTTTCAATGGAATCGTAAAAAGATGAAATATGTTTTTATTAAAAAACTCGAATATAAAACCATTGTAGTCGAATATTGAGGTGAGAGAAAAATGAATAAAAAAAATTCTAACAATATAGGAATAGTCGGAACCGGCTTTTATGTTCCTAAAAAAATCCTGACTAACTTTGATCTGGAAAAGATAGTAGATACAACCGACGAGTGGATCAGGACAAGAACAGGTATTGAAGAAAGACGAATAGCTGACGATAAAGAAGCAGCATCAGATTTAGCAGCTAAAGCAGGAGCAAAAGCTTTAGAAAATGCAAATATTAATCCCAAAGATATTGATTTATTAATTTTAGCTACTCATTTTCCTGATCACTACTTTCCTTCAACTGCTTGCATTACACAACATAAACTTGGTTTGGAAAACGCTGTTTGTTTTGATTTATCCGCTGCTTGTTCCGGTTCGATTTATTCGCTGTTTGTTGCAGAATCTCTTATGAAAAACAGTAATTATGATACTGCGATGATAATCGGAACTGAAATCTTTTCACGGACGGTAGATTGGAAAGATAGAAATACTTGTGTTTTATTTGGTGATGGAGCAGGAGCAATTATTATAAAGAAAGGTCTGAAAGGAAAGAACATAATTTCATTCGATTTTGGTTCAGATGGCACCGGTGCTGATTTACTTAAAATTCCGGCTGGAGGTTCACGATTACCTACTACAAATATTACAATCGAACAAAGACAACACTTTATAAAAATGGAAGGAAAAAAAGTTTATAAATTTGCCAATAAGATGATGGTTGATTCTGTAATTAAGGCTTTAGATAAAGTTGATTTAACAAGAAAGGATATCGATCTTCTCATACCCCATCAGGCAAATATTCGAATTTTAAAAGCTGTTGCAAAAAAATTGCATCTACCATTAGAAAAAATAATGATAAATCTTGAAAAATATGGAAATACTTCTGCAGCTTCAATTCCCATTGCTTTAGACGAAGCTATAACTCAAGGAAAAATTAAAAAAGGAGATATTGTAGTTTTAACTGCTTTTGGTGCCGGTTTAACTTGGGGTGCAATAGTTATTAGGTGGTAGAAATGAACATTATTATTAAAGAATTAAAAGCCAAAAAAGAACTTAAACAATTCATCTCGTTTCCTTATAAACTTTACAAGGGAAATAAATACTGGATTCCACCTTTGAAAAAAGATGAGTTTGATATCCTCAATAAAAAGAAAAACCCTGCTTATGATTTTTGCGATGTTAAGCTATGGCTTGCTTATGAAAACGAAAAAGTTGTTGGGAGAATTGTCGGTATTATCAATCATCGCTACATCGAAAAGTGGGAAAATAAATATGCTCGTTTCGGCTGGATAGATTTTATCGATGATGAAAATGTAGCAAAAGCACTGCTCGAAACAGTGGAAAAATGGGCAAAAGAAAACGGAATGGAAGCAGTTCACGGACCTCTCGGATTCACAGACCTCGATCAGGAAGGAATGCTTATAGAAGGATTTGAAGAACTTGGAACAATTGCTACGATCTATAATTATCCATATTACTCCAAACATCTTGAAAAATACGGATACTCAAAGGATGTTGATTGGATTGAATTTGAAGTAAAAGTGCCGAAGAAAATTCCTGAAAAAATTGAGAGAATCGCCAACATCGTCAAGAAAAAATACAAATTAACAGTTTTAAAAACTAAAAGCTCAAAAGACCTGAAACCTTATGCCAAAGAAATTTTCAAAGTTCTTAACGATGCCTTTGAACCTCTTTACGGGGTTGTCCCTCTAACGGAAAAACAAATTGAAAACTATATTAAACAATATATCGGAACCATTCCGCATAAATACATATCTATTATCCTCGATGAATCCGGCAAAGTTGGTGCTTTCGGAATAACGATGCCTTCGCTTTCTAAAGCATTTCAAAAAGCAAATGGAAGACTCTTACCTTTTGGTTTAATTCATATCCTGAAGGCATTAAAACATAATAATCTTGTCGATCTATACCTGGTTGCAGTTCGTCCCGATTTGCAGGGAAAGGGAGTAAATACGCTTATATTTAAGGAATTAATTCAAATATCTATCGATAATAAAATCGAAAAAGCAGAAACAAATATCGAATTGGAAAACAACACCAAAGTTCAAGCTCAATGGAAATTTTTTGATCGAAGACAGCATAAAAGAAGAAGATGTTTTATCAAACATATATGATTTACAAAGTAAGAATAATAAAAATTCATGAAAGGAGTTAATCATGAAAACGAGTACAATGAAATTCAGCGAATTTATCACAAAGCAAGTCGCAAATCTAAGTTCGATCACAAAAGCATGGAAAGTAGCTCTTCCACCGCTTGAAAAGGTTGCATTCAAATTGTGGATCAATAAAGGTGATCCTGTCAAAATCGGTCCACGACGCCAACGGGAAGACAAGTTTTATATAACATCAAATATTGTACGGGCTGCACTTAAAGCGTATGACAACAGCTCACCCGCTGTACGGGATCGGATAATCAATTTATTTCTAAAAGAATTTCTGACAAAAAGCAACGGAAGAAATGAAAAGATAAAAAAATATGAGGAGGAATACGGCGTAAGACCTCCCAGTTTCCTGACGATCTCGCCTGGGGGAAATTGCAACCTGCGATGTAAGGATTGCTACGCTGCAAGTGTCCCTAAGGTATTGCCTTCTTTATCAGCGGAAGATGTTGAAAGAGTCTTAAAGGAAAAATATGAAAAGTGGGGAAGCTGGTTCACTGTTATTTCCGGTGGTGAGCCATTCATCTGGCATGATGGCGATGTTGACATTATTGAAATTGCAAGGCGTCACCCGGAGCAATATTTTCTCGTTTATACAAATGGCACACTCATTGATGAGAAAACCGCTAAACGATTAGCTGAAGTTGGTAATATGACAATGGCTATCTCGGTTGAGGGATTTGAGAAAGAAACTGATGAACGACGTGGAAAAGGAACATACAAAAGAATTCTTGCTGCCTTTGAAAATCTGCGCAATGCAGGTGTTCCTTTCGGCATTGCCGTTACTGCCACACCCGAGAATGCAGAACTTCTTATCTCCAAAGAAATGGTCAAATTCTACTTCGATGAGCAGGGAGCTCTTTATGAATGGCTTTTCCAATATATGCCGATTGGAAGAGGTGTGGAAGTTGAACATCAGGTTTCACCGGAACTACGAACAAAAATGTGGGCTCGGGAACAAGATATTGTTAGAAAAGAACGAAAATTTTTCGCTGATTTCTGGAATGGTGGCACTTTTTCTTC
This sequence comes from Candidatus Cloacimonadota bacterium, assembly GCA_030611765.1. GTDB lineage: Bacteria > Cloacimonadota > Cloacimonadia > JGIOTU-2 > JGIOTU-2 > Celaenobacter. The sequence goes on along the minus strand of JAUWPE010000005.1, from coordinate 32,521 downwards.
CGGTTGCATTGCCGGTGCTCGCCCCGAAGGTTATCTCTATATCGATTGGAATGGGAATATCTATCCTTGCGTTTTTGTTCCTTTCTGGAAAGATAATATTCATAATCTTTTCTCTCAAGGAAAAACATTAACAGATGCTTTATTTTCTGACCTATTTAAAGGAGTTAGAGACTGGCAATTATCATATAACTATATGTGTCAACCGGATGTTCGGGGAAACGAGATAAGACCTTGCTTTATTCGAGATCATCACAAAGAAGCGCATGATTTATTCGTGAAGACTGAATCCAAACCGGGTTATCCTTCAGCAGCAATTTGTTTGCATGATCAAGATTATTACGACAAAATGATCCAATACGATGATGAACTTGCCGAATTTCTTGATCCAATATGGGAGAAGAACTATTTGGAACCTTGTAAAAAAAAGGATAAAAAATGAATATCATAATGTTCAATAAAGAAAAACTAATGCCCGAATTAGTGAATTAATATGCTGCGAAATTTCATAAAGTTTGCAATAAGAGGAGTTGTCGGAGCAATTGTCGACACATCTGTGTTATGGATACTTACAACACTTTTTTTTCATTCCTATTTCACAAAATATGTATTATCTCCGGCAATCTCCTATGAATTAGGAATTGCTGTAACCTATATTATCTGCTATTTCTGGATATGGAATCATAGAGTTCATAATGATAGATCAAGTTTTTTCAGACTTTTTCTAGGTTATAATTTTGCATTATTAATTTCTCTTGTCATAAAAATAGGATTGCTATCTGTGATCAATGAACTTTTTCATTTTCATATCGTTATCTGTAATGTTATAGCATTATGTTTTTCCGGAATTTTTAGCTTTTTTGCAAATGAGAAGTATATATTTAAAAAAGAGGATAATAAATAATGATTAAAAAAACATCAGCAATTATATTAACTATGAGTTTGATTATTTTGGTTGCAAATAGTACTTTTGCAAATATATTAGAGCAAGAATTGGATGAATCAACTTTAAAAATATTACTAAACAAAGGTGAATTAATTCATCTTGAAGAAATAAATGGAGAAATTAAATACATAACATTGGCTATCCTAATTGATGCACCGTTGGATAAAGTATGGAAGGTGTTAACCGATTTTGAAAACTATCCTGAATTTATACCAGGACATAAAGATTGTAAAATTATAAAGAAAGACAATAATGAGATTACAGTTGAATCTGCTGTAGAATTTAAATTTATGGTTATTGGTTCTACTGTTAGATATACTACCAAATATATTTTAAAAAAACCCGAACTTATTATCATAGATACCGAAATAAATAGGGAGACAGGTCGTTATAAATTAATTCCGATTAATCAAGGGAAGCGTGTTGTGCTTTTTCGGACAAAGGAAGTTGATAGAGACAACTTTACAGGTGTTGCAAAATTTTTGATCAATAAAAAACCGGAGATGGAATTTCCATTGTATCTGTCTCCCCTCAGGATTAATATGAAAGCAATAAAAGATAGAGCAGAGCTACCATAAACAAAAAAAGGAGAATTAAAATGAAAAAAAGATTTTATGTATTAGCAGTTTTGATAGTTATCACAATATCTGGCTGTGGAGATATCGTGAAAGCGATAACTACAACTATTTCAGGGAACGTAAGCAATGATGGAGATCCAGTTTCAGGTGCGTATGTCATACTACTTGCTGCTGGGGATTCCGTAAGCACGGGTCTTTCACTTTCCAATGGAATGATAACAAATTCTAATGGAAATTATACAATGGTTGCAGTAAGTGCAGGAGATCATTATGTAGCAGCTATCGATGATGCAAATCCTAACTTTATTTTCGATCTGGATACTGACAAAGTTGGTTATTATGGCGACCTTGACTCACTCACGGGACTTACAATCCCACGAACGATTCATGTCAACAAGGGAGATGATTTAGAAGATATTGATATTACAAAACTTTATCAATTGCAGTAATTGATGAAGATATTAATCAAAAGGAAATTCACGAAAACAAAAAAATATAAAAAAAGATATGTAGGGGAAAATAAAATATGAGAAAATTCGCAGAACTGGTACTGAAATATCGTGTTACGATTATAATTGGAACTATCATTATAACGGTATTTATGGCATTCCAATTAAGAAAACTGGAAATCAGCAGCGACATACTGAAATATTTACCGCAGGACGATCCAAATGTAGTTTTATTCAATGAAGTTGGAGAAAAATTCGGGGGTAATTCTCTGGCAATGATTGCGATGGAAACTGAGGATGTATTCAATCCAAACACCTTAAAGCGGATAAACACAATAACACAAAAATTCAAAGAAATGTCGGAAATATCTTATGTAACCAGTCTGACGGATGTTATCGATATTAAGAAGATGGAAGATGGACTGGAAGTCGGAAAACTGTTCGATGAACGTCATATCCCCTCTGAAAAAGATGAATTGGAAAAGATCAAAAATTACACTTTATCCAAAGAAATGTATCGTGGAAATATCGTTTCGGATGATGGAACTATAGCAGTAGTTATTGCCCGATTAAATGAAGATGCAGACCGGCTTGTTGTTGGACGAGAAATGAAAGAATTCGTTCTGTCCACAGAAGGAAATGAAAAATTATATTTTGCCGGTATCCCCTTCCAGATGATTTATCTGACAGATGTTATTAATTCCGATGTTGCCAAATTACTTCCTATAGTTCTTCTTTTGCTGATCATAACTTTGGCAATAAGTTTCCGCAGCAAGCGAGGAGTGATATTGCCACTTGTAACTGTGATCATCAGTACAACCTGGGGATTGGGATTAATGTCTTTATTTGGGATCAAACTAACAGTTGCTTCTGATGGAATACCCATATTACTGCTCGCTATCGGCAGTGCTTACGGAATTCATCTCGTAAATAAATATATGGAAGATATTCGCAAAGGTGATAATAAAATCGAAGCTATCAAAGATACTATCAGCGAAGTCGGTGTGCCAATTTTTCTGGCTGGATTAACAACATCTATCGGTTTTTTGGCATTTTTAGTTTCCAATTTAACGATTATCAAAGAGTTCGGGGTTTTCACGGCAATCGGGGTTTTGTTTGCCTTTATTGTTGCCATCACTTTTCTGCCTGCTCTATTATCATTTATGCCTGCTCCCAAAATCAAAGCAAAGAAAGAATCTCTTGAGCCGACCTTAATGAATCGTTTTATGACCGGATTAAGCAGATTAATTCTAAAAAGAAGGATTGCTATTCTGATTATCGGTTTTTTTATTGTTGCTATTGGAATCTTCTCGCTCTTTAAAATTAACAGAGAAGTAAATATGGTGGATTATTTTAAGAAGGACAGTGAAATTCGTCAGGCGGAAGATATGATGGAATCTAAACTCGGTGGTTCCATTCCTATCCAGATCTTAGTAAAAGGTGATTTGCAGGAACCGGCAGTATTAAAGGAAATGATAAAATTGGAAAAATACTTGAAAAACTTACCGGATGTGCATAGTCCACAATCTATTGCAGATCTGATCTGTGAAATGAACGATGTGATGAATGACAGTTATTGTATTCCGGAAACCCGCGAAGGAGTAGCAAATCTCTGGTTCTTTTTAGAGGGAAATGAAATTCTCCCGCAATTGATCAATTCGCAAAATAATGAAGGATTAATTCAGGCAAAACTGGGCACGGTTGATACAAAAAAAGGCAGATATATTATTGACAGCATTGATGATTTCATCTCCAAAAATATAAATTCTGATATTTTAACAATAGACTTAACAGAAACAAATTCCATTACAGAAGAGATAAATCAGGAAAGAGCGGAAAATATTTCTAATAAGATTTTTTATGATGCTGCTCATTATGGTTTTGAAATAAAAGATCGAGATGCTTTAGAAAAAATTCTGCATAAATATTTAACTCAAGATGATCAGGAAATTCCAACTTCCAATCTAACCATTAAATTGGTAGATTATATGAATGATGAGGATAGTGATCTGCTGATAGAATCTTCATCTTTACAGAATAAAGTGGTAAAATCTCTCCTGAAATATGTTGAGAAAAATGAGGATTATTCTGAAAAGGGGATTGTTTCAAACTTAAAGAAAGTTGTTCCTTACTCGTATTATGAAGATGATCCTGAAATGCTGGATTATGCTGCAATTTCCATTTCAACAATCATCAAGAATGAAATTGAATGGAATAAAGTTAATAACCTGATAAAAGAAATAACCCCGTTATTTTCAAAAGATATTCAGCAAAATCCTGATTTTAAAAAGAATCTGATCGGTGATGTCTGGGAAATTAATGACACACAGATTTTCCTTTCTAATACAAAATTTAATAACTTAAATAAAGATGAGCAGAACCCAACGATCTCTCTCGATTTACAGCAAACCGGTATGCCGATAATTTATAAAGACATCGACAACAACATCGTTTCCAGCCAGACATACAGTCTTCTTTTTGCGATTGGACTTGTGTTTATTTTGCTGGCAATTCAATTCAAATCGTTCATTGGGGGCTTGATTTCCATTTTGCCGATTATTCTTACTGTTCTTTTCAATTTTGCGATTATGTGGATTTTCAAAATACCGTTAGATGCGGCTACCGTGATGATCGGGAGTGTTGCCGTTGGAATTGGGATCGATTATACGATCCATTTCAATAATCGTTTTCATTTTGAGATCGGTAAAAAAAATAGCGTAGAAAACGCTCTTGAAACCACACTCCAAACAACTGGTAAAGGTATCATAATTAATGCTTTTTCCGTAATGCTCGGTTTCCTGACATTATTATTGGGCAGTATTGTTCCAATGCAAAGATTCGGCTGGTTAATTGCACTTACAATGGTAGTCAGTGCTACAGCATCCTTAACATTTTTGCCTTCACTTCTTTTGATCACACACGCTTCCTTCATTGGAGACTTGAAACATTTGGCGTTGAGACGGGCAATAAATATCAAAGCAAACATAAAACAGAAAGTGAATAATTTTAAAGATAAAAAATGAGGTAATAATTATGGAATGGAAAGATAAATTAATGAAGCACTTTAAAAAGAAAAAAGTGGGTTTGGTTCTTGGCTGCGGTGGCGCAAAAGGGCTATCTCATATCGGCGTTATAAAATATTTAGAAGAAATGAATGTAAAAATTGATTTTATTGCCGGTTCGAGTATTGGAGCTTTGATCGGAGGTGCTTATGCCGGCGGATTAAGTATCAAAGAAATTGAGGATATTGCTCTTAAAACCGATCTAACTTCAACTGCAAAGCTTTTTTCACCCGGATTTGGAAAATCAGGTTTGGTTACAGGTTTAAAAGTTCAGAAATTTTTAACCTCAATATTAGGTAAAAAAAATATTGAAGAACTGGAAATCCCATTTGCAGCAGTAGCAACCGATCTGCTCACAGGTCAGGAAATCCATTTTAGTAAAGGCGATCTCGTAGAAGCAATTCGTGCCAGTATTTCAATCCCTATTGTATTTCAACCGGTAATCTGGAATAATATTATTCTCGTTGACGGCGGTCTCGTTAGTCCTGTTCCAATTAATGTAGCACGTGAAATAGGTGCAAATCATATTATTGCAGTTAATGTTTTGTCGTCAAAAAACATGTCGGACATTAAACGCGATAAAAAGAGTGACAATAAAATAAATTTAGAGAAACCTCTCGAAATTATTCCTACTCTGCAAAGAAAACTCGAAGACTTAATTGTCGATAAGAAATGGATAAGGAATTTCATCAAACACAAAGAGAAAGAAGATCTACCCAGCATGAAAAAAATATTCAATCAATCGATTAAGATAGCTCAAGAAAAAATGATAACACAATCTATCGAATTATACAAACCTGATGTTTTGATCGAACCGGATGTTGGTAGCGTAAATATGTTCGAATTTTATAAAGCAGAAGAAATAATAGAAAAAGGATATGAAGCTGCCGAAAAAATTTTAAAAGAAAAATAAATGAGTTCTGCAAAATGGAGCGTTTTTTACCTCACCTCAATGAATTCCCCTTCTCTTTTTAGGAGAAGGGGCTAGGGGATGAGGTTGGTTGATAAAAATTCACCAATTATGCAAAACCCTTAAAAAAGATAAAAAAAACAAAGGAGACAAAAATGAAAAAAATGGCAATAACCATTACAATGCTTCTGATTTTGGTATGTGGAAGTATTTATGCTCAAACACCCACAGCAGAAGACATTCTGAAAAATGCAGATGCAGTCGTGAATGCACCGCAAGATCAGGAAATATCCCTTAAAATGACCTTAACGGACAAAGGCGGAAATGAGAAAATTCGAGAGATGAAGATGTATCAGAAAGGTGATGAAATGCGTTTAGTTCGCTTTCTTTCACCGGCAGACCAGAAAGGTGTTAGCTTCTTATCACTTCCCGACGATGTTCAATATCTATATCTTCCGGCATTTCATAAAGTAAGAAGAATTGCTTCTCATATCAAAAATGATAATTTTGCCGGCACGGATTTCAGTTATGATGATATGAGTGCTAGCAAATATGCAGAAGAATATAATGCCACTCTCCTGGAAAAAACTGATAGTCTGTATATTCTGGAACTTATTCCCAAACAGGGTGTGGAAAAGAGTTACAGCAAACTGAAAATGTGGGTAAGGCAAGATAATTTTTATCCTGTAAAATTGGAATTTTATGATAATAACTCCTTTCTTTGGAAATTATTTGAAAGCCGAAACATTAAAAAGAATGGTAAATATTGGATTGCTTCAGAAGCGGAAATGACAGACCTGAAAAAACAGCACAGCACCAAAATGATCATTGAAAAAATTGAATTGGATAAAGGTCTTTCAGATGATATATTCACTAAAAGAAATCTGAAAAGAGTGAAATAGATTATCCAAAACCTTGCGAATGGTCGAAGACCTTCGCAATGGTTGAATCGTGAAACACCGACCATTACCGATTCTTGTTCCCAAAGCTTTAGGACGTTAAATGCTTGCCATGTTTAATCCACGAAGTGGTACAAAGCAATTACACAGGGCGGGCAAATTTAACTGTTCCCTCTTTGGGAACATAATTACAAAATGTGAAACAGTGTTTCACAACAAATTGCGTTACCAAGCAGGGGCTTGGTAAAGAAAAGAATTCAGCCGAGAGACTCGGCTACTCCATATAATAATAAAAGGAATTACTTATGAAAAAAATAATCGTATTCATCAGCATATTAGTTGCGATATTCAGCAGTTCTTATGCTCAAGAAAATTTCAGTATCAATGGTTATCTGAAAACAGATAACCGTATGCTAACAGATGATAATTCTTTTACATGGAATGAAAATCAATTAGGGCTCAAATTTCAAGGTTCGTATTCTAACAAGTATCATTTTTTCAGTGAAGTTCGTTTAAGAGGATTAGGCTTTTCTGAAATATCTAGAACAGTGGATTTGCAGAACAAAGATAAAGTCTATAAATGGGAATTGGAATTTCGGGAAGCATATCTCGATCTATACCAGTTTGTCTTACAAGATTTGGATGTCAGGATCGGACGACAGATAATTACATGGGGAACTGCCGACAAATTGAATCCGACCAGCAATATCTGTCCTGAAGATCTGGAAGATGTTTTCAATTTTGGTGAACAATCGGGTGTAAATTCTGTTTTGACAACTTATTACTGGAAAGATTTCACTTTTTCAGGAGTATATGTGCCTATCTTCACTCCGGCAGTTTTACCTTCGGGCATTTATGCTTCCGCTCTATCACAACCGATGGAACTTCCTGCTGGAATGACGCTTCGGAATTATTCGGATAGAATTATCTTACCTGAACAGAAATTGACGGAATCGTCACAGGCAGGCTTTAAAGTCGGCACCTATTTATTCGATTATGATTTATCGGCAAGTTATTATTATGGTAGAGACGATTTGCCTTTGCTTAACAAATTAACTATTATTCCCGTCGACAAATTGGAAACTGTAGATGTGGCAGCAGAGATGATCTATCCAAAAATGCAGATTATCGGTGCCGATTTTGCCGGAAGCCTTCTCAATGTAGGAATTTGGGGAGAAGCTGCTCTCACGATTCCCGATGAAGTCGAAATGCAAACTATAGTTGGGGATTCCATAACAAAATCAATTGCCTTGAAAAATGATCCGTATTGCAAATTCGTTATTGGTGGAGATTATACTTTCAAAAATGGAATATATCTGAATACTCAATTTCTTCACGGTTTTATTAATGAAAGAGGAAATGACGCTCTGAATGATTATCTTACTTTTCGCATTGAAAAGAAATTCTTTAATGACGAACTGAAAATAGTTCCGATCGGCGGAGCAGTTTCTGTAACCGATTGGGATGATTATAGAAATAATTATGGTTTAGTTCTTAATCCAGAATTATCTTTTTTCCCGTATGATAATATTGAAATGATTTTGGGAGTTTACATTCTCGATGGGAAAGGAAACAATATATTCAGTAGTTTGAAGGGTAATGATGAAGTCTATCTCAAAGCAAAGGTTTGTTTCTAATTTCGTCGAGTCGTAAGGAGCGAAGCAACGACGACTCGAAGCAACTTAAGTAATCTACCTCGACTCGTCGCTTTGCTTACGAGTCGAAAATAATTATGGATAATGATGAGATTTATCTTAAAGCAAAGGTGAGTTTTTAATTTCTATCCGTTGAAGTCATCTTGTCATATCCTGAATCAAGTTTAAACATTATATAAATTATCTATAACAGGAGAAATTAATGGAAAAAGGGTTAATTTTTGGAAACAGAATATTGGATATAGTTGTTGTTTCTTTGGTAATCGCACAAACATTTAAGGTTATTTTTTATTTATTTAAAGAAAAGAAATTGAATTTCAGAAAATATCTTGATACCGGTAGTATGCCCAGTTCCCATTCTGCATCAGTTTCTTCCCTTGCTGCGTCAGTGGGAATATTGGAAGGAATAAATTCTGTCTTTTTTGCTATTAGCTTAGTATTGGCTTTTGTTGTTATGTACGATGCAACAGGTGTACGTCGGGCTGTTGGCAAACAAGCATTTGTTCTGAACAAAATTGTAGAAAATATTCACAAGAAAGAAAGTCTTGCACTTCTTGAAGGAAACCTGAAAGAATTAATAGGTCATACTCCTCTGGAAGTTCTTGCCGGTGCTGTTCTTGGAGTTGCAGTTGCTTTTATTATGAGTTAAAAAATAAGAATATTAGAAATAAATGAGTAACATTTATCACTTATTATTATTTTGGTTTGTCTTTCAATTTAAGAATCGAAAAGTTGTTTTTAACAAATTAAAACGGTTGATAATTAGACAGGAATTTTAAATGAGTAAAGAAAATGAAGCCGTTCGTGTGCTTGAATTACTGAAAAAATATGGTTATCATTCCCAATCATACAATATCCTGCGCAGCGATAAATCATACTTTTATTCGACTTTCGGTATCGATGGTGTAATTGCTTATGTCGTCTGTACAAAAGTTGCTATGGCAGCGGCTGATCCGGTATGCGATCCTTCTGATATTCGCGAGTTCGTAACTGAATTTAAACAATTCTGCAAAGAGCATAAATGGCGCTGCTGCTTCCAATCTGTTACAGAGCGTTGCAAAAATATTCTTGAAGAGATGGGTTTCAGAATGATCAAGATTGGAGAGGAGCCAATCTTTGATTTAGAAAAATTTTCGTTGGAAGGAAGCAAGTTCAGAGGTTTGCGTAAGAACATAAACCAAGCGAAAAAGCAAGGATTATCAGTTGTGGAATATCATCCGCTTACAGAAAGACAACCTGAATGGGAAAAGGATATGGAAGAACTTTCCGCTATCTGGCGAAAATTCAAAGGTTCGGGAGAGTTCTCCTTCCTGATAGGTGAGCCTGCTCTCGATAATCCAAAAGATAGGAAATATTTCCTGGCACTATTAGATAACAAAGTTGAAGCATTTGTGGTTTGCACTCCCGTTTATACAAGAAATGGAATCTATTTCGATATAATGCGTCGCCAAGAAAAGACTCCGAATGGAATGCCACAGTTATTGTTTACAGAGTCTTTTCGTATGTTAAAAGAGCAAGGATACACGATGGTAACTCTTGGCACAGCTCCTTTATCATACGAGCATACAACTGATCCGGGACAAAGCCTTATTATTAAAACAGCATTAAAATTAGCGTTTAACCGGCTGGGATATTTTCACAGATTCAAACCACTTTATAAATTTAAAAGACAATTCGGTCCAACTTCGTGGGAAGGTCGTTATCTGGTATTTTCACCTAGATTATTCAATCCGGTTATCCTCTATGCTCTTTTAAAAGTTTATGATCCAACCAGCGTAACCAGAAAACTTTTAAATCAGCTAAATTTTGCATGGAAAAGGATTAATAAAATAAAAGATGGATCTGTTGATTTTATAGGATCTACTTCAGGAAGTGTAATTAAAGGAATCAAAGGAACAAGTCATAAAGTATTTAAAACAACAAAAAAAACTTTACAAAAAATCCCGAGTAGTATTAAAAGTTAAAATTATCAAACTAAACAGGAGGATAAAAATGTTTGATCTATTGAAAAAAACGATGTTAACCGGAATTGGCATTGCTTCGATGACCAAAGACAAAATCGAGGAATTAGGAAAAAAAATCTCGGCAGAAAGCAAACTTTCTGCCGCAGAAGGAAAAAAATTCGTTAATGATCTGCTGAAGCAATCTGAAAAAGCAAGAGAGAATTTGGAAGCACAAGTTCAGAAACTTGTGAAAAATGCTTTGGGAAAATTAGATATTCCAACCCGTGAAGATCTTAACAGATTGGAAAAACGGATCAAAAAGCTAGAAAATTTGAGAGCCAAAAAAGACAAAAAATGATGCGAAAAATCGGACTGATCGGACGTACCTATCGCCATATAAACCGCTATCGGGAAATCATAACCGTGCTTTTTAAGCACGGTTTTGGTGATTTGATCACCAGCTCTCAAATAGAAAAATACCTCGATCTCGGTAAGAAGTTCATCCCCAAAAAAAAATTTGAAAAAATGAATTCTTTATCGCGTTGGGAACGAATCAGGATGGTTCTGGAGGAACTTGGTCCGACCTTTATCAAATTCGGTCAAATTATGAGTAATCGTCCGGATATTTTACCGGAACCTCTGTTGATGGAACTTGAAAAACTTCAGGATTCAGTTCCTCCAATGCCGAATGAAGAAGCAGAAAAAATGATCGAGCAGGAGTTGGGAAAACCGATTTCAGGGCTTTTCAAAAATATTGATACAAACCCGATTGCTTCTGCTTCCATAGCTCAAGTTTATCAAGCTGAATTATTCAGTGGAGAAAAAGTTGCGGTTAAAGTGCAACGAACCGGAATTCAAAAAATTATCGAAACAGACCTGGAAATAATGTTTCATCTCTCTCTTTTAATGGAGAAACACATCAAGGAAATTGAGATACTAAATCCGGTCGAAATGGTGAAAGAATTTGAGCGCTCTATCCGTAAGGAAATTGATTTCAATATTGAAGCTTCGCACATCGAGCGGTTCGCAAGGAATTTCCAAGCCGATATGACAATTTATGTCCCTGAAGTTTATAGAGATTATTCCACAAAAAAAATACTGACAATGGAATTTATCGACGGCATCAAAGTATCAGACCTGAATGCTTTACGAGAAGCGGAAAATGACCCTTTGCTCATTGCAGGGCAAGGTTGTGATCTTGTTCTGAAACAAATATTTGAACACGGATTTTTCCACGCTGATCCTCATCCGGGAAATATTCTCATCCTGAAAGATAATATCACCTGTTTCCTCGATTTCGGAATGATGGGAACTTTGCTGCCGAAACATCAGGATTATCTCGGCAATATTATCGTAGGAGTTGTGAATAAAGAACCAAAAAAGATAACAGAAACGCTTCTTCATCTTTCCGGCAATCTTAATGTCGAAAAACGGGATTTGTTAGAATACCGAATTTCCGAACTTGTGAATCAATATGCGTATCTTCCATTAAAAGAGATAAAAGTTGGAGAATTGATAAATAAAATTATCAGAATGTTAATAGATTTCAAACTGAAACTGCCTTCAGATATTTATCTTCTTTCAAAAGCATTGATAACCATCGAGGGAGTCGGAACAAAATTAGATCCTGATTTTGATATGGTAGCACACATCGAACCTTTTGCAAAAAATTTACTTAAAAAGCGATTGGACCCTGTTAAATTGGCAAAAGATTTATATTCATCTATGGCGGAATTTCGTCTTTTATTCAAGGATTTTCCTTTTGAAATTAGAGAAATTATACGGCAGATAAAAAGCGGAAAATTGAAGATCGAATTTAAACATAAAGGTTTGGAACCAATGCTCGCCAAACACGATCAGATCAGCAACCGAATTGCCTTTGCAATTGTTCTCGCTGCACTCATTATCGGCTCATCTTTAATTGTGCTTTCCAAAATACCACCTTTATGGAAAGGAATTCCTATTATTGGAATTGTGGGATATATTGCAGCAGGAATAATGGGATTCTGGCTGTTGATATCAATATTAAAACATGGCAACTTTTAACCTTATGTGTCTTCTGCCAAAAGACTTATTGGCTTGAGGAATATTTATGGATATTAACACAATACACATTAACTCCATTCTTAATAATTCTTGTAATCTTCTTTCAAGAGAAAAGAACTATATCAACAATTTAAATGTATTTCCTGTTCCGGATGGTGATACAGGACTCAATATGATACTTACTGTTCGGGGAGCTTTAAACAGTATAAAACCACATTCATTTAAAGCGATGAGTATTCAGGAATATGTAGATTGTTTTGCAGAAGGAGCTTTACTAAACAGCAGGGGTTGTTCCGGCAGCATTTTAGCACTTTTTTGCAAGGGTATATCTGACTCGATCAAATTAACAGATGGGACAGAATCAATATCAAATGATAAATTATCGGCAGCTTTGAAAAAAGGTTGTGAAACCGCTTATCAGAATACGATCAATCCTACCGAAGGTACAATGCTTACAATGATGCGGGTTCTTTCTCAAAAATTTGAACAACTCAGTTCCGATTCTTCAAATAATACTTTATATCTGATAAAAAAAATTATTCCCAGCTTGGAAGAGACTCTAAAAAATACACCGGAAATGCTTCCAGTACTGAAAAAAGCAGGTGTTGTCGATTCCGGAGCAATGGGATTTCTAATTTTGGTCAAAGGGATATCTTTTGAACTGGAATATAATGAAAGTATTATCAAACCTATTTTCTCAATCGCCAATATCCTGATAATTAGCAAATACGTCCGTTCTTTTGTTTCCCACAAAAAATATGGGAAACGTAATAGATTTATTAGAACATTTATTACAAATGTTCCTCTAAAAAATATCAGCAACATTAATCTAACCAATATTATCAACATGTTGAATAATCTGCTTCAGAAAAAAGATAATGGAAAACTTGCCGAAACCATCATCCGCCAGCTGGCGGATGAACTATCCGAAACCTGGAATCCGAATATTAAGTACAGATATTGCACCGAATTCATTTTGGAATCTGAAAACCTGGATAAAGCTGAATTTGAAAATAAATTAAAAGAGTGGGGAGACAGTCTGATAATTATTCATTCAAATAATATTTTCAAGATTCACATTCATACCAATAAACCAAAAACACTTTTGAAATTTTGTGAAGAGCTCGGTAAAATATCCTCAACTAAAATAGATGACATGAAGAAACAACACTATAATCTTATTTCTGAAGATAGGGCTTATTACAATAAAGATATTGCACTTCTTCTCATCGTGAATGGCACAGGATTTGCCGATATTCTTAAAGGATTGGGCACTGTCGAAATTCTTTGCTATAAAAAAGTAAAGCCCTCTGTTAATCAGATTCATAATGCACTTCTGAAAACCAGGGCGAAAAATATCATTGCCGCTGCGGATGATTCGGATATATTACCTGCTTTGAAATCTGCCATCACATTATCTAAAAGTAATATTGAATTGATAGAATCCAAAAATGTGGTTCAGCTGATAAGTATAATGTATTATTACTCGGAAATTCAGGATATACTTCAGAATGCAAAAGCTATCAGAGAAAATTTGGATAACATTAAATTTTGTAAAATCGCCAGAGCTACAAGGGATTTTACAGAAGATAACGTAAATGTAAAAAATGGAGATTTTTTTTCTATCTACCAAAATCGGATGGTTTTTTCAGATAGGCAAAAGGGAACCGTTATTGAACGATCAATTTCAAAATTGACAGGAATGGAAAACTTGATCACTATTTATTGTGGTAAAAAGGAAAACAATATAGATAAAATCGTTTCCAAATTACAAAGCAAATTTGAAAATATTACCTTCGAATCATACTTTGGAGGACAGGATAGATACAATTATTATATCACATTTGAATAGGGAGAAAAGATCATGAAGAAAAAAATACTGGTTATTACAGGAGATAATCTCGGTATTGCCAATGAGCAAATCGGCTACAAAGATGTTGCTTTTATGAAATTCCCTGTGATAATCAATGATGAAGAATACCGGGAAAGTGAAGAATATACTGCTGCTTATCTGATAGAAAGATTCAAAAAAGAGAAAGTAACTGCTCATACTCAGGCACTTTTGAAAGGTGATTTGATTAAGATCGTGGAAGCTGCCAAAGATAATTATGATGTTATTTTCCACGTAATGATGGGAAGCAATATGTCTGCTGCCACTTTTCAAATGTGCGAACAGGTAAGAAAAGGATATAAAGATATAATTCCTATCATCAATATTGATACCAAACAGGTTATTCCCGGTGTTGGTTCAATTCTGCTTAGATTAATCGATCTTTTGAAAACAAGTGATGACATTGCGGAGATAACTGCAAAAATTACGGAAATTACGACAAATACATTCACCTATCTTTGTCTGCCGGATCTGGGTTTTCTGCAACGAGGCGGAAGAATTGGCAAAGCTAAATCCCTGCTTGGATCAATTCTTAAAATAATTCCGGTGGTAGGACTTCTGGGCGATGAAGCTGATCTGGGCTTTCTACCCATCGGGAAAGGAAGAACAAAACAAGCTGCAAACAGGGTGATCATAGAAAACATCAAACAGAAAATGCAAAAATATAAAATAGAGACAGTTAAACAGATAGTTATAATGCATATGGAAGACAACGATTTCCCCGAACTTAAAGATATGGAAGCCCAGATCAAAAGGGAGCTTAAATTTGAGAAGTTGATAATCGGTCATCCCAGATTTTGTGAAGCAGTTCACACAGGTCCCGGTGCCTGTATAGCTTCGTTTTCTTTAAAATGAACTGGAAGTGTTGTGGAAATATATAAAACCATAATTTTAGCGATTGCCGCTTATTTTATCGGTTCAATTTCTTTCAGTTATATCTTTGCCAAAAAAATGACTGGGAAAGACATTCGAAATCTGAAGGTGAAGAATGCAGGAGCATTCAATGTGTTCCTCACAGTTGGTCCTATGGTGGGAATTATCGTGGGATTACTGGATGCTTGTAAGACCCTGCTGATAATTCTGGTTGCTCAAGCTTGGGGTTTGGATGTTGTTCACACGATTGTTGCAGCTTCCTTTGGAATTGTCGGTCATTGTTTTCCTATCTACTATGGTTTTCGTGGAGGAAAAGGAGCCGGCACAGTTGTTGGCATATTGATCTATTTTATTCCTATTGAATTTTTAATATGCCTTATTACAGCAACAATAATTGCTTTCCTGATACACAGACCGGGAATAACGCCCGTCTTCTTTATTCTCTTTTCCCCTCTGGCTGCATATATTTCCAATAAAGAAATGGTTCTGGTGAATTCTATTATCTACCTGGTTCTGCTTACCACAGTGCTTAACGCTATTATCTTTTTTATAAAAAGAGACCGGAAAGTGTTAATAGATAAATGAAAAGAATTCTTTTTATTTCTTGTGCGGATTAGAACTATAAAACGTAATAAATGAAAAATTAAAATAATTAAATGCAAACTCATGCTTTAAATCCTTTAATATTAAAAGGAGAACCGGAATGGAAAGAGTTTAATTTACCTGCAACTTATGGTGATGGACGCTCTTTTGTGATGGGTGATAATTCCGAAGATAGACTAACTATAAGATACTTTGTTCGAGAAAGTGATAATAGATTTTTTGCGAAAGTATTTTTTGGTTCTGCAACGCAAGGACCTCCCGGATATGCTCACGGTGGAAGTATAGCAGCAGCGCTTGATGAAGCAATGGGATTTGCCGCCTGGATTGCAGGACAAACAGTGGTTGCTGCAAAATTGACAATCAATTATAAAAAAATGATTCCTCTAAAAACTATTGCTACTATTGAGGCGTGGGTTGATTCTATAAAAGGAAGAAAAGTTATTACAAAGAGCAAAATATATGATGAAAACGGCACAATATTTTCTAAAGCAGAAGGACTATTCATTAATATACCAAAAGAAAGATTTGGAGATATTTTGAGTTATAGAGATAAATTTAAGATTTAATAGAAAAAAGAAATTTTATAGGAAATGCTAAATGGCAATTACAGAAAAAGATATTAGCATACTTAAAAGATTCTGAATTGAAAGATTATGTTACTGAAGTTTATTTTACTCGCAATTTTTGGTATTGCAATGGCTCATTTGGAAGGAGTCGTTGTAGTCTATTTGCGTAAAACTCTCGGTTTTCAAGAAAAAGATACAAACATAGATTTCCTACAGAAATTTCCTAAAAAATATCTACTTATCGAAAGAACCCGAGAAGCTGCTACGATCATTATGCTCATCGTTTTATCCATTCTTGTTGGAAATTGTTTGTTTGATATGATCATCGTATTCCTTTGGACTTTTGCCTTTTGGGATTTGTTTTATTATGTTTCACTTTATGTTCTAATAAAATGGCCAAAAGGTCTTAAAACAATAGATGTTCTTTTCCTTATTCCAAAACCCTGGATTGCTCCGGTCTGGGTGCCGATAGGAATTTCATTTTTAACAATTCTGTGTATTTTTTTATATATGCTTTTTTGAAAAAATGGTTAAAATAATGAATATATAAAAAAATACGGATAGAGCGACCAAATTACTAAAAATTATTGAGTTTACTCTAAAAAGTGTGTAATATAGAAATATGTTAGAAAATGCATCAAATATTTGGAAACCGATAAATCGGTTACAATTAGCTATCTTCCTATTAACCACCAACTTAAGTTGGTGGTTAATGAAACAAAAAAATGTATTAACCGTTTCAACGGTTTCTCGATTTCTTAAATTTAACTTTTTAGAGTGGACTCATTATTGATTTAGTATAAATTTCCATTTTATTTGACATGCTTTTCAATTATCTAAACATCTCTGACATAGTGTGTAATATATAAGGTGCTTGTGTGCGTGCCATTGGCACAATACCAATAGGGAATTCCGTGAAAATCGGAAGCGGTCCCCGCCACTGTAATCAGCATCTTTTCTAAGGAGACGTCACTGATCCCGATCCCCAATCCGCCAGCTGGCGGAGCACGGTCGGGAATGGGAAGGCATCCTTGTTCGGCTGTAAGCCAGGAAACCTGCCTTATATATTAGACAATTATTTTTCGGCGGAAAGAATAATTCTCATACATTGAGAACCCATTTTCCACCGAGATTGGGTTTTTTTTAATGAAAAAATTGATGATCCTGTGTGGGCTGCTTCTAACCATAAGCTGCAGTATGCCAATTGAAAAAGCTGACGCTCCTGATCCGCGAATCGTGGTGCTATCTCCTGAACTTGCGGAGATAGTCTGTGAGCTCGGAGCTGAAGATAATATTATCGGTATTACTCAGGAATGCGACTACCCTCAAACTCTCCAACAAAAAAATATTATCGGGAGTTTTAGTGCTCCGAATATAGAAAAAATAGTTGTGCTGGAGCCGGATGCAGTACTTCTTACAGGTATGGAACAGGAAATTTTTAAGCACAAATTGCTGAATCTCAATATCCCCGTCCACCAATTCTACCCTTCATCTATCAAAGCTCTCTATGAAACAATTTTTTCTTTAGGAGAGCTTCTTCACAAAGAAGAGAAAGCCGATTCCCTGATTCAATACATGCAAGTATCGATTAGTGCAATCGCCAAACCCAGAGAAAACCCTACAATTTACATCGAGATATACAACAAACCCCTTATGACCGCTTCTTCCGGTTCCTTTGTAGGAGATGTAATTAAAAAAGCAGGGCTGATAAATATCTTTCCAGAACTGCCACGTGAATACTGCGCTGTTTCATCGGAAAGAGTTGTTGAACTCAATCCTGATATTATTTTTATAACCTATCCAGGTGTAATCAAGAAAGACATCAAAGAGCGATTGGGCTGGAGTATGATTTCAGCCATTAAAAACGATAGAGTTTTCACAACAGAAGATATCGATCCGGATATTATTCTTCGAGCTGGTCCGAGAATAATTCAAGGAATTGAAAAATTATCACAACTTTCTATTCAACAAAATGAATAAGAAATTATACATTCTCTTCGGATTTATTGCATTACTCATCGTAATATTTGTTTCTTTGCAGATCGGCGGAAGTTCCATTAATCTTTTTTCACTTACGGAAAGCAGCAGAAACATCCTTTTCAACATACGAATACCACGCATCATTCTTGGCATCGTCGCCGGTCTTGTGCTTGCAATAAGTGGCGGTGTGCTTCAGGGAATGCTACACAATCCTCTTGCAGACCCTTATCTTCTTGGAATCTCTTCTGGTGCTGCATTAGGAAGTATTATCGGACTTCTTCTTAAGAAGATATATTTGATGCCGCTTTTCGGTTTCCTAGGTGCGCTTCTGACAATGATACTTGTATGGAAGATCGCACAAAAACATCGCCATATTGATAAAACCCGGCTCATCCTTGCAGGCGTTGTCGTGAATATGTTCTTCTCTGCCATCATTGCTTTTCTGATGAGTATTTTTCACAAAGACCTTGCTCAAATATTTTCGATCCTTATGGGAAATCTTGGGTTTATTTTTTCACAGTCCACGTCCTTTTTACTCTGGATGATTACAGGTCTCTCTATTGTTGGAGTCATAGTCCTTTACTTTTTCTCAGCAAAGATCAACATTCTTTCAATAGGGGATTATTCGGCAGAAACGCTCGGAGTAAATGTGTATAAAACCAGAAAATTCCTTTTCATTCTTACCTCATTTCTCGTTGGCATAATTGTATCTTTTGTTGGAATTATTGGATTTGTAGGACTTATTATTCCTCACATAGCCCGTCTTCTCATCGGATCTGATAACCGTTATATGCTACCGCTTTCAGCGCTTCTTGGTGCGAGTTTTCTCGTGCTGTCCGATACTATTGCACGTTCTGTAATGGTTATTGAAATTCCTGTAGGAGTAGTGACCGCCCTTTTCGGTGCGCCATTCTTTGTTTATTTACTAAGAAAAAAATAAATCGTTCTTTATATATTTATAGAGTGTAGATGAGCACAAAGATTCGCTAAACCAGCGAAATCTTAACTGAAGCTATCTTCGGAAATTTCTCCATACGTTCATTGACCTCATGCTTCACATCATCAAGAAATGGATCGTCTTTTTTGATGGCAATTTCAAGCAGAACATTCTTCTTATCATCAATGCCGATATATTTGAGCAGTTTCAAGCTCACGATATCGACACCAACCTTGCCGTATATCACTTTCTGAAGTTCTTTTACAATGTTTTTTTTACTGAGACTATCATCAATTTTTTTACCGAGATATTTATGTTCCCAATTTTTGATCGCTGAACGAAGCGCATCGACTGCAAGGACAGAGCAGTGCATTTTTATGGGTGGCAGACCGCCAAGTTCGTCAGCTGCCTGTTTCCAGGTTATCTGTTTTGCTGCTTCTATATTTCTACCCATTGCAAGATCAGTAATTATCGAAGCGGTGGCGATATTGGATGCACATCCATAGGATTGAAATTTGATATCCTCTATGATCTGCGTTTCCGAATTTATCTTGAGATACACTGTTAGCTGATCTCCGCATGCCGGACTTCCCTCTGTAGCAGAGGCATCCGGGTTATCAATAATTCCTACATTGTGTGGATTTTTGAAATGCTTTATCACTAGTTCCGAATATTTTATTGCCATTATTGCTCCTTCTTACCAAGAGGACTTCTTCGGCGAAGTTCTTTTGCTGTTTTTTCCAGTGCATCAACAGTTTTGAGAATATCCTCTTTTGTGACAAATCTATCCAGAGTAAAACGTACAGAGCCATGAGATTCCTCATGAGTTCGCCCTGTATTCATCAGAATGTAATTTGGCTGAAGATTCTGAGATGAGCATGCAGAGCCGGTTTCAACATGAATATTATCAAAATCAAGCATCATCATTATTGCCTCACCTTCGATATAGCGGAATGTTACATTCAGATGAGCTGGACTTCGTTCTCCAAGTGGTGGTCCGTTGAGAACTGCATCAGGAATTCTCTTCATTATCTCGTCATAGAGCAATTTCTGAAGTTCTCTGTATCGCCCTATCTTCTTATCAAAATCTGTAAATGCCAGCTCGACAGCTTTCTCAGTCCCAACTATTCCCGGCACATTGATTGCCCCGGGTTTCAGTTTATACAATCTTGTAATTCCAAACTGTGTAGGTACGATCTCTGTTCCTTTTTTGACATAGAGAATGCCCATCCCTTTTGGTCCGTTGAATTTATGCACAGAGATTGAAAGTGAGTCAATACCAAGTTCTTCGACATCGAGTGGGATTTTTGTATATGCTTCGCAGGAGTCCATGAACAGATATACCTTATGATCAGATTGATCAAGTATATTTCTGATCGCTTTTGAGTTCTGAATTGTGCCAAGAATATGATTTACCTGCGTGAATGCAGCAAGAATGGTATCCGGTCTGACCGCAGCTTCTAATTCATCAAGATTGAGATATCCATCTTTATTTGCAGAGATATAGGTTCCCTCAAATCCTCGCTTTTCCATTCCCTGAAAAATAGCCAGAACGGATGGATGTGACACGGTTGAGCAAATGAAATGCTTTCCCTTTTCTTTATTCGCCTGCAGTATGCCCTGAATGGCAATATTATTCGCATCGGTTCCGCCGGAAGTAAAAGTTATCTCTTCCGATTTTGCATTCATTGAATGTGCAACTGTTTCCTGCGCCTGTTCGATCACTTCTGCGATCTCGGTTCCAATGCTTGTAAATGATCCTGGATACCAATATTTATCTGTCAAATAGGGCATCATTGCGTGTAATACTTCAGACGCAAGGCGAGATGTTTTACAGCTGTCGAGATAAACTTCCTTACCGCTCATCGAACACTCAGTTATTTTTCTTTTTCAAGAAAGTCAGCAAGTGTGTAGGATTCAAGAAAGTTATTAATATGAGTATTAAAATCAGTCCAGAAATCCTGGAAAGAGCATTCGTCAATAAACTCGCAGAGCTTTTCGGTTTTGCGGTCAGTACAGCTATGAATATTAGTTCTGCCGTCAACTGCTTTGATGATATCTTTAGTAGTTATCTTATCAGGATCGCGGGTAAGCATATAGCCACCTGTACGTCCCTTTACGGACTTAACGATCCCGCCTATTCTCATTCTTCTGAAAAGCTTCTCGAGATATTTGTTAGGAATTTTCCTCTTGGTTGCTATCTTTACAATAGAATAAGGTGCCTCCCTATCCTGGTATGCAAGTTCCTGAAGAGCTCGCAAACAGTAGTCGGTATCAATCGATATTTTCATTATGACCTCCATGATCATATTTTACTAAAACATACAAATCCAGTATGTGAACGTCAATAAAAATGATAAAAACTTCAAATTTAAAATATTCATACTCCGAGAAACCTGTTCTAAATAATATTTCATTCACTGTGAACAATAATGATTTTGTTGGTTTGATTGGACCGAATGGCTCCGGCAAGTCAACTCTCATTAAGTGCCTGTGTGGTTACATAAGTGACTATCGGGGAGATATTTACCTTCATAATATTCCGCTTTCTGATTACTCGGATATTGAACGTGCACGTAAGGTTTCGGTTGTGGTACAGCAACCACACTTTGAGTTCGATTTTACCGTTCGGGATGTCGTGCTGATGGGAAAATATCCCTATCTCGGTTTTTGGCAAAATTACACAAATAAGCAAATTGTCCAAACCGAAAACATCCTAAATGAACTCAATATCCATCATCTTTCCGGTCGCTATATCAGTGAACTGAGCGGTGGAGAGTTTCAACTTATCATGATCGCCATGGCGCTTAATCAGAACACGGATATTCTTCTTTTTGATGAGCCGGCATCCCATCTTGATATTCATCATCAGATAGGAATTTTCTCACTCTTGCAAAAACAAAATAAGGAACAGAACAAAACCATTCTCGCAGTTTCTCATAATATCAATCTCGCTGCAGAATTTTGTAATAAGATACTCATTCTGGATAATGGGCACATTGTTGCTTATGGCAATACTGAGGATGTTCTGAAAAAAGAAGAATTAAAAAAAGTCTTTCACGTTCCGATAGAAGTTACAAGAAATCCATTCACGGGAAAGCCGAATATACTTTATAATTATGCTCAAAATGAAAGTCCTGATGAGTAAATTATTTATTGTCATTTCTATTCTTTTCATACTACCTACACTTGTTTTAGCAGATATTCAGGGGCGCGTCCTCAGCGGAAAAACAGGCAAGCCGATACAGTATGCGTTAGTAAAAATTGCTCATGCCGATCATATTACACTTTCAGATAATAATGGCATGTTCTTATTGCGTAGCTGCGAAATTCCATGTAGAATAATTATATCATCACAAGGTTATGAGACAAGAGAATTTACTGTTAACGACCCAAAAGACAATACTATTTATCTTTCAATTGACCCCATTAGAATACAGGGATTGAATGTAAGCACAGAAAAATCAACTTCGCTCAAATTATCCTCTACAGATGTTGAAATACTCACTCCCGAAAATCTCGGACAAATTGGCACACAGGAATTTGTTTCATCTCATCCGGGATTACTTCTAAAAGAAAGTGCAACCGGCGAGAAACAACTTCAGCTTTATGCTTATGAACCACGTCATTGTGTCTATCTTATAGACGGCATGAAAACAGACAATTCAGCTGGAAACACAGTTACCTCAATTCCCATAAACTTGATTGATCACGTAGAAGTTATCTCTCATAATGCAGGTAGCACATCCGGAGAATCTGCAATTGGCGGTATTATTAACATAGTACTGAAAAATTCCCGCTCACGTCTTCACAATCATGATCTCACCTTTCATTCCGGAAATTGGGTAAATTATTCACTAAATTATCAAAATAATTTTGCTTTTGGAAATTCTTCCGTGTTATGCAATCTTTATGGTCATACAGCAAAAAACAATTTCAGCTATTATAATGAACAGGAAGAAAAAACGGTCAGGCGTACAAATAATGACATTATAGAGGGTTCTTTATCTCTTCAATCTCGAATAGCTTTTAAAAAGAACACATATTCTGAATTGTCATTTCTTTATTATAAAGCCAATAAAGGTATTCCCGGGCAGTCCACCGATTATGTGTGGTTCGAAAACGCACGAGCAAGGGCAGATAGAGTACATATTAAAAATGAATTACACCTCCCGTTTGGAAAAAACGATTTCACGAGTTCTCTCTTTTATCAATTCAACAAAAGCAATTATGAAAATGAAACTGAAAATCCCTTTTATGCATACAACTCGGCAAATACAACTTCTGCATTTGAAGCTCAAATAAAATTGAACACAAAAGGTTCTATTCTGTTTTCGATCTCAAATTGTGGTTTGCGATATGAAACTTACAAATATGATGACCATCTCCATCCTGAAAGTTCGATCTCTCAAAAAAATAGAACTTTCCTCTATCTATCAAACGAAACTTCATGTCCATTTTCTCTTGGGCAGCAGGAAATTTCACTCATTCCTTCCATCCGTGCCGACTACTTTATCAATGATGATGTCTATCTGTCATCTCACCTTACGCTTGAATATCCAGCACAATCTGATATTTTTCAGATGAGTATTTCAGGAGGAAACTCTTTTGCAATGCCGGAATTCAGCTCACTTTTCTGGAAAGGTGACTCACGCGTGCAGGGAAATCCCGATCTTGGTCCTGAACGTTCCTATGGCATGAGCAGCAATGCAAAAGTGAAGGCTTGCACATTCATACTTGCCGGCGAAACATATTTCAACCGCATTGAAAATCTCATCTATTGGTACAGAAGCGCACTTGGAGTGTGGAAGCCGAAAAATCTTGCCGATGCAGAACTCTATGGCTTTTCGGGTTCTCTGAACTGGAAGGTTTTTAAGAATTTTGAAATTGAATGTAACGGTTCAAGAAACTACCCTGTCAACAAGACAACATCTTCCGATCATTATGATAAATATCTTACAAATAAACCGCTCCATAAAGTGCAGGGAAAAGTTTCATACTCTTTTATGAATCTCAAACTCTTTGCATCGATCCTTAATGTTGGTAAACAATATGATAATTTCAGCAATACCGTTGTAATTGATGGTTATACCACTTATGATGCAGGTTTGCATTTAACATCTCAAATAGGCAAAAAAATCAACGCTTCGATAAATTTTCGTATAAATAATATCTTTAATGTACAATACGAAACTTCAAGAAATGTTCCCTCGCCTAGAATAAATTATGAACTATCCTGCATAATATCTTACAGATAGAAAGGAAAAAAATGAAAATAAATCTACTTCTTATTAGTCTGCTTGGTATGCTCGTTTTGTTTTTACCTCTTTGTGGTCATGATGTGTATATTGTGAACAGCAATGACGAAACGCTTTCGCATTATGATACGGTCACAGAAATCTTAGAAAACCACATACTCCAACTCGGGCAGTATGCCAATCAAATTGTCATACAGAACAGCATAGCATACGTGGTCAATTCCGGTGTGCACAACATACAGATCATCGATCTCGAAACCGAGACTACACTTGATCATATCCAGTGCCCGAACGGCTCAAATCCTTACTGGATGGTCATTCATCCTTATGGAAACAAGGGATATGTGAGCGGTCTTTTTACTAATACTGTGTATGTTGTCGATCTCATTGAAAAATCTATTGTAAATTCCCTGTCAGTTGGATCGGCACCCGAAGGAATGGTTGTGTGTGATGATAAATTATTCGTCATGAATTCCTCTTATGGTTCGCCAGCAGGAAGTGTAACAGTCATAGATGTGAATAATGATTCTGTGCTCGATCAAATTCCTGTGGGGAACAATCCACAGTTTGGTGCGGTCGATGCAATGGGAAGATTACATGTAGTCTGCACCGGGAATTACGGCTACGGCAGTCCCCCAGTTTGGGGAAAAATTTACATAATAAATACTACAACTCATGAAGTAATCACAACCATGGAAATCGGTGGCTCGCCGACCAAAATTGCCATCCATCCAAACGGCACTGCATATCTTTGTGATGGTTTCGGGCTCGGGTTCATGGCGTATAATTCAATTGATCTTTCAATTGTTCATTCCGCAAGCGGGTTATGGGCAAGCGGGGGGAGCTTCATTCATTTTGACGAGAACGGCAAACTCTATCTTGGTGATTCTGTTGACTGGATCAATAATGGGAAAGTATATATCTATTCTGAAAACGAGGAGCTTCTTCACATACTTACAGTAGGTGTCAATCCGCAAGATGCTGGATTTTACTATCCGGGAACAGGCCATGAAAGTGTTACTGCCTACAATTATCCCAATCCATTCTCGAACTCGACCACAATCTCATATAATGCAACCGCGAATTATCACGAATTAACTCAGATTAGTATTTACAATATTAAGGGACAACTTACCAAAATCATTACCTCGTTCCCAAACCCCGGTTTGGGAACGCTTCAAGCAGTCTGGGATGGGAAAGATGAGAATGGCAGAATAGTTTCCGGTGGTGTATATCTTTACAAGATAGTTTCTGAAAATGTAGAAACAACATTTAATAAAATGATCTATCTGAAATAATATGAATTATAAAGAATGCCATAATCCCCTCGTTCCCAAGCCCCTGCTTGGGGACGGATTTAACTTTGTAAGATTGTATATATGGCAAAACAAAAAATGCAAAGTGATATTTATCCTTATAAAGTAATTGCAAATGAACTATACGGAATTTCTAAAAGAAATATTTGCAAAAACTGCAATAGACAGGAAAATTGAACTCACAAGGATAAAAAAATTCCTCGATGAGATTGGCAATCCCGAAAAGAAAATACAGGGAATTCATGTTGCCGGAACGAACGGTAAGGGCTCCACTTGTGCTGCGATCGAGTCAATTTTACATGCTCATGATTTCTCAGTTGGACTCAATACATCGCCACATCTTGTTGATTACAAAGAACGCTTCCGCATCAATAAGAAAGAAATTATTCCCGAAGAACTGCTCGAATTGTATCTCAAGAGAAAAGAAGCCCACGAAAGATGCGATACCACCTATTTTGAGATTTCAACTGCAATTGCCTTTGAGCTTTTCTATCAAAAAAGCATTGATTTTTCGATCATGGAAGTCGGGCTCGGCGGACGGCTCGATGCAAGCGTGCTTCTGAACGCAGTCATTACAGTCATTACAAATATTGAATATGATCACACAAAATCACTGGGCAAAACTCTTCCGAAGATCGCTCTAGAAAAAGCAGGAATTCTAAAAGCAGGAATACCGCTTGTACTCGGTGCAACACGTCCTTCAGCACGAAAGGCAATTCTGCAACGAGCAAAATCACTTGCTTGTCCAGTAATTGAGTATGAGAAATTAGTTGCTGTTTCGTATGAAAAGTATGATGAAAATGGGGTTTATTATGACATCTCAATTCCATCATACTATATTAATTGGGCACACATACACTGCAATCTTGCGGGAGCACATCAGGTTGGAAATTCTGCACTCGGGCTTCTAATTTGCGCTGTGCTTTCAAAAATGTATGGATTTAAACTTGATGAGGATAAAACAAGGAAAGCACTGCACTCTGTTGTCTGGAATGGACGCTTGCAACAGATTGGAAAAAATCCCACGATCATTCTTGATGGCGCACACAATACTGCAGGAATGAGACAGCTCGTTCAAAACATCGAATCGATATATACATACAAACGGCTTATAGTTGTTCTCGGTATTCTATATGATAAAAATATCAAGAAAATGGTGAGCACAATTTCCGAGATCGCAGATATTATTGTTATCAGTAAATCCCAGTCCCACAGAGCTGCTGCGGTTGAAACTCTTGAGAAAGAAGTTAAGAAAACAGGAATAAGATATTACAAATTTCCAGATAGCATTTCTGCTTTTGAACACGCAAAGAAGATCGCAGATAAGGATGATCTCATCTGCGTTAGTGGGTCTTTATATACGATCGGGGAAGTGCTTGCCTATCATCAAAAGAGTCTTTCTGACTAATTCAAATTCTTTGCCTGATTTACCTTTAAGTTTGGATCGAGTATCTTTTTGAAATTTTTACCCATAATACTTTTGTAACTTCCTTCAATTAAGAATGATATGAACCCTCTACGCAGGATGAATCTGCATCTACACAGTTTTTATTATAACCATTGTCATTCTTGAGCACATTCGCTTTGCTCAGTATAAACTCCGCGAAGAATCTATTTTTTATAAATAGCGACCGTTTTTGGAGTGTTATTCTCAAGGAAAAGGTAATCTAGCTGATTGCTTTTCTGGATTCCCAATACCCAATCAAGTTGGGCAGTATTGGGAATGACATTCCTTTTTGATTTGGAGTTACAACCTAAACTCAACTCGAGTTTTCAAATATACTATTGGTGAAGTACTTGCCCATCACCAAGATATTTTATCTGATTAATTCAAGTTCTTTGCCTGATTCTCTTGATGTTATATCATTTTTCTTTTTACGAACTGATAGACCAAAAACGAACTTATCAAGGAAATTACAAATGAAATCAATGTCCCCCATAGCAACCCCACGCTCCCATAAAAATATCGCACTGCAACTGCATAAGCTAGCACATTCACCGGACCGCTTACCATTATTATTTTGAGTACAGCGATTGAAAATTTTGTCCCATGTGCAAAATGTGTAATGATCATTGTTGAGATCATCACCGCAGGAAATGCTGAGAACATACCGCCCACAAGGGGACCGGCTATCTTTGCCATAAGCACGGCAAATGCTATGATCGAACCGCTCAAAATTCCTCTTATTAGTAAGGTTAGTACATTATATTTTGTGTATTTGGGGGATTCTGAAGGAAAGGAGTGCCGCTTTTCCAGGATGTAAAATGAAATCACCACAAATACAACGAAACCAATCAAGGAAATTAAGAAACTATCAAACCCGACCAATGCAAGAATGTAGGATGAAACTGCCCAGAATAAGAGAGCTCCGCCAAGTGCAATATAAAAATTTCTATTTCTAAGTAGTGCATACACAACCACAAATAGTGCATCGATTCCCATAATAATGGGAACTACTGTTGTTGCTTTGGATGCAATTATCGGAGATTGTGTCCAGCCGATAAAGAAAAGAGAGATTATGACAGTGCTGGGAATTCCCGCAAGAACACCGCCAAGTTTGGAGCCAAACCTTTCTGCAATGATCGTTGCAAACGTTATCCAGATCCCTCCGATAATAAAACTCAGCAGAAGCTTAAGCAGAAAAGTATGATCCATATATTTTAGTGTTTGCGCAACAACCAAATATAAGGCAAGATGGCAGCCAAGATCAAATATTTAGCATCAAAATAGTAACAAAAATGCGGCTTCTTTAATATATTTATGAAGTTTATCATCGTAAGATATTCTATTCTCTGTCTATTAAACATGCTTTACTAATTTGACTATTCGATATTATCGTCAATTATTTTATATAATGTTTTTGTCCCAACCCCTCTCCATAATCTAATGAATGCAAATCGATGATCAAGCAGTTGATCTCATAGAAATCATCTTCAAAGAAGCAACGCTCATGTAGGTAATTTCCCGTTGCCTGTCACGGCGTAATGCAATGAAGCCGGGGCGCGCTATAGCTTTAACGTAGGAGGATCATCTTCTTTATAAATGTATTATCCGGGGTTGATAATTTATAGAAATAGATGCCAGATTTCAAGTTACCTGTATTCCATTCAATAGTGTGATAACCTTTAGGTTTTTCTTCATCAATAAGAGTTGCTACTAACTGACCTTTCAGGTTGTATATTTGTAATTTTACAACAGATGGCTTTGGTAAGCCAAACTTGAAAGTTGATTTTCCTTTAATTGGATTGGGGAAGTTTTGATATAAACAAAGATAAAATGGATTTTCTGGATCGTCGATACCTGGAGTGGGCTTAATATGTAATACTGATAATGCACTATCAATATTTGCAATTGGATTACCTTCATTAAATAAAAATTGAGTTACCTGAAGATTTACAATAGAATCGTTTTTGGAAGGAGAATAAACATCGAATTCAATAAATACCAAAACACCTTCACCTGATAAATATCCCACTGAAGCAGCAGCTACGATTATTTGACCACCAACAGATGTGTCAACTATAGTGATCCAACCATCATCTGTTAAGGTTCCATCTGTTTCAACACCAGTTGCTTTTAACAAAGTTGAATCATTATAAGTTAATGTAAATGCAAATGCTTCAACCGGAGGATCAACATCTGTGTTACTTACAGATAAAGGATAAAGAAAAGTTGTATTATAATAGGCAGTTGTGTCATCAATTAAGACAAAAATTGTATCATCAACCGGTATAGAATCACAAGAAAGAAATCCGTCTATTTGCTTATAATTGGTGGAATACCTAAAGCCAGAAATGTCCTCGCAATTAACATCAAATTGTGAGTAATTATCTGATAAACGAGTGCCGCCGCCACCCGAAAATATATAACATATATTATGATAGGATTTATTTGTTTGCGATAAAAGAACCGAAAATGAAAATATCACAAAACCGAATAATACAAAAAACAATAATTTATTTAATCTCATTATAACTCCTTTTAAATCTAATTATTTTCAGAATTATCATCTTCAAGAATATCAGGATGTCTAACCGCTTCAATACTATTTTCTATAGGTTGATTATATTCTTTATAGTGTAAATAATGTCCTTTTTCTTTTGATGACTTTTCAACCTCTACCTGAATACGATGTTGATTAGCAAAAGGGTCTTGCCTTATACCTGTAACTTGCCAAGAAATTTTTATTCCAGGATCTCCACCCGAAATTTTAAACATATTATTTGAGACTTCTTCTGAAACATAAACAGGTGCAAAACCACCAATACATGTTAATTGATATCTGAAATCTTTATTGAGTACCTCAAACCAATCAGGCAGTTCAACTTTTGCATCACCATTGGAATCCAATATAATATTACCATTGTAAACATTCATCATATCAGGTGATTCTACAAATGAATGATACAGATATTTGTTTTCAGGGTCAAGAGGATGGTCGATTTTTGAAAAAGCTTTACCTCCAGTTAATGTTCCTGTAATGTGCACATCACCAACAAAATAACCTGCATATCCTGTGCCATTTGTTGTTGCATAAATTGCATCATCATCATTACTAGTATTATCTATTTTAAAATAAGCACAATTGTCTGTACCATATTGTGTTACATCCAAAGCATCTTGGGTGCTATAATTATTAATATCAATAGCATGCATATTATCATTAGATATAGCAACCGCATCATCACCACCTTCGTTCTTTATCCAAAGAGCTTGTTGTTGACCATTTGTCTTTAAGTATAGTGCATGCCCATTGTTGCTTGGATTATTAATAACAAAACGGGCAATATCACTATTGCCTGTAATTGTAATTTCAAATGCATCATCATTGCCACAATAAATATATGAGTAGGGTATAGTTAATCCACCAACTTCATCTGTCCCGGGTGCCCATTGAGAACCATTCCATTTTAGAATCTCATTAATATCTGGAGTTCCAGAAACTGGATTACCGGCAATTTTATGCGTATCATCAGACTTTTCAGATTTAAAAGCATAACCGGTTGGTAGTATCTGTTGGTCGGAAAGCTGCTCTCCATCTACAAATATTCTAAGATAGGTTTCGTCATTCTCATCAAAAATAAAAGATGGTATTGGTTCCATGCCAAGAGATACATCACCCAACTTTACAGAATAGAGTCCATTCTCAACCGTTATTGGAATATTAACTGAAGTATCAACAGGCCAAAGAATATTACTATTCTGATCAATTATTGAAAAGTTGAATGAGTGAAGTTCATTAAGTGGAATACCATTATTATCAGCAATCTTTGCCTGAAAGTTAATAATACCGGGAAGTTGTGCGTTTACATTTACAGCAGTTAATAAAACAAGACACAAACAAATTAATATACTAATTAATTTCTTTTTCATTGTTCCTCCGTAGATTTTTTTTATAAACATTTTATTTTTTATGATATAATAATTCACCTTTTTTAAAACCATTTTGTATACCTTTTTCTTGCTCAACTATTAATGGATGCTCCTTTGCATATTCATCATTTCTTACAGCATATATCACCCAACTGAATTCTTGTTCAGGATTTCCATCTTTTGTTGTTTTGACAATAAATTGATTATTTTTTATTTTACCACTTAGAAATAATGGAGACCATCCATTAACAGAAGTTAAGAATATCTCCCTGCCTTTGGGATGATTTAAAGCATCAAAGTAATCAGGTAATTGAATCTTTATTTCACCTTTTCCAAGTTTTGCTCTGCCTTTATAGATATTTATTCTCTCCGAGCTTTCTATACAACTGTGCCTTAAAATTTTGTTTACAGGGTCAAGAGGATGATCAATTAAAAAATCTTTAGAACCACCTACATCCAAATCTCCAGTTACATATACATTACCAACAAATTTTCCAGCTTTGCCTGATGTTGCATTTGTTTCTACCCATAATGCATAATGAGTATTAGATGCATTATCAACTTCAAAATAACCTGCATATCCTGTTCCATTGGTTATCGCTTTAACTACATCTTCATTATTACTTGTATTATCTATTCTGAAATAAGCACAATTGCTAATACCTGTAGTTTTAGCATAAAGTGCATAGCCATCTCCGTTTGTTCTTGTATATATTGCATTAGCAGAACTATTTGTATTATTAATTCTAAAATATCCTGCCTCTCCTAGTCCTTCTGTTTGTGCAAATAGAACATCAGAACCATTACTACTATTCTCAATTCTAAATGTAGCTACACGACCACCAGAACCATTTGCTCTTATTTCAAATGCATCATTATTTCCACTATAATTTGCATAATAAGGTAAAGTCAGCCCACCAACCTCATCTGTTCCGGGCTCCCATTCTGAACCATTCCATTTTAATACTTCATTGTTGTCTGGTATGGTTACTGAAACTGGTTTACCGGCAATTTTATGAGTATCATCAGATTTTTCAGATTTAAAAGCATAACAGGTTGGTAGTATCTGTTGGTCAGAAAGCTGCTCCCCATCTACAAATATTCTAAGATAGGTTTCGTCATTATCGTCAAAAATTGAAGATGAAATTGGATCCATACAAAGAGATACATCACCCAACTTTACAGAATAGAGTCCATTCTCAACCGTTATTGGAATATTAACTGAAGTATCAACAGGC
>JAUWPE010000136.1 GCA_030611765.1 Candidatus Cloacimonadota bacterium | reverse complement strand
ATTCTCGCAAAGACGCAAAGACACAAAGAACGCAAAGAAAAAATGAAGAATATTTTTTAAAACAATCTACTACTGTTTATAAAAAGAAATATCTATAAAATTCCCCACTTGGGAAGTGATCTTTTTCAAAACTCATTTTTTTTAAAAAATAGTATCATATCAATAAATTTTTTCCAGTCCTTTTTTGTCTCTACCTTTTTTATTGTGATTATATTAGTTTTTTTCTGGTTCGATAGCTATCAACACACCGTACAGGTCTTCGTGTACGAGCACCGGAATAAAAATTATTCTCCCTTCACCTCCCTCAAATAGAGGTGCATGAATGATATTCTCCTGCTTCGAATTAATGACCTGATCAAGTGCAGCATCAAAGGGTTTGTTTAGTTTTTGAGAATTGCAATATCCAATTGTAGAATTGCACGGAGGCCATCCGTTTATTATAGTTCCTGTCGTGTCAGCCAGTTGAATGGAATATACTTCCGGATTGTGGTCATACATATATTTAAGAAGTTTTTCGATATCTTCAGATTGTTCCTCGATAATGGGGTCAATGAGTGTGTCTTGGATTGCATAACTGCGGAGCGTAGAAAGCAGATATACATCTTTGGACTGCTTATTAGTGCTTTTTCTCAGATTCCGGACAAGTGTAATATAAAATGTCTCATCATAAGCCCATATTGTATTCCATGAATAGATCTTTCTGAGATTTCTTGATTTTTCTTCGATGTTAGTTATGAAGTGATTGCTGGCATTTTCCGTCATCATATTAAAGAGATTTTTCAATGCCAGATCGTATTTATTTGAATCCATTTTTGTAAGGAAATCTTTTCCAATCCTCGTCGGGTCAGAATCATACACAACATCCTGTTGATTATTTATAACGATAAGCGAATAGGGATAAGGTACTATGTGTTCCCGTTCAATTTTTGAAAAGAGCACAGCAGTATTAACCAAAACTATCAGAATATCACGATCAGCTTGATCATCTGTGATGAATGGTATGATGATGCAGATATAGACATCAGTATTTTTATGAAGGGAGTGTCCGATAAAAGGTTTGGTTATTGATGAGATATTTTTTCTGTTCCGGCTGGTAAGGCAGTTCTCGATCACATCGTCAGGATTGACATTT
Organism: Candidatus Cloacimonadota bacterium; assembly: GCA_030611765.1. Lineage (GTDB taxonomy): Bacteria > Cloacimonadota > Cloacimonadia > JGIOTU-2 > JGIOTU-2 > Celaenobacter. Next base: position 4,118 of record JAUWPE010000136.1, on the reverse strand, counting down.
GAGGGATATTTTCTCTGAAGTTCGAGATCGTTGTTAAAAAGGAACAAAGCAGAAAATTCAGGAAATTGTTCGGATAGTAGCTGAAAATTTTGGCCTGTAACTTCTGATGGTTTCTGAATGGTATCAAGAAGTGAAGTCATAAGAGATGTTAGATGGGAGGATGTTTTTTCAGAAACAGCGAGCGTAACGTCTTCCTGTTTTTCTCTTTGCGCTTTTTCGAATTTTGAAGTACATCCTGTAGTCAGGAACAAAATAAAAATCACCATCAAGAAGCTGTTTGTAATTCTAACCATTATGGTCACTCAATTTTTTAACATGCGTGCTGTCAAATTTTCTGTTACCAAATAAACGCATGATCTCGGTAGCTGCTTCCTCAATAGATTTTGAAGTCACATCGACAATTTTCCAATTATGTTTGTTGTATATTTGCATACAATTTTTCAGCTCTTTTTTTATGAGTTCTACATCGATATATTCCGAGAGCTGGATATGCGTATATCTGCTCGCACGTACTTCCCGAATGATTTTCAGGCGGCTGGGAGTGATGGTCAGACCAACGATTTTATTCTGATCAATTTGGAAAAGCTCCTCAGCTGGGTCAATTCCAACTATCATCGGAATATTAACAACCTTATAATCCCTATACGCAAGATAGATGCTGATAGGAGTCTTCGAGGTTCTGCTGGGACCGACAATTATAATATCAGCTTTGTACAGGTCGCCGGTTTTTTCCCCATCATCATGCTTAACAGCAAAGTCGATACACTCGATGCGTTGGTAGTAATTTTTATCCAGACTGCGGAACATACCAGGTATTGCCATAGGGGAGATATCTAAATATTCTGTAAATCTGCTCAGTAGGGGACCCATCACATCTATCGTTGGCACTGCACACCTTCTTCCTTCATCAAAAATGAGATCACGGAGTTCGTTGGAAACAAGAGTATAAGCAATGATCCCGTCAACTTCCATTACCTCCTGAACAACATTTCTGATTTCCTTTTCTGTCCTCACATAACGAACTCTATGAAGGTGTACATCGGTCGTTCTGAATTGGCTTAGTGCAGCTTTGACGACCATTTCGCAGGTGGAACCTGTTGCGTCAGATACAATAAAGATGTGCCGTATCTTTTTCAATTTACTGTTTTTTGTTGAGATCATGATTTTTATTCTCAAATTTACATTTCTTTAATAGGACGCACTTTGCACAGTGCGGATTTTTCTGGCAATATTCTTTTGCATGACGCACAAATAGTGCATGAAATTCGTTAAATAATTCAATATTTTCTTGAAGATTTTGCATGAAAAAATTCTGTGCTTCATCATATGAAATGCCATCAGGAAAAAATCCTAATCTCTGAAATATTCTTGTTGTGTATGTATCGATAACAAAGACTGGTTTTTCAAAGGCGTAAAGAAGAATTGAATCCGCAGTTTCCGGACCGATACCCTTCAGTGTAATTAGTTCCTTACGCATATTTGCTATCGAAAGAGCACCCAAGCTTTGTAAACCATTTTCGTGAAAAAATTTAGCAATTTCCTGCAAGCGAGTTGCCTTTTGGTTGTAATAACCTGAAGGACGAATGCATTGTGCGATTTCTTTGATTTCTGCATTTCTCAATGCGGTGAGCGTAAGCAGGTTTTTAGATTTAAGGTTTTCAATTGCCTTTTCTACGTTTTTCCAATTGGTATTCTGTGTAAGAATTGCTCCGATAATAATCTCATCACGAGTTTCTCCGGGCCACCAATACTGAGGTCCGTAGCGGTCGTACAAAAGATCGTAAATCTCAATCAATGCCCTGGAAAGGTTCATTTAAGAATTTTTTTAAGATCTTCCAGTGCCTCGATATATCCCTGTACTCCTAAACCCGCAATAATTTTTTCGCAAGCGAGACCGGTTATAGAAATTCGTCTGAATTCCTCTCTGTGATAGATGTTGGAGAGATGTACTTCTATGGATGGTAAGCTGATGGATTTGATACAGTCGTAAATAGCGATGCTGGTGTGGGAAAAGGCAGCAGGATTGATAACCATGCCGTCAGCCCATTCAAAATTATTCTGAATATAATCGATGATTTCGCCTTCGCTATTATTTTGGAAAAACCGCGCCTGCCACTCCGCATTTGTTATCCATTGATAGATAATTGAATGTAGATCAGCCAGCGTTTCTTTCCCATAAATGCTCATTTCAGGTCTTCCCAGAAAGTTAAGATTTGGTCCGTTAATAATCAGTATATTTTTGCTCATAGGGATTGACGTCAAAATGAATTTATTTTGTGTCAAGATTTTGAAGATTATTAACTAATCTTTCCGACACGCAAGTCCCTACAAAATAAGGCATGATTTTTTACGAAATGCTTGGAATCACCTTTCATAAAGGTATTTACGCAGATTTCCTAAAACCGTGATTATCTGATTCAGTTATTTTATCTAAAAATACTTCTCGTTCGAAGAACTCCTGAAGTAATTTATCGATATTTTTTCTCAGATCATACAGATTGGAGTAACCAAGCTCAATTGCATAATCCACAAAATCTTTAGCGTATTGTATAAACATAATTTCAACAAATTTGTTCAGCCACATATCAAATAACTCCTGATAAAACTGAGCTACAATCTGTCCCATGGGTTTATAGCTGTTCTGCTCTTTTCGATAACAAAACATGGTGTAGAATACATAGCGAATGGTTAAGTCAGCAATCATTGCCGCATAATTGGAAGACTTACTTTGATCATATCCGAAATATTGCCGAATCTCCTTGAAGATGCACTCAATGCTCCATCTTTGCAAGTATATTTTCAATACTTCCATTTCAGAGAGATTGGTATCTGTCGAAATTATTGCTTTCCATCTTTTCACATTCGGATATTTGAAGAAACACACTTTTACCGTTCCGATGACCGTTCTCTCCACAATGTTAGTCGCACTGGAAACATCGAGCAGTTCAACTTCAAGTGACTTATGTTTTATTCTTGAAATCGGATCGCGATGCCATTTTCCTGCCCTGCGATACAATTCTTTCAAACTTAAAAACCGTTCTCTATATTTATATTTTTGAGTTCCGTTTTTCAACATTGAAATCAAGACTTTTCCCGAGGGTACTAATTTTTCAAAGACAAAGGAAAAGCTTTTTGAGCAGTTGTACCAAGAATCCCATAATATATACTTGAAAGGAAATTTTCTTTGTTTTACCCGTTTGATCATCCGGATTACGATATTGGTCTTCTTTTTCTTGGCGAAACGTACTCGTTGCTCTGTATGAGTTCCACTATGGTAATTTACTCTCTTTGAATGTTTGGGACGTTTCTTGCCAATTTTCAACTCGAAATCAATTGGTATTGCCGTTCTCCCATTACTCCATACTGCTGTTATATTCTGATAGCCTTTGAAATATCTACTTTTACTGTGATCATAAAACCAACTTATATTTTGTGTTTTATGACCGGTCTTTACCTTGCTTGTGTCGTCAAAGATCAGAGAACAATCATCAGATCGAGATGCCGGGCAAAGTTGAGAAAAACGTTTAGCAATTCGATATAGCAGATTTCTTCAGTTATAATGCGAATTGTTAAGCATGTCGTTGATAGGTGTTTTGAGATTTGAAATCTGATTTTTAACTATCCCACTAAAAATTGAGTTGCTGTTTTCAAGGATAATAACCAGAAAGGTAAAAAGCATTTTTGTTATTTGATGTCCTCTCTGTTTTATGATTTTACTTTGTGACAATATTGCTTCCAGTCGAAATATTCTGAATAAATCGAAAACATTTTTTGATCCCACACTTGACAGCTTTACCTGATTATAGCGTTTTAGCATACATAACCTCGTTTTTTTTATTGTTAAGTTATCGATATAACCTACTGAACAATAATGATTTACGAGGTTTTTCTGTAAAGCTTTATTTTGTGCTATCTGCTCGTTTTTAAACAGGTTAATACAAGTCGGAAAGATTAGTTATTAAATTGGCATACCCCCAAAATTTTTCATATTCATGACACTTTAAGGAAAACTTATTGAATATCATCCGTATAAATAGTAAAAATCTACTTCGAATCCTAACCTGTCGGGGCGTAACGAAGTGAAGACTGAAGCGCAGCGAGGATTCGAGGTATTGTTT
>JAUWPE010000007.1 GCA_030611765.1 Candidatus Cloacimonadota bacterium | reverse complement strand
GGTGGCTTATTATCACGTAATTAACATCCTATACGTAAAGTAAGAGAAAAGCAAAGTGGGAGGTCTGGTTGTCAAGTTTTGGGGAAATAAGAAACGCTCAATTTCGACTCCTAAGGAGCGAAGCGACAAGGAGTCGAGGTTGAAGTGAAACAATACCTCAGTAGATTTATTGAGGTGATAAAATATTGACACAATTTATATTAAAATTAATCAATCAATTTCGACTCCTAAGAAGCGAAGCGACGAGGAGTCGAGGTTGAAGTGAAGCAATACCTCGAATCCTCGCTGCGCTTAGGATTCGAAGTAGATTTATTGAGGTAATAAAATATGATAAAGAGATGTAGTCAAGATGATTTCACAAAAGGTTCCATTTTTCATATCTATAATAAAACAATGCAAACCTTAAAGTTATTCTACAAAGATAATGACTATTTATGGTTCTTACAAAGATTTGGCAATGTATTAAATAATTATCCAGCAACTATTTTTGCTTATTGTTTGATGCCAAACCATTTTCATTTTTTAATCAGACAGGATTCTGAAAAACCTTTATATTCGTTATTCAATCATTCGCTGTCTCCATATGTCAGACATCTCAACTATAAATTAAAGCGCAAAGGACCAATCTTTCAGGAAAAACTTCAGCATATTAAAATTTTTAATGAGAAATATTTGATTCAGTTAGCTTTATATATTCACAATAATCCAGTTAAAGCAGGTCTCGTAAGTAATCCAATAGAATGGAAATATTCAAATTATCGAAATTTTATTATGAAACAACCTGATAAATTAACTTCTCCCGAAACATTAGAGATCTTCAGCGAATATTTAGACGAATATGAACAAATGATACAAGAATATTCAAAGTGGGTTGATGATAAAAAAGAAAATAAAATATTCATCGACTCCTAAGGAGTGAAGCGACAAGGAGTCGAGTTTTGAAGTGAAACAATACCTCGAATCCTCGCTGCGCTTCAGTCTTCACTTCGTTACGCCCCGACAGGTTAGGATTCGAAGTAGATTTATTGAAGTCCTCCGCCATCTGGCGGATTGGGATCTATTATGCATTCCCAAGCTGGGGCTTGGGAGTGAGAGGAGAATTTTTTTTGGGGTATGCATGGTTTATGAATGATAACATTGACAACCATCCCTTTTTTCAAGAATTCATCTCTCAATTAATATGAAAGTTCGAGTTTTAGCAAGCGGAAGTAAAGGAAACTGCATTCTGGTTTCCAGTCAGGAATCAGCCATACTGGTTGATGTAGGGCTGAGCTTGAAGCGTCTCAAAGAGATACTTTTTGACATAGATTTCCCAATTCAAAATATTCAAGCTGTCATTATTTCTCATGAGCATTCGGATCATATAAAAGGTGCTGGAGCTGTGGTTCGTAACCTTGGAATTCCTTTATATGTGAATGAAAGTACATACATAGCAGGCGAAAGTCGGTTTGGTCGTATCAGAGAGGTAAATTTTTTCGAAAATGGGACACGATTCACCATGCAGAATTTTTTGATCGAACCCTTTTCCGTTCCTCATGATAGTGCTGATAATTCCTGCTTTTTGATCTCGGAACGCAGCAATGCTTTCAAGCTGGCAGTTCTTACCGATCTCGGTTATCCGACTAAGCTGGTCAAACAGAAAATGAAGAGTCCAAGCACTATCATCCTTGAAAGTAATCACGATATTGATATGCTTATAAATGGTCCCTATGCATGGTGGCTCAAGCAGCGTGTCAAGGGCAAGAATGGACATCTTTCAAACCTGCAGGCATCCGAACTTGTTGACGAAATCCTACATGATGGCTTGAAGAATATTGTACTTGCTCATCTCAGTGAGACGAATAACGAACCGGAGCTTGCGTATTCAGCAATGAAAAGATTTCTTGCGAGTAAAAAAGCAAAGTGCAACTTGTTTGTTGCAGGGCAGCATCAGCCCACAGAATGGATCGAGGTGTAGATTGATACCATATATTCTGCTTGTGGTTGCCTTTGTGTTGCTTGCAAAGGGTGCGGATTTTTTCATTGAAGGCGCATCGAGCATTGCACAATATTTCAGAGTTTCACCACTCTTTATTGGTTTGAGCATTGCAGCGATCGGCACGAGCGCACCGGAAGCAGCAGTAAGTATAAAGGCGTCACTTGCAGGCGTAAATGGTATTGCTTTCGGAAATGTAGTAGGCAGCAATATTGCGAACATCTGTCTTGCGATCGGTATTGCTGCGTTGATCAAACCCCTTCATTTTGAGAGCAGCACAATCCGAAAAGAAAATCCCTTCATGATCTTCATCACTATTCTTATGATGCTTTTTGTGATAAATTTTTCATCTCAAAAAACAGGTTTTGTGGTTGTATCTCGTATAGAAGGAATTATCTTTCTTTTACTTTTTATAGGATTTCTTTTTTATTTATACCGTATGGCGAAGCAGGATCGCAAAGAGAATCATGATAATGTAGAATTGCAATCCCCGCTTTTTAAAGATTTATTTCTAACAATTTTGGGCGGAGCATCCATTGCGTACGGTGGGCATCTTGCAGTCGAGAATGCAACTAAAATTGCTGCTTTGTGGGGTGTGAGCGATAAGGTCATCGGAATGTCTGTTGTTGCGCTGGGAACCTCGATACCGGAGATAGTAACTTCGATCGTGGCAGTAGTAAAGGGCAAGGTTTCGATCGCAATTGGTAATATTGTAGGTAGTAATATTTTCAATATTTTGTTCGTTCTCGGTATTGCTTCCACCATAAAGCCGATTATTCTTGGTTCGAATGTAGTTTATGATGTGGCTGTGTGTCTCTTTGTTTCACTGCTATTTTTTGCTTCTTCACGATTTCTCAAAAGTATCGGGCGTATTCAGGGTTTTACCCTCATTGCCATCTACGTTGTGTATATATTTTCCCTTTTCAAATAGATTTTATGAAATCGAGTAACTTGACGAAAAAATTACCATTCTTTTTTTCCAGAGCGGAGGCAAATTGATAGAAATAATTCAAGAAAAATGTATTGGTTGCAGTAAATGTATACCTGTTTGTCCATATCAGGCAATAACACTTGTTAATAAGATAGCAGTTATTGACCTGAATGCCTGCACGCTGTGTGGAGCATGTGTGCCGGAATGTCCTGTTTATGCAATAGTAATCGAAAAGAAGCAGGAGCAATCAGCAAATTTTGCAGATTATTCAGGTGTGATGATTTTTGCAGAACAGAAAAATGGCACAGTTATGCCTATCACTTTTGAGATACTCAGCAAAGCAAAAGAGCTTGCAGATTCCCTTGAGAAAGAGGTCACAGCAGTGTTGCTTGGATATGATTTTCATGACCAGGCGGAAGGTCTTATCCATCATGGTGCTGATAAAGTGATTGTTGTTGATGATAAATTTCTTGAGAATTTTCTTGATGAACCCTATACGCAAGCGCTTGCATATATTGTGAACAAATACAAACCGGAGATACTTCTCAGCGGCGCTACTGCAATAGGTCGCTCTTTTATTCCGAGACTTGCTGTTGAACTTCAAACCGGTTTGACCGCTGACTGCACCGATCTTGAAATCGATCCCGAAACAAAAGAGCTTATACAGACCAGACCTGCCTTTGGCGGTAATATCATGGCAAAAATACGAACCACGAATTATCGTCCCCAAATGGCAACTGTTCGGCACAAAGTTTTTGATCCCCTGCCAAAGGATGAAACTCGAAAAGGGCAGATCATTCAGGAAAAAGTTACATTCGATGCAACTAAATTCTTGTCTAAATTTCTTAAATTTATAAAAGATGAAACTCAAAGTGTGAAAATTACTGATGCCGATATCATTGTGACAGGTGGACGCGGGATCAAATGTGCTGAAAATTTTTCTTTGATAAAAGAGCTTGCCTCTGCACTGGGCGCTGCAGTTGGCGCATCCAGAGCTGCTGTTGATGCCGGTTGGATACAGTATTCTCACCAAGTCGGGCAGACAGGTAAGACAGTCAAACCAAAGATCTATATCGCTTGTGGAGTATCCGGCGCAATTCAACATCTCGTTGGCATGCAGTCATCAGATATTATTATTGCGATCAATAAAGACAAAGATGCTCCGATCTTCAAGGTTGCAGATGTCGGCATTGTGGGCGATCTCTTTGAAGTGATCCCACAGCTTGTAAAGCAGCTTTATAGATAATAATTTTATGTAAAATAAAGTTGGTAACCATGGAATTTACAAATGTTTTAATTGTGAAGAATGCCAAAGAGCATGGAGTGAATAATCTCTATGTGACAAACGGCAAGTATTCTGATAAATCTTATGATAAGATCCATGCAGATTGTAATGGTCTTGTTGCCTATCCCTCTCTTATCAATATTCATGATCATCTTGTTGGGAACTGGGTACCGAAAGGCGCTCCAGGCAGACCTTATGCAAACACAAACATCTGGGTCAAAGAACTCAATGACTCTGATCCTATAAAAGAGCGTGATAAATACCTGAAAACACCGATGAGTCATCTTATGGAAGAAGCCGGACTGGATCTTGCAATGCTTGGTGTATATAAAAATATCTTTTCCGGCGTGACTATTATTCAGGATCATGTACCGCGCCAGAAAGACGAATACTATCAATCCTTTCCAATAAAAGTTATATCTGATTTTCAGCAGGGACATTCCATTACTGGCAAAAACTGGTGGGGTGGGGATGAGCTTTCTGAAGAGATGAAAAAAACTAGAGGGAAAATTCCCTTTATCATTCATCTCGCAGAGGGCAGCGATGAGCTTTCACGAGGCGAATTTGACGAATTGGTGGAACAGGGTCTGCTTAAGAGCAATTCAATTTTTGTTCATTGTACGGCGCTTACAACAGAACAGTTTAAACAGCTTAAAGCAGCTGGAGCGAGCATTGCATGGTGTCCGAACTCTAATATCTATCTGCTTGGAATTACACTGGATATTGATACTGTTCTAAAGTTGGGGATCAATATATGTCTTGGTACGGATTCGACATTATCGGGAAGTACAAATTTATTGAAAGAGATCATATACACGAAGCAGACATTCCCTGAGATTCCTAATGAAACACTTTTTAAAATGGTGACTGAAAATTCTGCAAAAGCGCTTATGCTCGATACTTATAAGGGTAAGATTGAGCCAGACGTTGATGCTAATCTGCTTCTGACCAGAATGAATAAAAAAGACCCTTACGAAAATTTTGTGACACTGAATACCTGCGATATTGAACTGCTTATGTCTGTCGGAAAACCGATTTTCGGAAAGGTCGAATATCTAAAATATTTTTCCTGGGATGCAAAGGATTATTATCTCTTTGAATGCAATGGCAGCAAGATGTTCGTGACAGGACATCCTGAAGAGATCCTTAAAAAGATAGAAAAAAAGTTAGGATATAAAAAACATTTCGATTACTTGCCTTTTTGATGGAATTATCTGAGATTTTTTATAGTTTGCAAGGGGAGTCCTCATACGCTGGACTCCCTTGTGTTTTTGTGCGCCTTGCCGGTTGCAATTTGCGCTGCACTTACTGTGATACTCAGTATGCTTATGAGCCGGAATTTACACTTTCGATCGAAGATATTGTTAAAGAAGTTGAGAAATATCATCCTATAAAACTCGTTGAAATTACCGGTGGGGAGCCGCTCCTGCAAGCTAAGTCCATAGAGCTCATAAAGCTTTTGTTAAAAAAAAATTATGATGTTTTGCTGGAAACCAATAACTCAATTTCGTTAAAAGATGTTCCGAAAGAAGTCATTAAGATCGTTGATTTTAAAACTCCCTCAAGCGGAATGTGCAATAAAATTTTATGGGATAACATCAAATATTTCAATGATCGGGATGAGCTGAAATTTGTAATTGAAGACAAGCAGGATTTTGATTGGTCGCTTCAGATTATTGATAAGTATGATCTCGTTCAGTATCAAATCCTATTTTCTCCAGTTTATGAAAAATTAGATAGAAAAGAATTAGCTGAATGGATTTTGGAAACTAAGCTGCCTATTAGATTGAATATGCAGTTGCATAAGTTGATATGGGGGGATATTCGAAGAACGTGAAGCGTGAAGCGTAGAGCGTGGAGCGTGGAGCGAAGAGCGAGAAGAGAAGAGCGAGGTGCGAGGAGCGAAAAGAGAAGATTGAAGAAAAATGAAAGGTTATATTTATGGATAATTCAAGAGTTCGTTCTAAGATAATTTTGGATTTTACAGAACTGGAAGTGTATATAATATCATTTGAAGCTGCAATGCGCATTTTTCATTTATCGAAAAAGTGGCCAATTGATGAGAAATATTCATTAACCGATCAAATCAGACGTTCTTCTCGATCAGTGTGTGGCAACATTGCCGAAGCATGGAGAAAACGTAGATATCTTGCACATTTTATTAGCAAACTAAGCGATTCTGATGCTGAAGCTGCCGAAACCATTGTGTGGTTGGAGTTCGCCTGTGAATGTGGTTATCTCAACAAAACAGAATATGAAGAATTGTTAGATAAATATGATCATATATGTAGAATGCTGACTAATATGATAAAGAGTGCAAACAAATGGTGTAAAAATTTTTGAAATTTATTCAGATATTACACAAGAACTAAATCTCATCCTTCGCCCTACGCTCCTCGCTCTACGCTTTACGACAATCTATCTTTGATAGTTCGGTGCTTCCTTTACTATTGATACATCATGAGGATGGCTTTCTTTAAGGGATGCTGAGGTAATTTTTGTAAAAACTGTTTTGTTTCTCATTTCCTCAATTGTTGCAGCTCCACAGTAGCCCATTCCTGCTTTTAGTCCTCCAAGTAATTGGAAAATATAATCCGAGAGAGGCCCTTTATATTCAACTCGTCCTTCTATACCTTCGGCGACGAGTTTGATGCTCTCGGTTGGATTGCTCGTTTTCACATCATCCTGGAAATATCTATCTTTACTCCCGGCTTTCATTGCTCCGATAGAGCCCATGCCGCGATAGGTTTTATATCGTCTTCCTTCATAAATAACATCCTCACCAGGGCTTTCATCAGTACCGGCAAAGAGCGAGCCGATCATCACAACATTTGCTCCGGCAGCAATTGCTTTTGCAATGTCGCCTGAGTATTTGATACCGCCGTCAGCAATGATGGGTACTTCATTCTGTGTTGCTTTTGCACATTCCAGTATCGCTGTAAGCTGAGGAACTCCTACTCCTGCAATCACTCGTGTGGTACAAATTGAACCCGGTCCAATTCCCACTTTTACAGCATCGACTCCTGTTTTGATAAGATCCATTGTAGCTTCAGCCGTGGCGACATTTCCTGCAATAATATTTTGATTGGGAAACTTCCTTCGTAAATTTCTCATCGCTTCCATGGCTTTCACACTATGCCCATGAGCTGTATCTATGACTATCACATCCACATCAGCATTGATGAGTTCCTGGGCACGTTCAAGATAATCTCCACCTACGCCGATCGCAGCACCGGCAAGAAGTCTTCCTTCTTCATCCTTGGCAGCATTGGGATATTTGATGCTTTTCATTATGTCTTTCACAGTTATCAAACCTTTAAGAGAGTAGGAGTCATCAACAAGAAGCAGCTTTTCAATACGGTGTTTGTGCAATAGGGTTGTTGCATCTTCCAGAGAGATGCCGTCCAAAGCAGTGACCAAATTTTGTGATGTCATCAATTCAGATACTTTTTTTGAAAGATCATCCTCAAACATCATGTCTCTGTTTGTGATTATTCCAACGAGTTTATTCCTCTCAACAATTGGGATTCCTGAGATATTATGCTCCTGCATTACATCGTGAGCATCCTGCAGACGGGCATTGGGAGTGAGAGTAATAGGATTATGTATAATAACGCTTTCCGAACGTTTCACTTTTTGCACGAAGGATGCCTGCTGCTCAATGGTCAGGTTTTTGTGAATAATACCTATACCACCTTCTTTTGCCATAGCAATAGCCATCTTTGACTCGGTCACTGTATCCATAGCTGCGCTGATAATTGGGATATTAAGCGAGATATGCCGCGTGAGTCTTGTTTTCAAAGCCACATCACGTGGAAGCACATATGATTTTCCCGGAATAAGGAGAACGTCATCAAAAGTTAAACTGTCATGTAATATTTTTTCTTTCATAGATCCTAATAGTCGAAATTACTACCCTTTATAAATTCTCGTAAAATAGAATTTCGGGGAATGGATATTTCCGGAATGGTTACAAAGAAAGAGAGTAAATTTATCAATCTTTGAGCTTCGGAATATTGTTCACTTTCCTGTGTGATCTTCATCAATTCTGGAATTGCGATCCTTTTTAAAACGCCAAGTTCGTACACAAGTGCAGAATTGAACATGACATCCGCTTCCTCTTGAAAGGAGAAAACAAATTTTCTTTCTCCTGCCCGAATGGAATCCCAGCGTTTGATGGTCTGTTCTGCATCATATCCGCGGAAAAATGTATCGCGGACAATTCTGCGAATAATGCGCGTATCCGAAGTTGAAATACGGTTCAGATTATCTAAGTTCAACTGTGTGAGTGCACTAACATAGATTTTATATTTGTTTTTTCTTTTTATAGATGGTGTCAGAACGTCATTCAATCCATGAATTCCCTCTAAAATTATTATTTGATCTTTACTGATATGGAATTTCGTACCATGCTCTTCACGTTTTCCGTCTCTGAAATTGTATTTGGGAATTTCGACTTCCTTTCCTTCGAGCAGATGTTCAATATGATTATTAATAAGTTCTTTATCAAGCGCATTAATTGATTCGAAATCATATTCACCTTGCTCATCTCTTGGAGTTTTTTCTCTATCAAGGAAATAGTTATCAAGAGAGGTCACAAAAGATGAGAGTCCAGTCACTTTCAACTGAATTGCGAGCCGTTTCACAAAGGTGGTTTTACCTGATGCTGAAGGTCCCGATATCAGAACAACAATTCCAGAATTTCTTTTTTGATGAATCTCTTCAGCAATTTCAGCGATTTTTTTCTCATGTAGTGCTTCGGAAACCTGAATAATCTCATTTATCTCAAAATTTTCCACTTTCTGGTTCAGCGATGCAACGTATGAGAGATTGAGTATGTTACCCCAGCGCTCATATTCAGTGAAGATCTTTAGCAAATTTGGCAAAGGACGGAAGGTTCCGATCCTGTCCGGATAATCCACAGTAGGAAATCTCAGTATAAGACCCGGTGGTACATATTTCAGATCGAAAAGTTTAAGATAGCCCGTTGAAGGAACAAGGGGTCCGTTAAAGAAATCATAAAGCTCTGCATATTTATAAATGAGAATGTTATTTTTAGGGCAGTATTTTAAAAGTTGAAGCTTGATCTCGTTTTCTTCAAAGTATTGATATGCCTGTCTTTTGGAAAGATAAAGAGGTTCGAAGGTTTCATCCTCGGCTATCAAGTGCTCCATTCTTTTTTTTATTTTCTCCACGTCATCTTTAGTGAGCAAAAATCGGGAAAAAGTTTCAATATAACAGCCATCACCAAGAGAATGCTTTACCTGGATTTTGGGACGCTCAAAAAGCTCATTTACCGCACGCATAAAAACAAAGATAAGCGAATTCTGATAGATGCGCAAACCTTCTCTCGTGCCGATATGCACATATTCTACGGTGCAGCCGGAATCGATAATATGATCAAGAGGATAAAGAATATTATCTATCTTCACTGCAACAACTACATATTGAAACTGAAGGCGTTCCTTCTTCATAAGCAATAATGGAGTAATTTCCTTGTCGCAGTTACATATTTTGGATAAATTTCCATTTTTAATAATTTTAATTTCCATATAAAAACCTTGAACTCAATCATCATGACCCTAAATCCTTGTCAAATTTTTCAATTGCTGATTTTGGAGTTGCTCATTATAGAATGTATAGAGTGAAACAGTGATACCCCCCAAAATTAGGCACACATTTTCTGTAGAGCCCATGAATAAATGGATAGCGGGAATTATCAGTTGGAAAATTACTTTGTACAATTCTTGTGAAATTCACCTTCGCTCAAACTATTTCAAAATATTTTATTCGTTGTCACACTGAGGTTCTCGAAGTGTTTTATATTAAGAATTGGCAGACCCTTCGACCAGTCTGCGCTCCGCTCCGCCTCGACAGGCAAGCTCAGGGTGACAATTTATTGTTTATTCTTTATGTGATTTCATAACCTATTGACATGGATCTGTAAATTTTTGGGGGTATGCAAGGTATAGAGTGAAATTCTTGACACTGTATGAACCCGAAAAAAAAGAGAGACACATCCTCATTTGGTAGGATGATTTTTTTAGGAGGATATATGTCATTATCGGTTGCTCCAGATGGAACTGAATATCCATTTCCAACGCCGGAAGAGGACAAGCAGGAATTCGAAATCCTCAAGTCTCTTTCAGAAGAAGAAAGAAAAAAGGGGAGGAAGATCGTTGTTGTACAGGGTATGGGATTCGTTGGCTCAGTTATGGCTGCAGTGGTTGCAGATGCCGAAGATAAAAATGGAGAGCCAGTGTATTTTGTTCATGGCAACGACCTTGTTTCACGTCGATCATATTGGAAAATTCCTGTTATAAATAGCGGAAAACCGCCAGTGAATGCGGATGATCCGGAAATCCCGGAAATTTTTCCACGTTGTGTAAACAAGAAGAAAACTCTTCGTGCCACCTGGCATCCAAAAGTATTTACTTTTGCAGATATTGTTGTAGTAGATATTCAACTGGATGCGCAAAAACCAGAGCTTGGACAGGCAGAAGAAGGATATTGTGACCTTAATGCCTTCAAGGAAGGGATGAGAACAATTGGAAGAAGCATCAAACCCGAGTGCCTGATACTTATTGAAACAACTGTTCCGCCGGGCACTTCAGAGAAAATAGTCAAACCTGTGATCGGAGAGGAATTCACAAAGAGAGGAATCGATGTAGAAAAATTTCCTCCTCTTATAGCCCATTCCTATGAGCGTGTAATGCCCGGTTCAAAATATGTAAGCTCTATTAGAAATTATTGGAGAACTTTTTCTGGCATTAACGAGAAAGCAGCTTATCTTGCTGAAGAATTTCTCACAAATGTGCTCGATACAGAACATTTTCCAATCTGCCGATTGGGGCATACCAACGCTTCAGAAATGGCAAAAGTGCTTGAAAATTCATACCGCGCTACAAATATTGCACTGATGTTCGAGTGGGCGAAACTCGCTGAAAACATCGGGGTGAACCTTTTTGATGTGATCAAATCAATTAAAGTTCGTGAGGGTACTCATGATAATATGCTGCGTCCAAGTTTGGGTGTTGGAGGTTATTGCCTTACAAAGGATCCGGTACTTGCGAATTGGGCTGCTGAAGCGCTTTTTGGTTTGGAGAATAAACTTCCAATGGCTGTAAGTGCTGTAAATATAAATGACCTGATGCCCATGCATACGATTGAGATAATCGAGGAGGCATGTCCTTCTCTTCAGGATAAACGTATTGCTATACTCGGTGTTTCATACCTGCAGAATGTAGCTGATACAAGGCATTCCCCAACAAAACTTCTCTGGGAGCATCTCATGGAAAAAGATGCGATCATTTCTGTACACGATCCACTTGTAGAAGTGTGGCCGGAGCTTGGATATATGAGAATTGAGAAGGATTTGAGCAAAACCCTTTTTGATGCCGAGATCGTAGTGTTTGCAGTTGGTCATAAACCATATAAAGCCCTTGCACCTGAAGATGTTGTCCAAATGTGTGGAAGAAAACCACTGATCGTTGACTGCTCCAATTTTTTAACTGATGAAAAGATCATGAAGTATATCGAGCTTGGATGCAACGTGATAGGTGTGGGTAAAGGTCATATCAAGCAGCTTAAAAAGAAAATAAAAAAGGCTCTTTGAAGAAATAGGTGTGTAAGTTGGGAAAAATATCCAATATCCAACCCCAGTGTAATAAAAAAAAGAAGATTACACGGGGCAGGCACGGAATATCCAATGATGAAGGAAAAAGATAAATGAGCGAGAAAGAAAAGAATAGAGAAAATAATCAAATGAAGTTCGATTTGCAGGATCGTCTTATTGATTATGCGGTTAGAATTATTCATGTTTCTGAGCAACTACCTGACACAAAAGCAGGTAAACATATTTCTTTTCAAATGCTGAAAAGTGGTACATCACCTGCTCCCAATTACGGAGAGGCGCAAAGTGCTGAAACAATCTGAAACCTTGCGAATGGTCTTGACCTTCGCAATGGTTGTGAACGGATTACCATTGCGTAGGTTTTCAACCATCCGCAAGGCAATCGAAGTGTGGTTGAAGATAATAGTAAAGGCAAAATTAATTCAACCTTCAACAAAATTGTCTCCTCTATTGCAGGAGACAGACAAGTTGATCTCAATACTTTTTAAGAGCATTGATACGGCGAAAAAGAAAAATGAGCGATATCAACAAAAACACTTGGATATTCGATATTCCGTGTTGGATATTGGAAATTCAGATTTTAAGTATATCGACCCACTTAAAAATAAAAGGAACTTAAAAAATAATTATTGGACTTAAAATGGCAGAAACTTATCGAATAAAAGAACATCCTATTCTTGAAATAAAAGAGAGAAAGGCAATTCCCTTTTATTGGAACGATCAAAAGCTGTATGCTCAAGAGGGTGAAATGATCGCTTCTGCATTGTTTGCTCATGGAATACATGTTTTTGGTCATCATGTGAAAGATGACAGTCCTCAAGGGATATTCTGTGCAAATGGTCAATGTGCACAGTGTACAGTAATTGCAAACGGAATTCCGGTAAAATCCTGCATGATACCTGTGGCAGAAAACATGATCGTTCAAAGCTGTGAGGGGCTTCCTGAATTGCCGGAAGTGAATGAAAGTCCATCTTTTGATCCAATTGAGGAATATGAAACCGATGTTCTTATAATTGGTGGAGGACCATCCGGATTATCTGCTGCGATCGAATTATCCAAAAACAATGTGCCGCTCATTTTAGTTGATGATAAGTCAGAACTTGGTGGGAAACTGGTGCTTCAAACACACAAATTTTTTGGTTCGATAAAAGATTGTTATGCCGGAACACGGGGAATTGATATCGCCAAAATTTTATCCGAAGAACTGCTGAAATATGATACCGCAACAATATGGACGAACAGCACTGCGGTTTATGTATTCAGCGATAAAAAAGTAGGAATTCTAAAAGATAATACCTATTTGCTCATCAAGCCCAAAATCTTGTTAAATGCAGCCGGCGCTCGCGAAAAAATGCTGGTTTTCCCCGGTAATACTTTGCCGGGTGTGTATGGAGCAGGAGCATTTCAGACACTGGTCAACAGAGATATGGTTATTCCTTCTAAGAGAATTTTCATTATTGGCGGTGGAAATGTTGGACTGATTGCCGGTTACCATGCATTACAAGCCGGTATTCAAGTGGCGGGACTGGCAGAAGCGATGCCTGAATGCGGCGGTTATAAGGTTCATAAAGACAAGCTTCAACGCCTTGGTGTACCTATTTATACTTCGCATACAATTCTTTCTGCGAATGGCAGAGATGAGGTTGAATCCATAACTATCGCAGAGGTTGATAAAAAATTTAAACCAATTTCCGGAACAGAAAAAACGGTTCATTGTGATACAATCCTGATCGCAGTGGGTCTCAATCCAATCGATGAATTTCATAAAGAAGCTGAGGAAGCAGGAATGGAAGTTTTCTCCACCGGTGATGCGGAAGAGATCGCTGAAGCTTCATCAGCAATGTTCAACGGAAAAATTATGGGCATCAAAATTGCAAAAGCATTAAATCGATCTTCAGAAAAAATTCCTGAGGAGTGGAGCAAAAAAGCAGAAATCTTAAAGAGTCCACCACAAAAGACTTTACCTTACAAACTTCCCAAATCAGAAGAAGGTGTATTTCCGGTATTTCATTGTGTCCAGGAAATTCCGTGTAATCCATGCGCATCTGTCTGTCCGCTTAATCAGATAAAGATTGAAGATGATAGCTTGCTCGGCTTGCCAACTTTTGAAGGAAAGTGTACCGGTTGCATGCAATGCCTTACTGTATGCCCTGCACTGGCAATCACGCTGGTAGATTATAGAAAGGATTCGCATTTTCCGACTGTTTCGATTCCATATGAAGTTGGAAATCATCCAATCGAATCCGGGCAACAAATTCATGTTGTTGATATTGATGGTGACCTCCTAGACGAACTTCATGTGGTAAAGGTTCGTGATACAAAAACTAAAACCCAGATCATACAGGTGAAAGCTCCTTCACATGTTGCAAAAAAGATCGCAGGTATTCGGATTCAGGAACTCATTGTTTCCGAAGTGAGGGAAAATCCGCTGCTGGATACTATTGATGACAGTGTCATTGTTTGCCGGTGTGAACGGGTTACTGCGGGTGAGATCCGAAAATGGATTCGCAAGGGGATAACCGATATGAACCAGCTCAAGCAGCTTACACGTGCTGGTATGGGCGCATGCGGAGGAAAGACTTGCGAAATTCTCATTTTACGAATGTATCAAGAAGAAGGATATGCTTTGCAGGATATTACCTTAAACACTCGACGTCCATTATATGTTGAAGTTCCACTTGAAATCCTTTCTACAATGAAGGAAAAGTAGGATCGTATGAATAAGAATTTTGATATCATTATCATTGGCGCCGGCTCTGTAGGAGTTCCGATCGCTTTATTTCTTGCTGAAGATCATTTCTCTGTACTTGTTATCGAAAGTCTTGCTTCACCGGGACAAGGTCAGAATAAAAAAGCAATTGGGGGCATCCGTGCAACTCATTCCGATAAAGCAAAGATCCATATTTCGATAGAAGCAATAGACGTATTCTCTACCTGGAAAGAAAAATATGGCGACGATATCGAATGGCGGTCCAATGGCTACTCTTTTCTTGCATATACTAGTGAGCATGAGAAGATGCTCAAAGACCTATTAAAAATCCAAAAAAGTTATGGTTTGAATATTGATTGGATATTGGCTGAAGAATTCCTTAAAATAGCCCCAGGAGTTAATCCTGATGGTTTGAGAGGTTCGACTTTCTCTCCTGATGATGGCAGTGCGTCGCCTTATCTTGCACTCAATTATTTTTATTTTAAGAGTATGGAATACGGTGCATCCTATATTTTCAATGAGGAAGTAACCGGGATTCAAAAAAAGAGCAACGAATTTTTAATTCACACAAATAAAGGAAATTCCTTTTCAGCACAAAATGTAATTAATGTTGCAGGAAATAATGCAAATCTCATTGGTAAAATGGTTGGTTTAGATATACCGGTTGTACCGGATAGTCATGAGGGTGGTATTACTGATGCGGTTCAGCACTTCTTTGACCCTATGATAGTTGATCTCAGACCTGCCGAGAACTCCAAGAACTACTATTTTTATCAGCGACCTGAAGGACAGGTTATTTTCTGCATAACTCCAGAACCTCCAATTGTCGGCACAGACAGCAGGGCGACATCTATTTTTCTTCCTCAAGTAGCCCAGAGAATGCTGGAACTTTTTCCTCGTTTGAAGAATTTGAAAGTACGCAGAACATGGCGGGGACAATACCCTGCAACACCTGATGGTTTTCCCATACTTGGAGAGACCGAAGTGGATGGCTTTTACCTAGCTGTCGGTATGTGCGGACAGGGATTTATGCTGGGACCCGGAATAGGAAAATTACTTACACGTTTATTTACAAATTCGCTTTCAGGAGACGATAAAGATAACCTGAAATCTCTCAGTTTATACAGAGATTTTGGGGTTGAAGAAAAATTTAAATAGAGCTATATTTTATAGCAAATTCTATGCCCAAAATCCTATGAGCAAATGAGGGTTTTTCCCCTAAGTTACTGCTATATAAGAAGTTCTATTTTGGTGAGAGAAAAAAATATTATGCACCTCACACAAATTTAGTAAAAATTCATAACTTACATAATAGAAGCTAATTAGCAACCAGATGGTGATGGAATTGCGAGTTATCCACAAGTTGTGCACAGGAAAATCAGCGGATAACAGCCAGTTTAATTGTCGCTATCGTGTTACCTGATCTGAGTAGACAAAAATAGATACCTGAAGAGACATTATCCGGAGTGTAATTCACCTCTATCGTTTGTTCTGTAGTGTCATCAATTTTAATCTTATCAACAAACTCACCTGCAAGGTTATAAATATATATAGCAGCGTCTGTCAGATTATCATTTGAAATAATGAATTTCCCAATATTATTCTCATTTATATTAAAGGGATTTGGATAATATCTGAATATATTGCCACTAGAAATAAAGTGGGATATAGTAACAGAGGAGGAGTTCTCGAACTCATCAGTTGCTTGTAGTTTGAATTCATAGTTACCTGTTTCAAACTGGGAGGAATAACTTGTCGCATGAGTGATCGTTGAATCCTGTATCTCGATGAAGCTTGTGTCCGGACTTGGTTTATAGTATAATTTATAAGACAAATCTGTAGTAGCGAAAACTTCCCATGAAAAATTAACCATTTCACTTACTGACGAAACAGCAAAATCTTCAATAATTGGAGAATCCGAAAAATTACCTATATAGTAGCTGAGGAATCTATCCCATTCTGTAAGATCGTTGAAATCTAAAAAGTAATAAAGCTCCCAATTGAAGTTATTAGGAGGAAAATAGATGCTCATCCTCCCAAGTTTAGGATAAAGGACATCTTGGTAGAGAGCGCTGAATGCGATAGTCATAGAATCTACTAATACTGCGATATCTCCTGCTGCTGTTTGCACATCTTTATCAATGAAAGAAACTTCATCTAAAAATTCCCAAATATCTATTTTATCTCCACTAAATTGAAGACAATTGCTGCGCGCATCATGGTAGAGATCGTTATAAATAGTATCTGAGTAAGTTCGTGTAAATTCGTTAAGTTTGTTTAAATAAGATGAATAACTGCTCATATCAATCGCTGAAAAAGAAATTGTTGAACCAGACTGGCAGTGCGTTGTATAGGAATTAATATATCGATATACAAGTTCGTTTGAGAGTTCAATCGGAGTACACGATGGATTGTCAGCTATATAGTTAAAGAGACCATACTTAGAACAAGCAGTTACTGCTGGTGCGC
This sequence comes from Candidatus Cloacimonadota bacterium, assembly GCA_030611765.1. GTDB lineage: Bacteria > Cloacimonadota > Cloacimonadia > JGIOTU-2 > JGIOTU-2 > Celaenobacter. Next base: position 24,775 of record JAUWPE010000007.1, on the reverse strand, counting down.
CATAAAGAATACCATCTATAGGTACAGTAAATTCTGAGCCGGCGACAATATCACAGAATTCATAAATTTCAGTGATAACCTCTGTCATCTGCATCAGGCAAGCATCAAAAACAAGGATATTGATGGGGAACTCTATTGAAGAAATTGCTTCTTTAAGTTCACCATCGGCGACACTCATTATGTCATTAAAGTAATCATCATAGCATATTTCTTTTACAAGATCGTCATCTTTAGTCCAGCCATTCCCGTGGTCCCAGATGATGAGCATTCTCTTTTGAGAAGGAGCAAAGTCAAATCCCCAGTTAGCAAAATCAGCAAGAGTGTGAGGATCAGCCGAGTTAATCTCACCAAGATCATCGAGAAGAATTGAGCCGATCGAGTCCTGATTATTATCATGACGTATCAAATATCTTCGGCTGGTTGTGAAATAGGGGGGATAATTTGGGTCATCCAACGGGTCTACTTGTATGATAAACTTAATAGAATCGTTATCCTCGACAGCTTCCATTTCATTAATGTCCACAAAGGACTGCTGGCTCAAACTGTTATCCGCAGCCAGATAGACGAGTACAGTCCATTCTGTTTCTGCAACGAGGGGAATTGTTAATATTCCAAGAATAAGACAAAATAATACAATAAATTTCTTATTTTTCATTAAACATTGATCTTGTTTTTTCAAGATCCTCCGGTGTATCGACCTCCCACCAACGATTATCACCTGTTTTTAATGTATAAAATGAATGTCCTTCGTCGATATCCTCTTTAATGATCTGTTCATAATATACATTAACGTCATTACGATTAATGTGATTTTCCATTTTAGGAATAAGATATTTCTGTGAATAATATCCGCTCAATTTGTAGAAATTTACTGTTTTGTATTTTTGATAATATGAAAATCCTTCACCTTGATGTCTTTTTAAATACATCTCCTTTACCAAACCATCATCGGTTAGTTCTACTACGGTACCTTCCATACCTTTTCGGAATTTATCTACAACGATCAGGTTATGATGATGGGAATGTACTAATTCATGGATGAGGAATTCATCGCAAAAAACATCAGCTTCAAATAAAAAGAATCCGTTTTCCATATAGTCTTTTGCCAGCCATAGTGAATATATGTTGTTTGTTGAATGATAGAGCTCATTTTCGACGAAGATAATGTTGGTGTCTTTATAGAAATCTTGTAGATGTTTTTCCAGTTTATCTGACATATAACCTGTAACTACTACGATGTCTTTTATTTTTTGACTATGTAATTCCTGGATTAGATTGTCGATTATAGTAACCTTATTCACAAGAGTCATCGGTTTCGGTTTTTCAAGAGTTTGTTCTTTCAATCTCGATCCGCGACCTGCTGCAAGTATTATCGCTGTTTTGATGGAAGTCATTTATGATTGCCTTTTTGTAGTAATTTTTCAATAGTTTCTTTTACTCTTCTGGCTGATGAGGAATCAGTATAGGAAAATATATATTCCTTGTCTTTTTTTATCTTATTCTTTCTTTCAGTTGAAGGATTGAGTGATTCTTCAACAGCATTTTCCAGCTCTGAACCGGATGTCACATGAATGAAAGAATCCTTTAACCATTCCGAAGATTTATCTTCAAGGATCGATTGTCCGTCATGATGCTTTAAGGAATCGTCAGGAAGATCAACAATAATACCGCAGCGCTCCAAAGCAAGAAATTCATTAATCACGCTTGAGCCGTCGCTTATCATTGTATCTGCAATGAAAATGTAGGGAAGGATATTATGATGTTCTTTAGGTACTAACATGAAATCGGGATATTCTGTTTTGAGTTTTTCAAAAAATCTATGCTGAGAATGGGATGCATATTTCCCACTCCAACTGTAGGGATGTAATTTAACAATAAGATTATATTTACGTGAAAGGGAAACAACCTCTTTACCAATAGTAAAAATTGATGTTGGCTTATATGACGGAGCGTAGAGTATGATTTTTTTCTTCGGATCAAGATTGTATTCTTTAATAAGCGTCTCTCTCTTGTAAGTACCGTCAAATAACACATCAAGTTTTGGCAAGCCGACATCATGGAGGAATTCTATTTTATCTAAGCCATATTTTTTAAATTTGTCAATACGATATTGACCTTCGATGAAGCAATGATAATGTGTGTCGGGCTGTTTCAGAAAATGCCTGTATCTGAGAGTCTTGATGCCGGGTCCATGATCAACATTACAGAGTATTGCCGTTCCATAATTTTCGGGCTTAGTTAAAGGAGAGCCACAGAAAACAACATCAAAGCAATTGGTATTATTCGTTATACGATATCCCAGTTTAGAAAATATTCTTTCAATCCTTTTTTTCTGTGAGATGAGAAAGAAGTAGAGGAATCTTTTTTGGTTTTTACCAATTCTGAAAAATAATTGGTAATGCTTATCATGAGCATACTGTTCATATACCGGCTTTAAACTGGGCCAATAATATTCTTGCGTTATATCAAAAAGAATTTTATACATGTTTCCTTCATGTGTTCGATTTAATCAATTGAAAAGAAAAATCATTTATTTAATGTCAATAAAGATTCATTTTTCATGAAGGGTATTATCAATAATAAGATGCCTGATCGTTGGAGAATAGAGCTGAAGTACATCTTTTTAAAATAGACAGGATAAAGGTTTGCTCATGATTAATTCACCTATAAATCTCTATTCCTTTGAAATTTTTCCATAAATTTTTCAATTTTTTCGATCACGGTTTCAACTTTCAGATTTTTGATTCCCGGAATTTCCGGTTGGATCGCCAGATGTTTTTCCATTCCCGGCGGAGTCCAGTGATAAGCATAAATATGACTGAAAATTCCGATAGTAGGAATTCCGCATGTGATAGCAATATGTCTTGGACCATTATCATTTCCGAGAAAAAGAGATGATCTTTCAAATATAGCTTTCAGTTGTTTGATATTTGAAATTTTGTAGTTGATCTCGATTTTATTATTCATATTCTGTTGAATAGTTTTTATAATGTGAAATTCTCCGGGACCCCACGTAAACACGATCTTTGCCTGATATTTGCCGATTAGAAAATCGCAGATTTGAGCGAAATTTTTCGGATCCCATAAACGATAAGATTTGATACTGACAGGCGAAAGAGCGATTATCAAATCTTGCTTTTGAAAATTGAGATCATGCCACAATTTTTCTGCCCATTTTTTCTCTTTATCGGTTATGAATAATTCGGGCAGGAAATCATCAGATTCATTTATACCAAGAGGTTGCAGCAATTTTAATTTATTTATCGCTGCATAAATTTGAGTATTGATAGGTCCGATCTTAATATTATAAGCATAATTCCTGTGCCTTTCTGTGAAAGAGATCCTCTTTTTTACAAAAGTCAGAAAAGTGATCAATGCAGATCTCGGATTCTGTTGAAAATCTATCACAATATCATATCTGGAAAAAACAAATCCGAAAAGATAAATCAAGTATTTGAGGAAGTGCATTTGCAAATTCGGGACAATGAATTTGTCGATGTTGGGATTATGACGAACTGCATCAAAAGCCTTATTTCCAACAAGAAAAGTTATTTCAGCTTCCGGTAAATGTTTCCTTAAAGCCCGAACTGCTGGAGTGCACATCAGGACATCACCGATTGCACCGTGTTGGATCAAGAGAATTCTTTTCATAATTGTTTAAGGTTGAAGATTTCCGCAATGACTTCTTTTGTAAGGTCTTTAAAATTCATTTATTTCTCATTATAAACAATTTATAATACTTCATAAACACTGAAATGGACGCAACCGAACAAAGGATCAAACCCCGAATTCCATCCAAAAAACCCAATCTAATAAAATAATGATAAAGAAACTTATAAGAGGGTCTGAAAATGAAATGAAACAGATTGGCTTTTTTCCCTTTATTAAACATATCGTTTGCTTGCCAGGTTGCGTAACGAACCATTTTATTCCAATGAGATTTAAAATCTCGAATTGGAATATGAATTATATAAGCATCTTTATTTTTAATTCTTGATCGATTTTTAATATCGAGTGTTGAATGAACGCTTCGCAAATTGTATTCTTTGTATGATTCTCTTCTCACCAAACGCATTCCCTGATAGCCGAGATTACGATCATGATTTTGGATCTTTCCCAAAAATTTTGTCTTCAAATAAACCAAATATCCATCGAATGGAATTTTATCCATTGCCAGGATTTTCTCGATCTCCGTTTGTAATTCAGGAGTGCATCTTTCGTCCGAATCGATGATCAGAACCCATTCATTGGAAACCTTTGGCATTCCCCAGGTTCGTTGTGCACCGGAATTTTCATATTCGTGCTGAACGATCTTCACATTAGGAAATTTCCGGCAAATCTCAACTGTTCTGTCTTTGCTGAAAGCATCTACAATAAAAATCTCATCGACCCATGTTATCGACTTGAGACAATCCTCAATAATATCCTCAACATCCTGTACGGGAATGAATGCTGAAATCTTATTTTTTCGCATGAAATTTCTCCAGTGTTTTCTGATAAAAATCTATTGTTCTTTGAATTTGATTTTCCATTGTCCATTTTTCCCGATTCTGTAGAATTTGATACAAAATACTTTTTAAATCCTGCTTCTTTAAAAATTCAGGAGTAATTTCCGAGATGTCTTTAACAGAAATTCCGAAATCATTTGATTTGATAAAATCCGACATATCTTTGAACAAATCTATTGTCAGAACCGGAATTCCTGCCATCAGATAATCATACATTTTGTTCCAGAATCCAAATTTGATCTCATCAATCTTTTTTTTATCAGCGAGTTCGTAATTCAAAAAAGCAATGCCAAAATCATATTGACTTATTTCCTTAATCAACATCGAGATAGGAAGTTGCCGATGAATTATGACATTCTTGATCTTCCTGTATTTTTTATACTTTTTGTTTCTGGTCGAGTAAACATGGATGATAAATCCTCTTTTTGTCAGCCGTTCAAAAATTTTCAGCATGTTCCGAACTTTGTTTTTGTGTTGAGTTATCAATCCGACGTAAACCAAATGGATATTATTATCTGAATCTGATAATTTCGGTAAAAATTCTTCCTCTTTAAGAATCAGCCAGGAAAGTCCGTAATTAGGAAATATTAAGTTGTTAGGATTAATTTTGTATTTTTCAGAGACAAGTTGTTTATAGTTTTCAGTTATATAAACTGCTCCATCATTCTCTTCATTACAGATTTTTTCATACGACAGTTTTTTTTCTGATAACTTTTTCTTTTCGGAAAAAAAATCATGCTGATCATATATTATTGGAATTAATAATTTTGATCGAATCAATTTTGCTCCCAATTTATCCGGGAAATTGTGATAATGGAGCAAATCTATTTCTTCTTCCTTTATTAGTGACTTAATGATTTCGACCGCTTTAAGATCATTTTTTGGTAAAGAAACAATAGATTCAAACGAGGAATTCCCATAACCATAAACTTCATCCGGAGTTTTTTCACGATGAGCCAGATGAACATTTATTCCTTTTGATTGCAAAGCTGAAGCGATTTTTATCGTCCTGATGCAGGGAGAAGAGTCCTGAACGAAGAGGATATTTTTAACTGAAGAATTCATTTTCATAAACTTTTGCAATATTATTTGTACCAAAATTTTTAATTACATAATTTCTATTTTCTTGAACTATTTTTTCTTTATCTTTAAGTGATAAATTACTCCATTGCAAAATACCTGCGATCATATCATCTTCTGAATTATATCCCCATTTACTCCAAAATTCTTTGACCAAAGGATTCTCCCAGGCATTATAGAAGCCTTGTAATCCACTGAGAAGACCCTCAGCAAAGGCATAATGGAAGGACTCCTTTTTACTAAAACTAATAATAGCATCATGTTGAGATAAGCAATCAGAAATGTTCTTCCTATCCTTGACAAAATCAGTAATATTCTCTCGCTCAATCTTGGTGACAAAATTTTTAAGCCTCAAAGTTTGTAAACGACTATTAATTTGTCCTATATATGAACCTTCTAAATTTGTTTGAGGTTTTCTTGCCAGAATACTCAAATGAAAGGAATTATCTCTGATGAGTAATTTTGCAAAAGAGTCTAACAGTTCAAGATAGCCTTTCCATGGCAAGAAAGCTATACTATAAGAGAAAAGTTTTTTAGTATTTTTTATCTGGCGCATTGGGAAGTCGCTGATTGAAAGCGCATTAGTGATCGTAACTGTCTCAACCTTAGAATTGATATTTTCTGTAAACTGCTTCTCAAAGTTTTTATTAACAAAAATTATCTTATCAATATTTTGCCATTTGATTTTTTTCATATAATCTGTATCAATTTCATAACGATGCAAACGAACAAAGACTTTCTTATTTTTCCATTTCTTTTTTGAAACTATTTTAGCAAATTTATGCGCCCACTCAACCCAAATTATTTTTCCTTTTATCTGATTTAATAATAAATCCCTTTTATGCTCGGGATATAAATACTGAATTGTGTATGTTTTTGCCAATTCGGAAAGAATAGGCTCAGCAAAATGATCTTTACCACGTCTACATATAAATGTAATATCATACTTAATACTTTCATTACACATATAGTTCCTCACATTTTAGTAAAACATACAATATGATATGACAACTTTTGCAGTCCAGTTTTAATTATTTTTTAAGACTTTAAGGGCATTATCTAATGAAAGATTTTTTCTATTTGGTATTTAGTAACTTTTGGGTTTCTCTTCTTTCTTCAAAACTCGCAGCCCAGCACCAGCAAGCGCTTCCATTTCACCTTCACCCGGGAATATATAAATTGGGGCAATGAAGGATGTCCGTTCTTTGATCCATCCAGTAAGGAATTTGTCATAAGCGAGTCCGCCGGTAAGGTAAATCGCATCAACTTTACCTTTGAGTACTGTTGCATAAGCGCCGATTTCTTTCGAAACCTGATACGCCATTGCCTCAAGTATTTGGCGATATTTATCATTTCCCTTTTCAACCTGCTTTTCGATCTCAATATCATTATCTGTGCCAAGATAACCTATCAAACCGCTTGTTTTGGTGAATGTTTTTTCGATCTCCGATTTTGTATATTCGCCGGAAAAACACATATCAATGACTCCGCTGAGAGGAAGTGCACCTGCTCTTTGCGGTGAGAAAGGTCCCATTCCAAGGAGTGCATTATTTACATCCACAACTTTCCCTTTTTTGATAGCTGCCACACTGATACCGCCACCCATATGAACACCGATCAAATTACAGTCGGTGAGAGCTTTGTTGAGTTCTTTTGCGGTTTTACGGGAAATCGCTCTTATGTTGAGCGCATGAAAAAGACTTTGCCTGACTATTCCCGGCACACCTGAGATCCGTGCAACATCTTCCATTTCGTCAACAGTAATGGGATCAGCAATAAAGCATGGAATGTTCAGTTCGTCAGCGATTGATTTGGCGATAAAAGCACCCAGATTTGATGCATGAACTCTTCCCCAGATTGTCGGATCTTTCAGATCAGCAAGCATTTTCTCACTTATCTTGAAAACTCCACTTGGGACTGGTCGCAATAAACCTCCTCGACCTACAACCGCATCGAGAGAATCAACGTGAATATTGTTTTCTTCAAGAGCTTCCTCAACGATATTTTTTCTGAACTCGAACTGATCGATCAATTCTTCAAATGGTGAGAGTTCTTCCGGTTTGTGGTTGAGTGTTTTTTTAAAGACTTCTTTGTCATTATCAAAAACTGCAATTTTTGTCGATGTTGAGCCGGGATTGATTACCAGAATACGGAAATCGGGCATGTTTCCTCCTGAAAATTTTTTCCAAAATCTGAAGATGATTTATAAATGGTCAATAAAAAACCCCGCTCAAAGGCGGGGTAAAAAACATATATTGGTTTTTTTATTAAAACAAGAATCCAAATTCAAGGGTGAGAGCATTTGAAATATTCTGATTATCTGTGCTCAATATTCCTTTTTCATCAACTGCTGAGTCTATATTATATTCCAACTTTATAAAGGAATTATCAACCGGTTTCATATTTAAACCAATTACAATATTAGATTCTTTTGCTCCCTTACCATCTATTCCGTTTTTTGAGAAATAACCTAAATATGGAATAGTTTTATTGGCAAATGGAAGAATAAATCCTTTTTCATATGAGGTAATTACAAAGAAGTTTAAATCGGAATTATCATCTTCATCAGATAGATTATAAACTTGCAAATTAAATTTGGCAATATTCCCTAATTCATATAGAAGGTCTACGCCAATGTCGAAGTAATTATCATTATCCCAATCAAAATCTTCATCATCTGTTAAATTGCGATTACGTAATGAAACACCAATATCAAGTCCTTCCCATGAATATTTTCCTCTAAATCCAATAGTTGAAGGTGAATCTGCTCCACCAATTCCTTCATTAGTTCCACCATCTGCCCAATATGCTTTGAAAGTGTACTTTGAACAGAGTTCACCGGTAAAATTAACCATCCAATTAGAATCAAAGGTTTTCGGATGAAAAATACTGATATTTTTAGAGGATCTACTCGAAACATTCCCAAATGGATACGCCATATCTCCAACTTTCATGTCAATTGTGAACCATTGATATTTTTGGAAATAAGAGTAATATGAAGTGAACAAATTGAATTTTATCCAAGCTTCATTGATACTGAGTTTAGGATTATTTTCCATAAGCCCAGAAAAGTCCAGTGAGGTTATAAAATTTTTACCTTCCCATTCAAGATAAAAATCTTTAAGATGCCAAAATCTTTCTGAATCTACACCCTTATCGATTCGTTTTGAAGAATAATAGAAACTGATCTCATTTGCAACGAGGATTGAGCTTACAAGCAGGAGAGAGAGAGTTATTAATAATATTTTTTTCATTAGTTTCTCCTTAAACTTTTTGAATAAAGGTTAGCATCTAAAAACCATATCCGATTTCAAGTGAAAGGGCATTTGAAATATTCTGATTATCTGGGTTCGTGAAATTTTTTACACCAACTGCTGAGTCAATATTATATTCCAACTTTATAAAGGCATTATTAACCGGTTTTATATTTATACCAATTACAATATTAGATTCTTTTGCCCTCTTACCATCTTGTCCGTTTCTTGAGAAGTAACCCAAATATGGAATAGTTTTCTTGGCAAATGGAAGAATAAATCCTTTTTCATATGAGGTAATTAAAAAGAAGTTTAAATCGGAATTATCATCTTCATCAGGTAGATTATAAACTTGTAAATTAAATTTGGCAATATTTCCTAATTCATATAGAAGGTCTACGCCCCATTGATATTTTCTACCATCTTCATCCCAGTCGCGGATTCTGAAAGAAGCGCCTGCATCAAGTCCTACCCATGAGTATTTTCCTCTAAATCCAATAGTTGAGGGCGAATCAGTTCCACCAATTCCTTCATTAGTTCCACCATCTGCCCAATATGCGTACCAGCCGAGTTTATCAACTTTTCCGTTGAATTTTACCATCCAGTTTGCCTCAAAGAATGTGGGTTGAAAATTGGTGATATTGCTTGTGGTTTTACTCGATACATTACAGAAAGGATAATTAATTTTTCCTAGTGAAATGTCCATAAATTTGAATGGGGTGAATTTAATCCAAGCTTGTTTTATAGAAATGGGATTACCAGCTGCAAGAGGGGCAAGTTCTAAATCCACATCATAATTATCACCTATCCATTCCAAACGAGCTGATTTGAGATGCCAGAATCTTTCTGAGCCTACCCCTTTATCAATACATTTTGATGAGTAATAGAAGCTGAAAATGTTTGAATTTGGAATTATCTTTTCAATGACAGCAACTGATGCAAAAGAAAAAGAACTGAATAGAAGTAAACCAATAAGTATTAATCCAATTTTTTTCATTAAATTTCTCCTTTCATTTTAATACATAGAGAATATGATTGAATTATCATAAATCCATATCATATTTTGTTTTTCTCTAATTTTGAATTAATGAAAATTAATTATCAACTAAAGTGCATTTATTAAAATGTTTGTCAAATTTTTTATTATTTTAATTAAAAAAATCTACTCCAAGAGAGATCCTATGAATATAATTCAGGTCGGGATTATTCTCAAAAGCATACTGAAGAGTATAGTTCTTATAGGAAATAAAAGTACCGGCAGTGAGATTTTCTCTATCAATTCCACAGGCAACTGAAAGGAATGGAGCAAAGTTAAAAAGCATACCGGCATGAAAGTCAAAACTCGCTTTCCCAACGGATAGTTGGGCAGATTCGTCTCGGTTTTCAAATAGAATATCCGTTTGAAATAAAAATCTTGAAGGTACATTAATAATTGGAAACATCAATTTTGCACTTGCACCTGCCAAAACATTTGGTATTACCTTTTCTGTTTCACCGTTCTTCCACCAGATCGATGTCCCGATCGCATCACGAATATTCAAGCCAACCTGAATACTTGGATTGATCTTATAGAGAAATCCTGCATCCAGTCCTATTCCTGATGCCTTTATATCTCCAATTGTTCTGTAGATCAGTTTTGTGGTAATTCCAAATGAGATGGTTTGAAACAGTTTTGAACTGAACGATAGATAACCTGTATAATCAGCATCGCTTACATATTTCTCTACATAAGGTTGATTTGTATCTGAAATAGCTAACTCTGGGTATGGCAATTTGCTGATAGGAATTCCCGAAATACCAGTGCGAGTAATAAGAAAGCCAAATTTCTTTGCATCATCGAGAGGATATATTACACTAAGCACATCATATTTTAAATTCCCGGCATATTCTTCAGAATGCATAATATTGAAAGAAAGATTGTTGCAATAATAAATTCCAGCTGGATTCCAATAGACTGCAGTTGGATCGTCAGCGAGAGCGACAAAAGCATTTCCAAGTGCTCGAGCTTTGACGCCGACTCCGATATTCAAAAATTCTCCTGCATATTTATCAGCGTGCAAAAAACTACTTGCAAGAAAAAAGCTTATCAGAAGAATAATTATTTTTTTCATAATACTTTAATATAATCCGAAATTATTTTTTTTAATTCGCCAGAATCGAAAGATATTGTCAACTTAATTAACTCACCATCTTTTCTGATCGAGAGTATCCTGCCTTTCCCGAAGCTCATATGCTCGACTCTTTGTCCTACCTTAAAAGTATCATCCTGTGTACCCAGATTAAAGGTCTTTTTACCAGTATGCCTTTTGGGAGTGAAATCATTATTCGTCTGGAAATTCGTCATATCAAACATCTGGAAATGGCTCTTGCTAATTTCATTCAGAAAGCGAGAAGGGTAAGAGGACATAGTAGAGTCATAATATCTGCGTGATTGGGCGTAAGAAATGAAAAGTTCTTTGATCGTTCGTGTCATCGCAACATAGAAAAGCCGTCGTTCCTCTTCAATATCACCAGTGGATTCCATGGAATTTCTATGTGGAATCAAACCATCTTCTGCTCCTACAATGAACACATAGGGGAATTCAAGCCCTTTTGCATTATGCATTGTCATAAGAGAAACTACGTCTCTATCGGTGTCGGCATAGTCAATATCTGAAACAAGCGAGAGATTCTGCATATATTCCTGCAGGGATGGTTTTTTATCATGAATAGTAATAAAATTCTCTGCAAACTCATCAGTTGAGGCAACAAATTCCAGAATATTCTCTGCTTTGCTTTCACCTTCAATTGAATCATCGTGTTTATAAAAATCTAAAATCTCTGTATTATCAATAACCTTTTTGACTAATTCATTGATTGGTTGCTTCTGAGAAATATCAATAAAACCATCGATCATCCTTTTGAAGAGTTTCAGGTGCTCTTTGCCCGAAGAAGATATTGCTTCGCAAGAATCAATTGTTTCAACTGCATCAAAGAGAGAACAATTTTTTTCAACAGCGAAATCTAAAAGGTATGAAACGGTCGTTTTACCAATTCCGCGTCTTGGAAAATTTACTATTCTTAAAAAACTTTCATTATCCTTTAGATTTGAAATGAGTCTGAGATATGCAATAATATCTTTTATCTCCTTACGCTGGAAGAAATTTACCCCTCCCACGATCCGATAGTCTATGTGGTCTTTGATGAACTGAGTTTCGAAAACACGGGACTGAGCATTAGTTCGATAAAATATAGCAATGTCTTTTAGGGAAACATTGTGGGTATCATGTAGTTCATTAATTTTTTGTGAGACCATTATCGCTTCATGGCGTTCATTTTGAGTATTATATAATGAAATATCTTTTCCATATTCCTTATCAGTCCAGAGCTCCTTTTTGTGGCGGGACTGATTATGCGAAATAAGCTCATTCGCAGCAGAGAGCACACGTTTCGGTGAGCGGTAATTTTGAGTCATACGAATGACTTGTGGCTTTTCATATTCATCTTCAAAAGAGAGAATGTTTCCGATATTTGCACCACGCCAACTATATATTGATTGATCATCATCACCGACCACACAGATATTTTTGTGCTTTTGGGCAAGCAAATATGCAAAGCGGTACTGTGCGTAATTTGTGTCCTGATACTCGTCGATCATCACATATTTGAATCGATCTTGATAACGTTCCAACACGTCCTTATGATTCTCAAAGAGCTTGGCGGTATATAGAAGAAGGTCGTCAAAATCGACACCATTATTTCTGATAAGATATTTTTGATACGCCTTATAAATTTGCTGAAGATATTTTCCATAATAGGAATCATTGCTAGAAAATTTATCATATTCGATAAGATTATTCTTTTGCTGTGATATGATGTTGAGAACCTTTTTTATTGGGAAATTCGTTTCTGCAAGGTTGATTTCTTTAAGCACATTTTTCATGATACGCTGCTGATCAACGTCATCGTAAATAGTATAATTCTGTGTGACAGGCAAATATTGTGATTCTGTTCTCAATATTCGAGCACACATTGAGTGAAAAGTTCCAACCCATAAATAGCGAGTATTTATATTGAACTGATCCTGCAGACGTTCTTTCATTTCATTTGCAGCTTTATTTGTAAAAGTAACTGCTAGAATATTATGAGGACTGACTTTTTTTTCTGAAATGAGATAGGCAATTCTGTGTACTATGCAGCGAGTTTTTCCACTGCCGGCACCTGCTAAGATAAGCACCGGACCTTCGGCTGCAAGAACAGCTTTCCGCTGCTTCTCATTCAGCGTGTTAAGAATGGATGAAGACATATTATTGAGTGATCTGCGAATATTTCCCTTCTAAAGTATCATTTTCGAAAATATTATAAGATGTGATTTTGAACCAGACGTATTCATGGCTGACATAGTCCTTTGAGAAGGTTGTGTCGTAGGCGCTTATATTTCTTCTCACTCGATCATAAGTCCCGAAATAATTATTCTGAAACGCTCCGTATATGTAATATCCGTCCGCAAGACTATCCTCTTCGGTTATTGCTACATACCATTTGATAAGATCAGGATTTGTGTTAAGTGTATCTATCTGAACAACTGGTGGGGCAAAAACATCCGGATTTCCAAGCGGATCAAGAGGGTTGTTTCTGCTTAGAGAACAGGATAGTATTAAGATCGCTGATATCAAAAGTAGAATAAAATATATTAAATGCTTTTTCATATTGCTAAAAACGTATTTGTATGCCTTGTGCAGTAACAGTAATTTTTTTATTCATATATTCATCATACAAGGCATACCAGAGATCGCGATTATAATTTTCTGTTGCCGGGATCGTATCCAGCACAGTATATCCCCAAGCGATTATCCATAAGCCGACAAGAATACCCGATGTGCGGTAGGATGAGTTCGCATTGATATAATACTGGTTTATCTCATCGATCTGATGGGCATTTCGATATTTTTCATAGTAGTCCTGTGACTGATCATAAAAATAGTAAGCACTTCCGGCTAATAATACTTGCAATCCTAAAAGGACTTCGCCTTTGAGATAATTTCTTGTAGAAAAATGACCCCATCCCGGAGCGATCATTGATTTCAGGCAATTTGTAAAATGGGATTGTTTTTTATTCTCCCACTGCTTGAAAATGGTCATATTCTCTTGTATATCTTTTCTGGAGTTTTCCCAGTTCGTTGCATTATCCCAGCCATATTTAATATTGTTTTGTAGGATAGCGTCTATATCAAATTTAGTGTGTTCATCCGCAAAAAGTGGAAGTGAAAGAGCTATAAGTATGATGATTAGTAATATTTTCTTCATGATGCTAATAATTCTTCTGTTGCTTCATTGAGAGGAACAACTTCTCCGGTTTCCAGACGGATAAGCCAGCGTAGGAAATAGTTCTTGTCAGGTATTAGAATGGTATAACGGACTTCATAGCTGTTTCTTGTGACAGTTCGAAAGACCTGCCACGGTGTAACGCGGATGTCCTGCCTTGAATAATTCTTTTGTGCAATGGTTTCTACTTCATCTATTTTCTCAGGAATAATTCCATTATTGTACTGCTTAACTATTTCAATGGCATATTGTTCAGGGTCATTTGTAATCCTTGTCCAGATATAAGCCAGATTTATCTTATCATAAATTTGTGGAATACTATCGATTTTATATGCATCTGAATATGATTCATAAGCTGCAACATATTCTTCATTATAAAATTGCGCATCACCTTCTTCAACAAGCTGGGCTGCTTGAGCAATTCTACGAGCAAATTCTTCAGCGCGAGCGATCTTGTTATTGGCAACCTCATAGTTTTCAATAATAGCCAGAGTTTTTCGATATGATGAGATCGCACTCTCAATATCTCTATCCACAAGAAATCCATCGCCCTGCGTAATGTATATTGATGCAAGCTCAACCAATTTATCATTTACCTGATCTGCAAGCTGAGAATTATATTCTTCTGCATGAATGAGATATGTCTGTACGTTATCCAGCTCTCTATTCTGGAGCAATGTAACCGACCATGTATAGTACACATTTCCAATCATATCTTTGATCTCTGTAATGAAATCTGCGGGATAATCAAGGTAGATAAAGAGTTTATCTAAAGCATCTGCGTATAAGTTGTCATCCCATTGTGACTTTGCTTCATCGATCAATTGCGGCATAAACGAATCGACAATTTTAGTTGCCTGAGCAAAAGCATCAGAAGTAGGAAATCTATTCTGTAAAATTTGGTATGTTGCATATGCGACATGAATATCTTGTGAATAATTTGTCTGTATAAGGATTTGATCATACATCACTTCGGGCATTTTCTCTGATTCCTGAAGGTGGAAAATAATAAAGGAGAGATAGTCGGATGCATCGGGATAATCCAGATCATCCAAAGCTGATTGGGCGATTTCGAAATAACAGTTATCAAGAAGTGAATCAGCTTTATTTGAATTTGCGAGGAAAAAATATTCAGATGCTTCCGTGTAGTTATTCTTTTCATATTCCTGCAAGCCAAGCTGATAATATGCCTGCGAACGAAGTTCTTTTGCTTTTTCTTTAAAAGCGGGATGTTTTGAAGTTTCAATATATGAATCAAGTTCCTGAATTGCTTCAGTATATTTACCTTCCTTGAGAGTTTTAACTGATTTCTTATAAGGGAAATTCGTACAGGAGATAAAGAGAACTCCGATCAGAATTATAATGGCAAAGTTCTTATTTTGTAGTATCATGGGATGATTTTGTTCGTAATTGATTTCGGGATATTAATATAGGTATCTGATCTAACTTACCTCCGAAAAAGATGAAGACAAGTGCAAATAAAACCGTTGTTATCAAAATTGCCCACTGGCTGGAAGTTTCATATACAATAACTGTTATAAGCACTATCAGTATATTTATCAAATAAACCATGACAGCGGTTATGCGTACAGAACCTGTCGCAGTGCCAATTCTATGGGTTGAATGATCCTTACCTCCCTGAAATACCCGTCTTCCATCCCTTTTGCGAGTGAAGCTGACCAAAGAGATGTCAAAAATTGCATAAGAAAGCAAAAGAATTGGGAGGAATAACGAAAAGTTTTTTGGCAGTTCTGTGAGGAGAACGATACCAAGAACAGAGAGTGTATATCCAATAAGCATACTCCCTGCATCACCGAGAAATATCTTAGCCGGATGAAAATTGTGCAGTAGAAATCCCAAATTTGCACCGATAAAAATTGCTGAAATCAAAGAAATGAAGTGATTTCTTGCGAGAATACCCAAAGCAAAGAAACCCAAACCAAGAATTGAAGCCAACCCGGCAGTAATTCCATCCATATTATCAAGGAAGTTCAGTGCATTCATTAAGCCGACCATCCAAAGCACTAAAATTGGTACTGTTACAAACCACGGTCCGATCAAGTTGGTGTACCCGCTTCCAATTATCAGGAAAAGCGCAACGATAAATTGCACAGAAAATTTTATATAAGGATTCATACCCTGATGGTCATCCCACAAACCAATAACGCATACCAGGAAGAGTCCAATGAAATAGTAAAGGACATTTTTAACAGGCGGTATCAGGTTTATGCATATAAAGAATGAAAGAAAAAAGGCACATATCATTCCAATTAATATTGCAAGCCCACCCATGAGCGGAGTAGGGGTTTTATGAAATTTTCTCTCTTCCGGCTTATCAAGAAAATTGAGTTTGATCGCGACCTTTCTGATGAGAAAAGTCAGCAAAAAAACTAAAACAAAGGATATTGCAAATATTATAAAATGATTCATTGTATTTTTTTAAAATTTTATTTTTAATTTCCCAACCCCTCTTGATTTTATGTCAATTATTTTGAATTTCAGAAGCGATAAAAAATTGACGAAAAAGTACTCCTTTTGATTTTATGCCAAATTAACTATGAGAATGAAAAAAATAATTGTGGCAATTGATGGTCCTGCAAGTTCAGGAAAAAGCACTACTGCAAAGCAGCTTGCGAAAAAGCTGGATTGTATTTATGTGGATTCCGGAGCTATGTATCGGGCAGTTGCATTATATTTACTGCAGAACGATATAAATTTTCATGATAAAACTATGCTGAGAAAAGCACTCGTAGCTATCAATATTGAAATAATTTCATCGAAGCACAAGGAAGAAAATACAATTATTCTTAATGGTGAAAATGTTACAAAAAAAATAAGGGAACCGGAAATCACGAATTATTCATCGACAATCGCTAAAGATGGTTTGATCCGTGAGCGAATGGTCGAACTTCAAAGAAAATTGGCGGAAACTCGATCTATTGTGATGGATGGACGGGATATAGGTACTGTTGTTTTTCCTCACGCAGATTTTAAATTTTTCGTAATAGCTTCGATTGAAGAGCGTGCAAAACGCCGCTGGCTGGAAAATCAAAACAAAGGACTTGGTTCTAAAACGCTTGATGAGATAAAACAAGAACTCGCATTTCGTGATAAAACAGACAGCACAAGAGAAATCGCCCCTTTGAAAAAAGCTGAGGATGCGATCGAGATAGACACAACGAATCTGAGTGTTCAACAGCAGGTTGAAGAAATTTATGGAATAATAAAAAATGAGATTTTTTTATAGATTAACTACTACTTCTATTAGAACATTGATGCACTTTCTTTGGAATCTTAAGATAACAGGAATGAAAGAGATTCGCTTCAAAAAAGGATGTATCATCTGTGCAAATCATCAAAGTGCTTTTGATCCACCTTTTCTTGGCTCAATTTTTCCCTTTGAATGCTATTTCATGGCTAAATCAGAACTTTTTAAAAATAAGAAATTTGGCGCTCTTATTGGCTACTTAAATGCGATTCCGGTCCACAGGAGGGGTTTTACACGAGGAACGATACAAAAATTTATACACCTTTTAGAGGATAAAAAAAATATAGTAATGTTTCCGGAAGGAAGCAGGAAATCTTTCTCGGCAAAACCCGGCATCGCAAAGATCGCATGGGAAACAGATGCACCGATCTATCCAGTTCAAATTGAAAATATTGATGATCTTTGGGCTTGTTTTTTCAGAAAGAAACAACTCTTATTTATCTTTAAAAAACCTATTTTCCCAAAAGAATATAAATCAATGTTCAAAGAAGGTGAATATAGAGAATTTGCTGCGTTTATTTTAAATAGAATCAATAGTATAGAAAGATGAAAATTGAGACTGCAAAGCACTCGGGTTTTTGTTTCGGAGTAAAAAGAGCAATTCAGATCGCTACAGAAACGGCTCAAAATAACAAAAAAACAGTAACATTAGGTCCAATAATTCATAACCCACAAATAGTTGAATTTCTGATGAAGAAAGGGTTGCATTCAGTCGATGATATTAAGGATATTATTGATGAAACGGTTATCATCCGTTCTCATGGTATTACTGCTGAAAATTATCAATTGCTTGTTGAAAAAGGGTTGAATATTGTTGATGCAACCTGTCCGTTTGTAAAAAAAGCTCAGGAATATGCCAAAAAATTAACAAAAGATGGGTATCAATTATACATACTTGGAGAAAAAGATCATCCTGAAGTTGAAGCATTGCTCAGCTATATAGATAATTCAGCAGTCGTGGTGGCGGATCCAGATGCAGACTTCCCAAAGCCATCCAAAAGAAAAGTCGCGTTGATTGCACAAACCACACAAAGTGAAGAAAAGTTTGAACGTCTCGCAAAGAAGCTTATCCACGTCAGTGAAGAGCTTTATGTCGTGAAAACTATATGCAATGCAACCATCCTTCGTCAAGAAACTACAAGAAATTTAGCAAAAAAAGTTGACATCATGATCGTCATAGGCGGAAAGAATAGCGCAAATACGACACGCCTTGCTGAAATAGCTCGTGCAGAAGGATGCAAGACCTTTCATATCGAAACAGAAGATGAACTGAAAGACGTATGGTTTAAGGATGTTGACAATGTCGGGATCAGTGCCGGCGCATCAACACCTAATTGGATAATAAATAGTGTGAAAGAAAAAATAAAAAAAATCAATGAAACGAAATAAGAGGCTCTATTTGTCGCAAACTTACAAATTAGGCTTCCTCATCGTGGAGGAAAAATGGCTGATAATTTACAAGCTAAGACTAAAAAAGAAGAAATTTCTAAGGTAGAAGAAAAAGAAGAAAACGAAACAAAAGCAGTTGAAGAAGCTGTCGAAAAAGAAGAGATTAAAGAAGAGAAGGTTGAGGAGAAGAAGGAAGAAGGAAAAAATGAGGAATTAACTGAAGAAACTGAAGCACCGACGGAAGTAGAAGAAACAGAGGTTGAAGAAGTTGAAGTAGAAACTAAAGATGAACCTGAAATATCGGAAGAATCTGAAGAAACAAAGGAAGAGAATGAGGAAAAAACCGAAGAAGTTGACGAGGGTGTTGCAGAAGAAAAAGTTGAAGAAGTAAAAGAAGAAGTTGTTGAGGAAAAACCAGAGAAAGCTGAAGAGCTTAAAGAAACTCCAGAGAACGAAGAACCTAAAGAAGCAACTGATGATGCTATTGAAGAGAAAGTTAATAAAGATGTTGAAGAAGAGGTAGAAGAGCAACCTGAGGAAGAACAAGCTGAACCTGAGGTTCTCATAGAAGAGAAGAAAGAAAAGAAGGTTACAAAGAAAAAGAAAGAGGAAAAAACTGAGGACAGAACAATCCGTGAAAATCAAATAAAAATGTATGAAGAGACTATGGAGACCGTTCGTTCTGGAAATATTGTTGAAGGTAATATTGTCCGAGTTGATCAAACGGAAGTATTGGTTGATATTGGTTTCAAGGCGGAGGGTATCATACCCATTAGTGAATTTGGTGAAGATGCGGAGGTCAAAGTTGGTGATAAAGTCTCTGTGTTTATCATCAAGCGGGAGGGCAGAAATGGCAGACCCTACCTCTCGAAAAAGAGAGCAGATATTCAAAAAACCTGGCAAGAACTTGAAGAAAAATCAAAAACTAATGAAGAGGTAACAGGTAATGTGGTTAAAAGAGTAAAAGGTGGACTCATTGTTGACATCAAAGGTATAAACACATTTCTTCCAGCTTCTCAAGTATCAACTAAAACATTGCCTAACCTTGATCATTTTGTTGGTAAAGAACTGGATTTCAGGATCATCAATTTTAACCGCGAAAAAGAAAATATTGTCATCTCCCGGAAAATTGTTATTGAAGAAAAAATTGATAAGAAAAAAGAAGATCTGATGAAGAAATTAGAAATTGAAGCAGAAATTGACGGTGTAGTAAAAAATATTATGGAATACGGTGTCTTTGTTGATCTTGGTGGAATTGATGGGTTGCTTCATATATCGGATATGTCCTGGGGACATATTAAACACCCTTCAGAAATGTTGAATATTGGTGATAAAATAAAAGTAAAAGTCCTTGATTTTAATAAGGATAATGAAAAAATTTCTTTGGGTCTCAAGCAGCTTGTGCCACACCCATGGAAAAATATTGAGATAAAATATCCGGAGGGTTCAAAGGTCGAAGGGAAAGTAACAAATCTTACGAACTATGGTGCTTTTGTTGAACTTGAGAAGGGTGTCGAGGGCTTGATACATGTATCTGAAATGTCCTGGACAAAACAGATCACTCATCCAAAGCAAATACTTAAAGTCGAAGATGCGGTCAATGCAATCGTACTTAATGTTGATAAGGATGAGCACCGCATATCTCTTGGATTGAAGCAGGTTGAGCCAAATCCATGGATGACAATTGGTGTGACTCATCCTGTCGGATCCACTGTGACTGGAAAGATCAAGAATATCACAAATTTCGGCGCTTTCATGGAAGTCGAGAAAGATATTGATGGGCTTATCCATATTTCTGATCTCTCCTGGACAAAGCGAATAATGCACCCCAGTGAAATGCTCAGAAAAGGTCAGGAAGTGACAGCAGTTGTGATTTCTATTGATAAGGTTATGCAGAGGATCGCACTTGGGGTTAAACAGCTTCAAGATGATCCCTGGGATAAGATAGAAGAACGATTCCCAATAAACTCAGAGCATGAAATCGAAGTGATCAAAATAATCACCAAAGGTGCACTTGTGCTTGCGGATAAGGATTCCGGAATTGAAGGATTTATTCCGACCTCCCATCTTGGTATTCCCGGACTGGAAGAGCCGGAGCTTGCTTTTGATCCCAAAGAAGTCATTCCTGTAAAAGTTATTGAAGCTGATAAAGAGAACAGAAGATTGATCTTCAGTGTCAAAACCTATTTCTTTGGAAGAGATGAAGATGAAGTTAATGCTTTTGTCCAGGATCATCTGGAGAAGATCAAAGAACGCAGGCGACAAAAAGATAAAAAAGTAAGAGAGAAAATAGCTGAAGAAGCGAATTCTTCAGAAAAGTAATATAAAGTCGTCTATACATTTGTGGGAAGGACCATTGAGTTCTTCCCATTTTTTTTATTTTGAAAATTCTAATTGAATCGCGACAGGGATGTGATGATATTTTCGGTAGCTGCATTTGATGGAATGCTTTACCGTTTCGGAGGAACAGTTTATGATTATATTTTCAGTTTTATTAAAACAGGACGATGGTCTGAAATATTAGTTGCATAGTCTTGGTAGTAATCATCTATTCTCAATGTTAAAACATTACTGTTTTCCCATTCATCGTATAATTCGTTTGTGATTAAAATATGGTCGATATGGCTGGGCCAAGAAGGATATGACCAATAATATGAACTTCCTTCTGCAATCCCTATATCCGCAAATTGATATTCATCCGGGTCTTCAATAAAACACCAAAAAACGTTTTCGTTTTCAGGATCAGTAATTTCATCATTCAAATCACCGAGAAGAATGACATTTTCGTCTGCGAGATTATTATCAATATATTCTTTCAATTTAATACTGGCTTCCAAGCGGCGAGCTTCATCCTCTTGATCCACCCCGGCTTTCAGGTGATTATTGATGATCGTATAATCATTTTCCTTAAAAGTAATATCAGCAACAATAGGGCTTCGTGGAAATGCCCACGAATTATCCACATATATTTCCTGAATATTATTAATCTGAATCGTAGAGGTTTTGTATAAAACAGCAATATTAATATCATAAGCTGCACTTGTTGAACGAAAACCTTCCCAGCCCGCCAAAGAATTTTTCAGATCACTAAAAGCCGTTCCGCCCCACATTTCCTGCAATGCGATAAAGTCAAGATTGAGTTCTTCGATTATACTTTCAACTATTTCTATTGTAAGATTTCCGGAAAGAGGAAATTCTTTTAGATTCCAGGTAAGAATATCCAGAGTCTGCTCTGTTCCAATATATGTAGAATCCAAGATCAAGGCAGTGATATAGTTTGATCTGGTTTTTGTATCACTACGCAAACTATCTGATACTGTTAAAGAAACAGTAAAATTTCCCTGTTCCTCATATATATGGATTGGATCCTGTTCTGTCGAGGAGTAATCATCCCCAAAATCCCATTCCCAGCTAGTTATTGGGATATTACCTGAAGTAGAACAATCCTCGAATGTAACTTCAAAAGGAATTATGCCTGTTTGAAGAGATGAAGTGAAATTGGCTTTAAGAAAATTTTCATCATTGTTTTTGTTTATACTTGTTCCGCAGGAATAAAGAAATAAAGTGATTCCAATAAGAATAATGTTTTTCATAAAATATCCTAATAATATGATTTACTGTCTGTTTGAAGGAATTTCAGATCAGGGAGTTTCTTCACCTGTATCTCAAGCCGGTATGACCAGTAATCACCGGATTTATTCCACCCGAATTTGAGCTGCCAGCAATGAAGGTCACGATATATATCGATGCTCTGGCTGATGAGTTCCTTCTCTTTGAAATTATAATAATTCGAGTAAGTAAGACTCCAGTTTTTTGTCAGATTGACATGAAGTGTGTTGTGCAATCCAGAGCTGTAGTAACCTGTCTGGGTGTTTTTGCTGTATGAAAATGACGTATTAATATCCCACGGTTTGGTTTCTTGTTTCTGAGAACCATTGCAGCACTCTTCATCATCGCTTATACCTTTCATTTTAAAAGTCGGCTTTACAGGATAATAATTCAAATAATCTAAATTTCCTTTCAAAGATAATGTAGCAAAAAGTGAGTAATTTGTCACTTTCATTGTATAGAAATCCTGCACACCCCTGAAACTATTAGAGATATTCAAAGTTGTTGTACCAAGAGTCATATTGAACGGCATTGTAGTAATTGTGTGGGATAACGTACTGAATCCTTTGGGTTTTTTCTGGAAGTCATAACTAAGAGAACTTTTCCAGGTGAAGAGGTCATTGAGCTCCTTAAGCTTTCCTTCTTTATCAATGACCTTTGCCTGCAGCTTGTTCGTAAGCCCGAGCGAGATATTTTCAGATCGACCCGCTTTTGAGATCGATATGGAAGAGAAATTATAAAATCTGTCATTTTTAGAAAAATCAGGATGCATTGTGTAAGTAATATTTGGAGTGATAATATGGCGCAGTGCTTTCAATCTTCCTTTAGAAAAACTATATACACCGTAGATATTAGTGGTAAGACTGGTTTGGCTATTGTAATCGAAGCCACGAACAAACTTTTTGTTATTCTTATCTTTATCTTCCCAGATCTCTTTATAATTCAATGTTTGCCGGAATTTAAAATATTTGAACAGATCGTCATAATAACTTAAAGAGAGTGTATGCTTGATTCCTTCTCGATGTTCTGAGATATAGTTGCCAAGAGAATCATAGGTGTCTTTATATAGAAGCTGGGCAAGGGTGGGGTCATTGGTATTTAACTCGCCATAATGCAAAAGTATATTCTTATAAGAAAAATAGATTTTATTTAAAACAGATGATTCTGATGCCTGTTTGTTGATAATTTTTGTCAGGTTCATTCTGGATAGACGGAAGGACATGGAAGGCAGATTCAGTGTCATTTTATCTGTTTTTTGGGGATAGGCATATGCTCGGAAATCGCAGTAACCTGATAGATTGAAGAACTTTCCCTTTGTTGAGTAATAAATTTTTGAGTAATAGGTCTGATCCTGATCAACAAGGTCCTTCCTATAATCAAGGGTAGTATTGAAAGTATTTTTGTCCTTAAGATAAGAATAATAAATATATGAGTGAAGAGATTGATCCATCCTGGTTTCCTGATCATCACTGGTTTTACGAATATTTACATCGCTTACAAAATCAGCTTTCAAGCTCAGGTTGCTATAAGGAGATAATATCTGCTTATGATAAGCATCAATTGACCAGCGCAGGCGATAATCATCATTAAGTTGTTCATGATAATAAAGAAACCGTGAATCTATCCTACCGTCCAGAATGTATCGTTTGATATAACGCGCCCGATACCTGAATTCAATTCCTGTCAATTCCATGAGATCAATTGAAAAAAGCATATCTGCATAATCACCCAAAGAAAGGAAATAAGCAATATCTTTCAAAAATTTACCTTCAGTATTATTGTAACCCGGCTCAGGAAGTAAGAATCCGGATCTCCTTTCCTGGTTGATCGGGAAACTCGCAAAGGGAAGCACGAGGACAGGGAAATAGTTTATGTAGAGAACGACAGGTTTGGCAACGATTTTTTCATCAAGAAATATTCGGAATTTCGGACTAAAAATGAAATACTGTGATTCATCCTCACAGGTGGTGAATCTTGCATTATCGATGTCTAAAACATCTTTTCCTACTTTTCTTATCTTCACACCGGCATAATAACCATCTTCAAATTTCGTTCTGCCATCGAAAAGCAATCCTTCCTCAGAATCAATATTATAATAGATCGTTGAGCCAAAGATTTTTTGTTTACCGTCAAAAAGCTCTGATTCTCCGTGAGAAAATGCAATTTTTTTATCAAGATCAATGAGCATGGAGTCGGAATTAATATAGGAATTATGATATCTAATGAATGCTTTTTCTATGAGTTTTATCTGTTCTTTGTCAACGTGGTATATGATCTTTCTCGCCGAATAATCAAGAGAATCAAGAGAAACAGAGGTAGTGTCCGGGCTGTCTTGAGCGAGAGCAAATCCCGGAATAAAGGAA
>JAUWPE010000106.1 GCA_030611765.1 Candidatus Cloacimonadota bacterium | reverse complement strand
GTACACTGGTAACTTCAGCACGTGTATATTTCAAGCTCTCATCCTGATAGCTATCCATGACTGCATCCACTGCTGCCTGAGCTTCATTCGGACTGATAGATTTAAAAGACACATCAATAATGTCCACTTCTCGTGCTGCAGAAACATCAATTTCTTTGGCTAATATTCCTTTGGGATTATCTGAGGAAAGAATAGGAAAACTTTCAGCTTCCGGATTTCTTTTGAGTTTTTCAATAGCACTTTCCATTACAGAAGGACTTTTTATCACTTCCATCTGGTTGTTCAAATCATTTCGTCCAAATCCGCCGGTACTAAAAAATAGGTCTGTCTGCTTGTTGAGTTCTAAAAGGATCTTTCCGCTGCTTTCATAGATGCGAGGTGCACGGGCTGTGTAATATACAGTTACAGCCATCACCACCACAAAAACGATGGCAATGAGTTTTATGTATCGAATGATTATTCTATAATAATCTCTTAGTTTAATTTCTTGTTCTTGTTCAGGAAATTGCTCCATATGTATCTCTCAGTCTATTTATTTTGGATTGTTAAATACAGGTTATAAATACTCAGCACAGTTGCAAATTTTGCAAGAAAGCCCGCAACACGCTCCATACCATAGAATATAGTCCCGGAAACGACAACCGTATCTCCGGCTTTAAGCACCGGGATAATGTCATAATTTCCCGTATCCAGATATTTTTTTAAATTGACCCATATAATTTCACCCTGTCCATTATCCTGGCTGGGTCTAACAATTCGAACTTTCGACAGTTTTGCATCTCCCGTAGGTCCGCCGGCAAGAGATAAAAGGGTCAACAGATCAGTGTCGTCTGGCAGAAGATAAAACCCTGGTTTTCGAACTTGCCCCCATATTTGGGTATAAATTCTTAATTGATCTTCATCCCCCATCGTACCGGAATATGAATAGGCGGAGCTTCCTGCAGATGGAGTAACCGAAGGACTATCCTGTGCAAAACAGGTAGTACTGAAGATTATAATACTTATTATTATAACAAAAAGGTGTTTCATATCGAACTCCCTTTACTATTGTGGATGTAAATTTTCAATTGATAATTTTCCGTCAATTTATTTATGGCGTAAAATTGATAATACGCTCTTCAGATTCCGAGCCTTCATCTTCACCGACAACGACGAAAGCATCGATTCGCCAAATATAGGTTTGTCCGGGAATTGGAGAAAAACTAGAACCTTCTAAAATTTCCGGGATGTTGCACTCCATTTCTCCGGGAATCAAATTTTTGAAATATTGCAGATTTTCACTTTGATCAAAGAAAAGAATCCTATATGTATAGCTAACGCCAGACCATGAAAAATTTATTGAATCATTCACAGAAAAAGTGCTGTCATCTGCAGGTGATTTCAAACCGGGCACATCGATCAATCTGTAGGAGACCGTATCAGAATTCGTAGAGTTTCCTGCTTCGTCAAAAGGAATAATGAAATAAGACCATGTTCTCTGAATTACGTTCACTACTCCAATAAACTTATCATAATAGGTTGAGGAATCCGGAATAAAGCGAATCTGTTCGACATAAGCGGTATCCCCGTATTCATTAAATCGCCAGATATCAATATGATCAATATCACCATCCTTTTGAAGAGGAGTGTCATTCCACTGGATCTTCATCCAATTATTATTGAAGTTTCCGGCGGAATAGGCATCGATGCCGTTATTTCTGTCCGTATAAGCACACCCCGGATCACCGGGATCGCCTAGATGCGGGGTCATTTCCACCTTTGAAGGAGGGATGGGATCTTTGTTCTCTGCCTCATCATAACTACAACCAAAGGATATAATTACAATTAATATTAATAGGATTGCATATAACCATTTCATACTTTTCTTTTATTGTGCATAATAATTTTCTGTCAATTTTTTTAAAATAGTATTTGGCATACCCCCAAAATTTTTCATATTCATGACACTTTAAGGAAAACTTATTGAATATCATTCGTATAAATAGTAAAAGCACCTCAATAAATCTACTTCGAATCCTAACCTGTCGGGGCGTAACGAAGTGAAGACTGAAGCGTAGCGAGGATTCGAGGTATTGCTTCACTTCAACCTCGACTCCTCGTCGCTTCGCTTCTTAGGAGTCGAAATTGACAGGGTGACAACAGCAAGGGTGGATACAAATTGTGTGATGATTTTAATATGAATTATGGGTTACCAAGCTGGGGCTTGGTAACCAGAATTTAAGAATTCTCCGAAAACACTTTATTCATGCACTATCCAGAAAATCTTCATCAAATTTTTGGGGGTATCCCTGTTTTAAAATATTATTGAAGATAAATTTCAAAATGAAAAAATGTTGACGAAAATTACCGTACTTCGCTAACCAACATACTATATACATAAATTGTTTATTAGGAGCATCTATGGAATATCCATTTAGAGAGATCGAAGCAAGGTGGCAAAAAGTTTGGGAGGACAATCGTACTTTTTATGTTGATATGGAGGATCCCCGAGAGAAATTTTATCTATTATCAATGTTTCCCTATCCGTCCGGAGTGCTGCATATGGGGCATGTGTCCAACTATTCAATTGCCGATGCCATTGCACGTTATAAGATCATGAATGGGTATAAAGTACTACAGCCAATGGGTTATGACAGCTTTGGAATGCCTGCGGAGAACTTTGCAATTGAGCACAATTCACATCCTGAAATAACTACACACGAGAATATCGACAAGATACGCAAGCAGTTCAAAGCAGTGGGTTTCGGCTATGATTGGGATAGAGAAGTGATCACATGCGATGCTGATTATTATATGTGGAATCAGTGGTTCTTCCTGAAAATGTTCGAGATGGGACTTGTTTATAAGAAATCTTCCTATGTGAACTGGTGCCCGAGCTGTCAGACCGTGCTTGCGAATGAACAGGCAGAGGATGGCATCTGCTGGCGATGTGATTCCAAAGTTGAGCAAAAAGAGATAGAGCAGTGGTTTATTAAGATAACCGATTATGCGGAAGAGCTTCTTGACCATTCCAAACTTGGCAACTGGCCCCAGCGTGTCATCACAATGCAGAAGAACTGGATCGGTAAAAGTTTTGGTACTCAGATAATTTTCAAAATGGATGAGAAGGATGTTGAAATTCCAGTCTTTACTACACGTCCCGACACAATATTCGGCTGTACCTATATGGTCCTTGCCGCAGAGCATCCGCTTGTTGATACATTGTTGATAGACAATCCCCGCGAAAAAGAAATAAAGGATTTCATCAATATGATCCTCAATGAGGACAAGATCAAAAGAACAGCCGAAGACACAGAAAAGATCGGTATGTTCACCGACAAATATGCTGTAAATCCTGTCAATGGTGAGAAGATACCAATCTGGATAGCGAACTATGTGGTTATGGATTACGGAACAGGTGCAGTGATGTGCGTACCTGCTCACGACCAGCGGGATTTTGAATTCGCACATAAATATGAACTGCCAATCCGTATTGTCATACAAAATTCTGATAAAACCCTCGAACTGAGCTCGATGAAAGAGGCGTATATTGATGACGGGATCCTTGTGAATTCCAGTCCTTTTGATGATATGAATATTCGTAAAGCAATTGAGAAGGTCACAGATTGGATGGAAGAGAAGGGATATGGATACAAAACAGCGAATTATCGTTTGAGAGATTGGGGAATTTCACGGCAGCGTTATTGGGGAACACCTATTCCAATCGTTTATTGCAAAGAATGCGGAGCGGTTCCCGTTCCGGAAGATGACCTTCCCGTACGTCTTCCCAAGAATGTTGAGGTTGGAAAAACACGAAAAAATCCGCTCCTGTCCGTTCCGGAATTTCTAAATACGACTTGCCCAAAATGCGGAGGGCCGGCTCAAAGAGAAACCGATACGATGGATACATTCTTTGATTCATCATGGTATTATGCCCGTTTCTGTGATGTGAACAATGATAATGCTCCTTTTGAGAAAGAAAAAGCGGATTACTGGTTACCTGTCGATCAATATATCGGCGGGATAGAGCATGCCTGTATGCATCTTCTCTATGCGCGGTTCTTCCATAAATTCATGCGGGATATCGAACTTGTTACTACCGATGAACCCTTCACTAATTTGCTCACACAGGGCATGGTCACAAAAGACGGTGCGAAGATGTCAAAGTCAAAAGGGAACGAGGTCGATCCGAAGGAATATATTGATAGATTCGGCTCTGACACACTGCGAGTCTTCATGCTGTTCGCTTCGCCTCCCGAAAAAGATGTTGAGTGGAACGATGAAGGTGTGAAAGGCGCTTTCCGTTTTTTGAACCGGGTGTGGATGCTTGTCACAGAAAAGCAAACCTTCCTAAAAAGTCTTCCAAAAAGCTATAATGAAAATGCCCAATTGCCGTCAGACGCTAAAAAATTGCGCTTCAGCACGCATTATACGATCAAGAAAGTGACAGGAGATATCGAGGACAGAATGCAGTTCAATACTGCCATCGCAGCGATCATGGAGCATCTGAACAATATCTCTGCCTTTGAGTGTAATGATAAGAGTGAGCAGATTGTTCAAGCTGTCTTTTTTGAAGCTGTTGTGGCGCTGCCGAAATTACTTCAACCCTTTGCGCCCCACCTTTCTGAAGAGATATGGTCAATGCTCGGGAATCAGACATCGATTCTGGAAACACCATGGATACAGTATAATGAAAAATTTCTGGTGCAGGATCAGGTAACTTATGTGATTCAGATAAACGGAAAACTACGCAGTAAGATAGTGGTCGAACTTGATACTCCCAAAGAAGAGGTCGAGAAGAAAGCCCTTGCTGACAAAAAAACTCAAAAATATACTGAAGGAAAAGAGATCGTAAAAGTAATCATAGTTCCTAATAAATTAGTGAATATCGTTATAACTCAAATTTCGCAGCAGATATTATAAAAGGTTAAATATGATGTTTTTAAGTAATTTCCATCCTGTGAAATTTGAATAACTAATTTCAAATATCTAATTTCTAATGAAATTTCAAATGACAAATGCCAAATAAAAAGAGATTAGATTTAGAGGAGAGAACTGCAAAATTTGGTGAGGATATTATCGAATTTGCTAAAAAAATCCCTTCCACAATTTAAAAAATGAAGCAAAAATTTATTAGGAAGAAGCTATTGAATTTAATTTATTGTCTCATCAATTATAATTAAATCAAGGAATAAAAAATTGCTTTGACATTTAAGTTTTGGCATTTTATTTGACATTAGAAATTAGGATTTAGAAATTATTTTAAATCTTACTCATCTATTCAGAAGAATATATTATAAAAGGTTAAATATGATTTATTTAAGTAATTTCCATTCCTGCGAAACTTCAGTTGTTATAAACAACAGATTGATATTAAAGAAGAAATCTCTTGGACAGCATTTTCTCATCGATAAAAATATTGCAAGGAAAATTGTCCGAATTGCTGCTGTTAATCAAGATGATGTAGTATGGGAAATAGGACCGGGCAGCGGAGTTCTCACAAAAATTCTCCTTGAGAAATGCAGAAAATTATATGCTTTTGAAATTGATAAAGAATGGTTTCAATATCTGGAATCTCATTATGTCAATCCCAAGCTAAATCTTATAAACAGCGATATACTTCAGGTTGATTTCAATAAGTATTTTGATAATGAAAAAGTAAAGATCGTTGCCAATCTGCCGTATCAGATCACCTCACCTGTGCTTTTCAAAATTCTTGAATATAGAAATCTCTTCTCAAGCATCACAGTTATGATCCAGGATGAAGTTGCAGACCGCATTTGTGCTCCATCCGGAAATAAAGAATATGGAAAACTTAGCATCAAATTGCAGCTCTATTTCAGAATAAAAAAGGAATTTATCGTGCCACCTCATGTGTTTCGTCCTCAACCCAAAGTGCGTTCTGCAGTAGTTCAGCTTTTTCCCAAACAGGATGTCCCTGAAATACTTAATCATAAGCAATTGTGGGATCTCATTGATGAGGTATTTAATCATCGTAGAAAAATGTTACGCGTGAGCTTGAAACCTTTTCTTGCCAAAAATGAGTATGAACAATTATTAGACACTTCAGCAATGGATTTTACACGAAGACCTGAAGCGTTATCTGTTCAGGAATTTTTGGAGCTTTCAAATACTATAGAAACAATAAAAAAAGGAGCATAAGATGAAAACAGTTGGGAAAGTCATACTTTGGATATTTGCAGTGATCGGCGTACTGATGGTGCTGCTCATCATTATTCTTGCAAACTCTTTACCATCTAAGCCGAAGGTGAAGATCCACGATAATACCTATCTCGAGCTTTCGCTCGGTGGACTGCACTATGATCATAATGAATACAAAGATATTTTCTTCATCCGGGAGGCAATGTCGATCGGCGATATGTGCAGAAAGATCGATGCCGCAATGCAGGATAAACGAATAAAAGGTATCATTATAAAACCGGGAATGTATATGGGCGGATGGGCGCTTACCAAAGAGCTGCATGACAAGCTCATTGAATTCAAGGATAGCGGGAAAGACCTATTTGCATATATTGATTTTACTTATGATAAGGGATATTATCTCGCATCGACAGCCAATAAAATTTACTTCAATCCGAGTTCTACGGCAGGCATTGTGCTGAGCGGAATAGGAATAGAACTCAGCTATTATGAGGGTTTGCTCGATAAGATCGGCATAGATGTCACTGTCCTTCATGCAGGCAAGTATAAAGGCACAGGCGAGATATTTGACCGAAAAACAATGTCACACGAGCTGAAAGAAGATCTTACACGAATTGTTGACGGGCTATATGATGTCTATGTTTCTGATCTGCAAATTGCAAGAAATATCACAAGTGAAGATATTGATGTTATTTTTGAGGAGCGGGACGAGTATTTTCTTTCGGGAGATCAGGCGCTTGAATATGGACTCGTTGATCATCTTGGTGATGAACAGGATTTTGAAGCGGAGGTCGTGAAGGATAACCCGGTCGTGAAATTCAGTCTTTATAAACCGCATAAGAAAAAATTTGTTTATGATAAGATCGCTGTGCTCTATGCTCAGGGC
>JAUWPE010000072.1 GCA_030611765.1 Candidatus Cloacimonadota bacterium | reverse complement strand
TGATGTGATCGATACAGCAAACTCGATATTAATGAAACAGGCAGGAGAGATAATTCTTTCTTCGATCCAAACATGTATGGATACACTTAAAGAAAGTGCTTATAAGTATAAAAACACACTCTGTATAGGACGCTCCCACGGCATTCATGCAGAGCCAACTACTTTCGGGCTTAAACTCGCACTCTGGTATGATGAAATGCACAGAAATCTCATTCGCTGGCAACGAGCAATCGAAGCGATCTCAGTAGGGCAAATATCCGGAGCAGTTGGTAATTATGCACATCTTTCTATGGAAGTGGAAACCTATGTATGTAAAAAGCTTGGACTGAAGCAGGTTAACATCTCCACACAGGTCATTCAAAGAGACAGGTATGCGGAATATCTTTCATCAATTGCTATCATAGGAAGTACACTCGAAAAGATAGCTTTGGAAATTCGCCATCTTCAAAGAACGGAAGTTCATGAAGTAGAGGAGAATTTTTCAAAAGGACAAAAGGGTTCTTCTGCAATGCCTCATAAGAAAAATCCAATTATTGCTGAGCGTATCTGCGGTCTTGCTCGTATCTTACGCAGTAATGCAATGACCGGCTTTGAGAATAATGCACTCTGGCATGAGCGGGATATCAGCCATTCCTCAACGGAAAGGATAATCATCCCGGACTCAACCTCGCTGATACATTATTTATTGGTCAAAACTACTACCCTCATTGAGAATCTTGTGGTATTCCCCGAAAGAATGATAGAAAATGTTGATCTTACAAATGGGCTGATATATAGCCAATCCGTACTTCTTGCCCTTGCAAAGAAAGGTATCTCGCGGGAAAAAGCATACGAGATAGTACAGAAAGCCGCAATGGAATGCTGGCAAACAAAAGAAGATTTTCAAGATATTTTGAAACGAAGTAGGGAATTCACCTCATTAATAAATGAAAATGAGATCATTTCCCTGTTCAGTTTAGATAAATTTACTGATAATGTTGATTCTATATTTTCAAGAGTTTTTGATATGTAAGAAAAATATTATGAACCACGAAATACACGAAAAACTCGAAAAAATTATTTTCAAAGAAAAAAGTTATGCAATTCAAGGAGCAATTTTTGAAGTATATAAAATAATGGGTTCAGAATTTTTAGAGGCAGTCTATCAAGAGTGTTTAGAAAAAGAGTTTGCTTTAAGAAAAATTTCATTTAAAAGCCAAGCAGAGATCAGATTAAGTTATAAAAACATTCCATTAAACAAAACTTACAGAGCAGATTTTATATGCTTCGATTCAATTCTTATTGAGATAAAAGCAGTAACTAAAATTTCTGATATTCATAGTGCTCAACTTTTTAATTATCATAAAGTAATCAAGTTAAAATTGGACTTATTAGTAAACTTTTCATCTTGTCAAAAAATAACTATTGATAGAATAATATTATGAATCACGAAATAAACAAGAAATTAATAAATCCCATTTTTCGTGATTTTAGCCTGCCCCGTTGGATTTGTTTTTTATTCGACTGGGGTGCCTTTCGCCTGTCACGGCGAAGCGCAGCGTAGTCGGATGGTTAAAAGTATTAATATGTAGGAGTAGATGTGCGAAAAGCAACAATATACGTTACACTAAAACCTCAAGTACTCGATCCGCAAGGAAAAGTGATAATGAATGTCTTGCATACACTCGGTTATGACAACGTCTCAGAAGTTCGTGCTAGCAAGATGTTCGAAGTTACGCTCAATGCAGAAAATGAAACTGATATCTCAAAAGAAATCGATGAGATCTGCGATAAAGTCCTGGCAAATCCGAATATTGAAACCTATTATTATGATATTCATGACGAATAATATCACTCGGGTTTCGTATTATATACTATAAAAGTAAAATATGATTATTAAGAATTTCAAATTACAAATCACCTAATTCCTAATAAAATTTCTAATGACAAATGACAAATAAAAAGATACGATTTAGAGGAAAGAACTGCAAAATATGATGAGGATATCATCAAATTTGAAAATTATTATATTGAGGAATCTAAAGAATCAAAACATTTGTTGAGAATGATTGTAAAAAACGGTCCCGTAATAAAAAAAATGACTAAAAAAATTAATTTGACATTTTGGCTTTGTCATTTTATTTGACATTAGAAATTTGGATTTAGAAATTATTGTTAAATTTTTACTGTTTTATCCAGGTTAGGAAATTAGAGAAAATATATGAAGTATAACATAATAATATTTCCGGGCTCAAATTGTGATTATGATGCATATTTTGTGACGAAAAATCTCATGGGTGCTGAAGTGGAATATGTATGGCATAAAGATACCGTACTTAAAGATCCAGATTGTGTCATCATACCTGGCGGATTTTCTTATGGAGATTATCTTCGAGCGGGAGCGATCGCAAAATTCAGTCCTATTATGAAAGAAGTTATCTCCTTTGCCAAAAATGGTGGATTGGTCATTGGTATTTGCAATGGCTTTCAGGTTCTAACAGAAACAAAACTGCTTCCTGGTACGCTCTTGCAAAATAAATCATTGCTCTTCATCTGTAAGCATCAATACGTGAAAGTAGTGAACAATACAACTCCTTATACGCATATAATCGAAAAAAATCAGATTCTTGATATACCAATCGCTCATAATGAAGGAAATTTCTTCATTGATGATGAGGGATTGAAAGCGCTGCAGGATAATAAGCAGATCGTTTTTCAATACTGTGATAAAGAAGGGCATATTGATGACAGCACAAATCCGAACGGTTCTTTGTTTAACATCGCAGGTATTGTGAATAAAGAAGGCAATGTACTTGGTATGATGCCGCATCCTGAGCGGAGCTCTGATCCTATCTGCGGCTCAAAAGATGGACAACAGATATTCCTTTCTATAAAGAAGTTTGTAGAGAAATGACGTTAATTAGTGTCTGTCCGTAAACTATGATTTTCGACCTCACCCCGGCCCTCTCCTATCGAGGAGAGGGAGACAAAAGTTACCCTTCTCCTCGTAGGAGAAGGGGTTAGGTTTACCACGTGAAATCTCTTTTTCTATTTCACTGTGGGGTTGAGGTAAAAAGAATGAATAATATAATTCTACCAGATATGCGACTTTACGGACAGTCTCTAATTAAGTTTCGCAAACATATATTATATAAGTTTGAAATATGATTTATTTAAGTGATTTCCATTTTGTGAAATTTGAATTTCTAATTACTCCCGATGCATCTGGACTAACGAAATGTCAAATATCAAATAGAAAAAGATTTCCAACATGCAATAGGTATTTTTACAAATGAGCATAAAGAATCAAAAAATTGGTTGAGAATGATTTCAAAAGCAGTTCCACATTTAAAAAATGACGAAGAAATTACTTTGACATTTTGGCTTTGTCATTTTATTTGACATTATAAATTAGAACTTTGAAATTTAATAAATCGTTCATCCCGAAAAATAATAATGGAAAAATATGATTTATATAAATAATTTTCACTCATGTGGACTTCTGTGACGTTATTACATTCTCTTTCGAACCTTTTCTTTCCTCCTCATTGTTTTTCCTGTAATGAACGAATTAATGATTCTGCAATTCTCTGCGAGAAATGCTCTAATGAACTTGTCGGGTTAAAAGAAAACTCATGTGTGTTTTGTAATAAGAATACCGTGAACAGCTTCATTTGCGAAGAATGCAAACAGGAATATCCATTTGATGAAGTTGTAATCGCATATATTTTCAACCTTCCATTGCAAAGAATGATCCATAATTTCAAATATAATGAATCCAAAAAGATCGGTACTTTTCTCGGATACAAACTTGCTGAGATCATCTCAACCTACTCATTTATTTCCAACACTGATTATATCATCCCGGTTCCGCTTCATAAAACAAAGAAAAGATTTCGTGGATTCAATCAATCTGAAATAATTGCTAAAGCCCTATCAACGAAGTTGGATATCCCAATTCTAAAGAATGTGCTAAAAAGAAAAAAATTTACACAGACACAAACAAAGTTAAAAAAACACGAACGCGAAAAAAACGTTGCTAATGCTTTTCAGGTAAAAAATATTGGTGCTATTGAGAATAAATCTTTATTATTAGTTGACGATGTTTTAACAACTGGATCAACAATGAAATCAATCGCACTTTTATTGAAGGAGAATCTTGCGAAGCATATTTACGTATGCACATTGGCGAGAGCATAAAGCATGATAGATGTAATTGTAGAAGTTTCAAAAGACGATGCCCATGAATTAATGGACAGGACCGCTAAGTTCATTGTCGAAAGAAGAATGGGTTCTGCTGCGATTCTGCTGATTGAATCACTCAAGCCATTGAACTTTATTGCAAGCCAGATCCTTTATATGATCGCTCCTTTTGCAGAGCTGATTTTTAAGCCCAAAGAGTATCAAAAATTTGCTTGTTCTCTAGAAGATGATGAAAATGTGAAATATCTTCTTAATAAGATTGACGAAAAAGATGCTGAGTTTCATAAGAAACTGAAAGCTGAAAAGAAAAAGGCAAAAGAATTGAAGAAAAAGAAAAAAGAATTAAAAAATAAAGTGAAATAAATCGGAGGAAATATGGCAAAAGAGCTACGTTCAATATTGGCTACTGACTGTGGTAGTACAACGACGAAAGCCATATTAATTAAAAAGATCGAAGATGAGTATCGTTTGATCGTGCGAGGGGAAGCTCCTACAACTGTCGAAGCACCCTTTGATGATGTGACAAAAGGTGTGTTGAATGCTGTTGAAGAGGTTGAAGATCTCGTACATATTCTAGGAGAAAAAGACAGATATATCATCAAGGATGAAACAATCGAAGTACCTCAAGATGGCGGAAAAGGTGTTGATGCTTATGTGTCAACCAGTAGTGCCGGTGGTGGACTTCAAATGATGGTCGCCGGTGTAGTGAAAAGCATGACTGGAGAAAGTGCAGAGCGTGCTGCTCTCGGTGCAGGCGCTATCGTGATGGATGTGCTTGCAAGTAACGACAAACGTCTTCCGCACCAAAGGATCGAAAGGATACGTAATCTCCGACCGGACATGATACTTCTGTCCGGAGGAATAGATGGGGGAACGACCAAGCATGTGGTTGAGCTCGCAGAGATAATTGCTGCAGCAGATCCCAAACCGCGTCTCGGTTCAGAATATAAGTTGCCTGTTATTTATGCGGGTAATATAGAAGCACGTGAAGCTGTTAAAAAAACATTGGGCGATAAAGTTGATCTTATCATTACAGACAATATTCGTCCTGTGCTTGAAAGAGAAAATCTTGGACCTGCACGTGATAAGATACACGATCTCTTTATGGAGCATGTGATGGCACAAGCGCCAGGTTACAAGAAGCTTATGGACTGGGCAAGAGCTGAAACAGAAGATGGTAAAATTGAAAAAGTGCCCATCATGCCTACACCCGCCGCTGTCGGAAATATCATGCAGACAATTGCGCGCCTTGAAAATATCGAAGTTGTGGGCGTGGATATCGGCGGAGCAACAACTGATATTTTCTCGGTCTTTACAGAAGAGCAGGTATTCAACAGAACAGTAAGTGCAAACCTTGGATTGAGTTACAGTATTTCTAATGTGCTTGCTTCGACAGGTATCAAGAATATTTTGCGTTGGGTTCCCTTTGATATTCCAGAAACTCAACTACGTAATATGATCAAAAATAAGATGATCCGACCTACTACGATCCCTTTCCTTGCTGAAGAATTAATGCTCGAACAAGCGATCGCAAAAGAAGCGCTTCGCCTTGCTTTTGAACAGCATAAGGAATTTGCAGTTACACTAAAGGGCACACAGAGAGAAAGAGAAATTTCTGAAGCATTCTCTCAATCAACATCAGGCGAAACCATTGTAAATATGATGACTCTCGCTATATTGGTTGGTAGTGGAGGTGTGCTTTCTCATGCACCACGCAGAAATCAGGCTGCAATGATGATGATCGATGCATTTCTTCCGGAAGGTATCACACGCCTTGCTGTTGATAGTATCTTCATGATGCCCCAGCTTGGTGTTCTGTCAACGATCTGTGAAGGGGCAGCAACAGAAGTTTTTGAAAAAGACTGTCTTATTCATCTTGGAACATGTATTGCACCAAAAGGAAAATATAAAGAAGGCAAAATTGCACTTAGTGCGAAGATCGAATTGCCAAATGGAGAGATATTCGAAGAGAATATACCATTTGGAGAGATGATCAAATTGGATCTTGGTGTTGACGAGAAAGCAAAAGCGATTTTGAAACCTATGAGTGGACTCGATCTTGGTATGGGTAAGAATAATGAAGTTGAGACTACGATCTCTGGCGGAGTTGTTGGTATTATTATTGATACACGTGGAAGAGTACCTTATTTCGATGAGAAATTGAACAAAGAAACAATGACTGCTCATATTCCAGAAGATAATGCAGCACGTGTACAATCGTTGAAAAAGTGGATGAAGGCACTGGAAGTCTATCCCGAAAAATGGTTATCATAGGAGGTTCAGATGGCACAAATATACACTCCCGGATTAACAATAACAAAAAGCATCATACTGAGAAAAGACAGAATTCTTCCTCTCAAAGGTGAAGTTGTCGTAAAAGTAGGAGATAGAGTCACCGCAGATGATAATGTCGCGAAAACAGACTTGCCGGGTGACGTTATACCAATTAATATTGCAAATAAACTCGGTATCCCGCCATCTGATGTTCTGTCTAAAATGCAGAAAAAAGAAGGTGAAACGATCAAAAAAGATGAACCTCTAGCCATGAGTCAGAGTTTCTTTGGTATGTTCAAGAATGTTGTTAAATCACCAATAACCGGCACAGTCGAGAATATCTCAAGCATTACAGGACAGGTTCTTCTTCGTGAACCACCGGTTCCAATAACCGTGAAAGCTTTTATGGACGGTGTGGTCAGCAAAGTTTATGAAAATGAAGGTGTTGAGATCGAAAATAAATCTGCATATATTCAGGGAATTTTCGGTATCGGCGGTGAGATAACCGGTGAAATAAAAGTACTCGTTGATGCACCAGATGCTGAACTTATGCCTGAGCAGATCGATAATTCGTGCAAAGATAAGATCATTGTTGGTGGTACTATTGTACGTTTACCGGCGATCAAAAAAGCAGTACAGGTAAATGCAAAAGGTATTGTCGTAGGCGGTCTCGACGACCAGGATCTCAAGGATTTACTTGGTTATGATATCGGTGTTGCAATTACAGGACATGAAGAGATCGGTTTGACGATCGTACTCACAGAAGGATTCGGTCCGATCAAAATGGCTGCAAAAACCTTTGAAATATTGAAAGAATTTGAGGGCTATAAGGCATCCATGCACGGTAAAACACAGATCCGAGCCGGCGTGATGAGACCCGAGATCATTATTCCGATTCCTTTTAAAGAAGAAGAACTCAAAGCTGAGAAGAGGCAGATTCACGGATTGCAAATAGGAAGCACTATCCGAATTATCCGAGAACCTCATTTCGGAGAAATCTGCAAAGTTACAGCACTTCCGGAAGATCTTGTGATTGTTGAATCCGAAACTAAAGTACGGGTACTCAAGGCGAAAATGGAAGATGGAATTGAGGTTACTGTACCTCGAGCAAATGTTGAAGCGATTGAAGATTAATTCAGATTAACATAAAATATTATGGATAACAATGAAAAACAAAAAAGAGACGTAATAAGCACAATACAAATGAAAAACAATGATAAAACCATTGAACAACTATCAGAAAAAAAATTAAGGGAGGCAAACATGCCAAAAAGAAACGAAGCAGATGCAAAAGTGGCTATCAGCCGCAAAAAAATCGCAGGTGAAATCCCCATTGTTGTAAATGAGATCACCGACAAATGCCTTTATTCCGGGTTCTTCGGTACATTGGACTCCTCCAGGATGAAATTAATTACCGACAAGATTCTGGACATGCTTTCTGCTACCGGAATCGAGATAATTATAGTTGATCTCTCCAATGTTGACATTATAGATTCTGCTGTAGCAACACATCTGGCAAGATTGGGAGAAACATTCTCTCTTGTTGGTGTAAACACTGTATTTTGTGGAATTATGCCGCAAGTTGCTCAGGTTATGGTTTCTGTCGGTGTTGGAATGAAAGAATTCACTATAGCCAGAAACCTTAAATCTGCTATTAAAATAGTGTTTAAGATGCAGGGACTAAAACTGGTTGAAATTAAATAGGGAAACTCACCCCCGCCCCCTCTCTTTGGAAAGATGGGGTAGATAAGTTAGAAATTAAAAAAACATACTTTACCCCGTTAGATAATTTGCGCATTTTAAAGAATTTTTTAATTCATAATGGAAGTTGGTATTCTTGAGTGTTAATTAGATTCTGGTTACAAAGCCCCAGCTTGGTAACCAACACACACATTTCCAAGCTGGGGCTTGGAAACGAGTTCTCGTTAAATACAAAAAGGAGTATAAATATCGATCGCTTTGAAACTGTTACAATAGAAATTGAGAATGAACAAAGTACTGCAGAGGCAAGAGATGTGGCTTCCGACATAGCTTCCGATTTAGGATTTGATAAAGATGATTGTGCCCAGGTAGCTCTTGCTGTCTCAGAGATCGTCGGGAACGCAGTTAAACACGCCGGGAAGGGCACTTTATCCATACGACTATCAGCAAACAAAAAAGGTCTTGAATTTTTTGTACGGGATAACGGGCAAGGCGTGAAAAGTGTAAAAATGGCGATGCAGGAAGGATATTCAAGTAAAGTCGGTTCTTTGGGTGTAGGCTTGAATGCAGCTCAAAGGGCAATGGACGAATTTGCCATACGTTCAAAACCCGGAATGGGTACCAGGATCATTATGAAGAAATATCTACCTATCCCCGAAGAAGAAATTGAATACGGGATAATTTCTTTAAATGATGAACGCTATACTGTTAATGGCGATGCATTTATCATTAAAGAATTTGAAGGAGATAAAGTACTCCTCGCTGTTATCGACGGCACCGGCAATGGATTACATGCCTATGAAGTTGCTACCTTCGTAAAAAAAATTATCAATGAAAATTATAGATCTGATTTGGTTACAATTGTAAAAAAATGCCATAGGAACATAAGAAAAGCATTTGATATTTCTTTGGTTAGAAGTTGTGTATTAGGAATCCTGCTCTTAAAACCTCGTTCCCTGGAATATGTGGGAGTGGGAGATACCACCATTGATGTAATGGGTACAAGCCCTAAAATACATCCGATAAGTCAGATGGGAATTGTGGGAGATTTCCGGCTGCCGAATTTAAAATTGCAGAAATTCCGCTGCCGTCGTAAAATCATAATTATAATGTGTTCTGATGGAATTAAATCCCGCTTCTCAGAGGAAGATCTGCCACTTGACCGAGACGCACAGCATATTGCCAATTTCATTATGGAGAACTATTGCCGCCAATATGGAGATGCAACGGTTCTTGTAGCAAAAAGGAAAAGGTAAATCTCAAGGAGTCAGAATTCAGGAGTCAGAATGAAACGACCACCTGCAAAAAATTTTCAAGATTTGATTGTTTGGCAAAAAGCGCATCAATTTGTTTTGTTGGTATATCGATATAGTGAATCGTTCCCTAAGAATGAGCTTTATGGATTGACGTCACAACTAAGAAGATCTGCTGTTTCCATTCCTGCGAATATTGCGGAAGGCTTTAAAAAAAGGACCAAGCCTGATAAGGCAAGATATTTAAATATCGCACAAGGCTCCCTTGAAGAATCCCGGTATTATCTAATATTAGCAAAAGATCTCGATTATGGCGATAATCTTCGGCTAAGGAATCAACTTGAGGAGGTAAGCAAATTGCTTGAGTCATACCTTTCTTCAATTCTGAATTCGGGCTTCTGAATTCTGAATACGTTGGGAAAGATTAACAGAAATGACGAATGACATAAATTGTGAGAGATGAACGCTTAGAATGAATATGTAAGAAGGTAAAATACTATGAGTATTATTGATCGTGAACAAGAAAAAGCCCTTTTTGAAGTGAAAGAATTTCTGGTTTCCATCATTGGTAATGCACCGTATGGGATCATTGCTTTCGATTTGGAAGGTGAAATTATACTTACCAATTCTTTTGCAATTGACTATATTGGAAAGAAAATGTCTGTAAACAGCGCTGTCGGAAAAAATATATTGGAGCTGATAACCGATATTCCCGTACTGAAGACTACTATTGAAAATATTTTGAAAAGTGGCAGGAGAAAATTCGATCTGCCATCCGTTAAGGTAAATA
>JAUWPE010000052.1 GCA_030611765.1 Candidatus Cloacimonadota bacterium | reverse complement strand
AACTTTGTTAAAATTCAATTTGCGTCATTTAACAATTGACTTATCACTAGTATTTTTTAATTAGATCTCTTATCTCAGCAATACCATCTTGCGTACTTTATTGTAATTCTCGGTTGCTCCACCTGCAGATGATTCACCTTTAATAAATATTTTACTGAAATAAATTCCGCTTGGAACAGCTTGTCCTTTTTCGTCTTTCCCATCCCAAAATATACTATGAGGACCAGATTGCATTTTAGAATCAATAAGAGTTCTTATTTTCTGCCCTTTGATATTATAAATCTCAATAGAAATCTCCGAATTAACTTTAAGAGCATACTTGATCGTGGTCGCCTGATTGAATGGATTAGGGTAGTTCTCACTAATTTGTGTAGCAAGTGGGTAAAGAATATCATCGTCTATGCCAAATGGAATAACAGTAACTACAACTGTGTCCGGATCGGAATAAATTAGTCCATCATCAACTATTAATGTAAAGGCATAATCCGTGGAATCACTAACTGTGGGAGTTGTAAAGGTTGGATTTACTATCGTGGAATCCGAAAGTGTGATCCCTGCAGGAGCACTCCAATTATAATTTATACTTCCACCATACTGATCATATGAATCCGAGCCATCTAATGTTACTAAGCTCCCCATATTTGCTGTCGTATCTATGCCCGCATCCGCTACAGGATAACAGTTAACCGTTACAGCAAAATCATCTGCCATTAAATATGAGTCATTAGTACTTACACATTGAACAGCAAGATAAATATTTTGTCCGGCGTAAGAACTAAGGTCATAGCTGTATTCTGTCCAGGCAACAGGAGCATTGTTTACCGATTCTAATGTCGTTGTGAAATCACTTATATTGTTACCTGTTGTAGAGAGTTTTACATTAAAATCTTGAGGTTCTGCTGAGTACCATGAGCGTGCCCAGAAGGAAAAACTGATCGCCGAATTGTCCGATAAGCCCAATTGTCTTGAGATAAGCCAGTCATCGCTTCCCGAAGGATTCACATGCACTCCTATACATTTGGCACCTGTGTGTGGATAACTCCATCGTCTCCACTTATTACCATCTCCATCATTATCTATTATAGTCCAATCATACTTTGTATATTCAAATCCACTATAAAGAGGATACACATAGGAAGATGTGTTTGGTACGAGCCCGATAATTGCTTGCTGATCGTTTGTATAATCATGAGTTCCGGGATTCAAACTATTCAGATAATAATATCCATCGTAGTAACCGGACCATCCCCAGTTAAAATGGAAATAGTTTGTACTTTGATAGCCATCACATACAAAAGCATGTCCGGCTCCACTTGAAGGATTTGTGCCTGCATAGAGCATGGGTCGGCTATTATCAAGTTCAGTTGTTAATACATTTTCCCAGTCCAAAACCGAATAATCCACTTTATAAACAAGTTGTGATGAAGTATCATAATTGAAATATGTTCTTAAAGCGATTATTGCAAAAACTGTGCTTGCACCGGATCCACTGGGACTATAATTCATTTCAACTGCTACGCCGGAATGATAAAGAAGTGTCGCAATAGGTATATTGCTTGAACTAATATTATCCGGCATATTCATCCAATCATAATATGTTGTACTGAAATCCGCAGACAAACTACCATAAGTAGGATGAATGTAACTATGTAAACTTACACCAGGACTCGGATGGTTATGATATTTCATAACTTGCCCCATAGCAGTAGCTACACATCCTGCATAGACATGTCCACCTGA
The DNA here is from genome assembly GCA_030611765.1 of Candidatus Cloacimonadota bacterium. Taxonomy (GTDB): domain Bacteria; phylum Cloacimonadota; class Cloacimonadia; order JGIOTU-2; family JGIOTU-2; genus Celaenobacter. The sequence continues at coordinate 11,366 of JAUWPE010000052.1, read as the reverse complement.
ACCAGCACCGGCAGGACAAAGCTCATTATATGGCCAATTCTGATTCCAGGTAATTGATAATAATGGTAACACATCTCTTCCTTTACCAAAAGATGTAAAATCCTTTTTTAGAATATTCTGCCAAAGACCAATTGTTTCATTGTTATCAATATTTTGATTAATTATATAATCAATCTGTTGATGATAATTATCCATCCACTCAGCCAGCGGCGGATGAGTAATATTTTCTTTTGTTTCAGATATAAAAGAGTATCCGAGAATCGGAATCGCAGCATCATCTGCAGATACAATTACAAAGCCATTCGTTTCAAATGTAAAAATATAGAAACTTGGGTGATCGTTATACTCTTCTATAAAGACGTCTTTGACATTAAAGCTATCAATCTGATATGGCACCCAATGTTGATACCAATTACAAGCAACTTCTTCAGCTGTCTTAATATCTACAAAATTTCCGTAAAGATTCATTGTAATAAATATAAATAGAATTGATACTACGGTTAATATCTTTTTCGCTGAAAAATTGTGATTCCTAATCGGTTTTAACATTTTTATTCCTCCTATAATAGGATTTTTCATGTGTACTATTTAATAATTTGAAGTTAATATAATAGTTACCTCGCATAATCCGCCGGCAGAAAAGGAGATAATCCCAGCCAAAAAGTTGAGTAACTCTCTGACAAAAGCCGATTTCCTAATTTTGACATTAACATTCTTCATATAACCTATTCTTAGATCCATACTTTCATTTTTTACATCAACTTTCTTTTAGCAACTACCGAGTTAATTTATTTTTGATTTCGTAGATTCAAGTAATAATTGCAATTTTTTATATTATCGTTTATTTGTCAAAGAAAAATTGCCCTATTTATTAGAAATACTAACAACTAATCAGAGAGCAGAGATATGAAATATAGTGCTTTTTACAAGCAGGATTTAGTCACTTAATTCTATAATTCTGCTATATTTTGGCAAAATAATTTCATCTAATTCTGTGATGCCTTTTGTAGAGAGGATTCGGTTATGATTTATAATCAAATTTTCCATCTTTATAAAAAATACTGGATTCCCGTTTTCACGGGAATGACATGCATTTTATTGAAAATTACCTATCAAAAATAGTAATTCCTCTGCCTGCCAAGGCGTTTTGTCGGGGCGTAGCGTAGCGAAGACTGAAATGCAACGGAGACTGGTGGTAAATTCTTTTTGGTTTCGGTTTACCCTGTTGGATAGCCGTCATTCTGGATTTACCTCGTTAAAATAATTATCCTACAGGATTTACCCGAGTTAGGACAGCTATGGCGGTTGCATTCTCAGGCAAAGTATATGCCGGAATAAGCCACCCGCGGGTTCTCAGAAAATTAGAAACATCATAAACAGAATAATTTACGTCAGCATCAGCATGGATGGCAAGGGCAGAGCGTTCAACAACATCATAGCCGAACAGCTCTGCCGTATTGCAAATTATAATGAATTATACTTGAAGGAATATCTTGATTACTTCTCAAGTAGGAGACTGATAAAATACTTTGAGTTCTATGACAACGAGAGAAGGTATATGAGTATTTGAAATAGAATACCATTTGAGATTTGCTATAAAAACAGAAAGCATCTGAAGATGTTTAAGAGTGCTTGAAGCCGCCGGCTTCCTTTTCGGTGAGAGGTTTGCTGACAGGATGTTTTCCGAAATGGTCAAGGCAGCTTCTGATATCGTCAAGGAGAAGATTTGCAAGGTCCATACTTGTTCCATGACGGACGAGAATTCTCTGTACCACGAGGTCTTCTCTGTTTGCAGGCATGGAATAAGCGGGAACGAGCCACCCCCTTGAACGAAGCCTGTCTGCAAGGTCAAAGAGAGTAAAATTGTATTTCTTGTCTTCTTTGAGTTTCCAGCAGAGAGCAAGTATGCCGCCCTTACCGTCATAAATGATCTCAAAAGGACCAATCTTGCCGATCTCTTCCGAAAGGTAAACAGCAACATCCTGACAGGCTTTGTGTATTTCTCGGTAACCTTTTTTTCCAAGCCTGATAAAGTTGTAGTACTGCGCGATTATTTCTCCTCCCGGACGGGAGAAGTTCAACGCAAAGGTAGGCATGTTACCACCAAGATAATTCACATAGAAAATAAGATCTTCGGGAAGGTCTTCTTTCGTTCGCCACAATGCCCAGCCGACTCCAAGAGGAGCAAGACCGAATTTATGACCGGATCCATTTATGGATTTTACCCTTGGCAGGCGGAAGTCCCATAGCAGCTCAGGGTGAAGGAAGGGGGCAATAAAAGCACCGCTTGCTCCATCAACATGAATGGGAATATCCAACCCTGTATCCTGCTGGAGTATGTCAAGTGCATCACTCACTTCCTTGACCGGTTCGTATTGACCGGTAAAAGTTACGCCAAGTGTCGGAACAACACAGATCGTGTTTTCGTCACAACGCTTGATAACTTCTTCCGGTGTCATTATCAGGCGGTTGCCTTCCATCGGGATCTCTCGAATTTCCACATCCCAGTAACGGGCAAACTTGTGCCAGCATATCTGAACGGGACCGCAGACCATATTCGGTTTATCGGTAGGTTTACCCTTGGCTTTCATTTTGGAGCGCCAGTTCCATTTCATTGCCATTCCGCCCAGCATTGCCGCTTCGCTCGAACCGGTTGTGGAACAGCCAATGGTAGAAGCTGTTTCGGGAGAGTTCCAGAGATCCGCGAGAATATGAACACATCTGTTTTCAATCTCCGCAGTCTGTGGATACTCATCTTTGTCTATCATATTCTTATCAACGCAATCGGTCATGAGCTGCTGGACTTCGGGTTCTAGAAAGGTCGTGCAGAATGTAGCAAGATTCTGACGAGAGTTTCCGTCGAGCATGAGTTCATCATGAACAAGGCGATAAGCATCACGAGGCGGCATATCTTCTTCAGGCATCTTGTATTTGGGGAGTGATTTTGCTGCGAATTCTGAACCGTAGGTTGGAGCGATCAACTTCTCTAGTTTTTCTTTCTTCTTTTCATGAAGCATTTTTTTATCTCCTCTTCATTTAGTTATTGAGTCTGTTTTTTGCTTGGGCATCCAACTGGGTTTCTTGAAGTGGTTAATGATAATAGGAAGAGAAACGAAGACTATCACTCCTATAGCTATGAAGAGTGTATAGAACAAGGGACTTCCCACCGTAAGGTTACTCGGTGGAAAGAACAGGATGATGAAAGCGAACAGCACGGCAAGCATGCCGATCCCGGCTATTATACACATGCCAATGTTTCCTCCCGGAACCTTGAAAGCCCTCGGCACTTCCGGCTTTGAAAAACGCAGTTTGATTGCAGCTGCATAAAGAAGGATATACATAAACAGATAAAGGCAGGCGGTAAGAGCGGTCAGAAGGAAGAAAGCACTGCTTACATTGGGCATAAGGAGATAAACAAGTGACACTAGAGTAACGATTATTCCCTGAATCAAAAGAATGTTTACTTGTATTCCGTTCTTATTTACTTTTTGAAGAAATGGAGGCAACTCACCCTCTTGTGCTGTGGCGAGAAGTCCTTTGCTCGGACCCGCAATCCATGCAGTTACTCCGCCGATGGCTCCAAAAGCAACAAGAAATCCCATTATCGGAAGCATCCAGAGAATGTCGAATTTCAAAAGGAAACTATCCAGCCCCTGCATTATTCCGGATGTCAGACTTATTTGATCTGCCGGGAGAACTGACGCTATTGAAAATGCTCCCAGTGTGAAAATACCGATTATTATGAACATCGCCATGAAAATAGCAGCAGGAAACTGCTTCTTAGGATTTTTCAGTTCGTTTACATGAACAGCACCAACTTCCATCCCTGCGAAAAGTAAAACTATACCGCCCAGAAATGCAAGACTATTAAGGTTGCCAAAATCAGGAAGGAAGGATTGGGCTTCTCCCACAGATTTGAAAGCTAGGGGATTCCCACCTACTATCCAGATGATGCCAAGTACAATAATAAAAACACCTGGTATTAAAGTTCCACCGATTACGCCTGTTGTAGTTAGCCAACCAGCGGATTTCATACCTCGAAGGTTGACAAGAGTGGCACCCCAATAAACTATTATTATTACAGCAACACTGAATATTTTGTTGGTTGCCAGTGATTGATCCATGAAAAGATATGACAGAGCCCCTGCAGCAAAGGCGAGAACAGTCGGATACCAAATGACATTTTGAATCCATTGAAGCCAGATTGCGGTGAAGCCCAGTTTTGAACCAAAAGCTTCTTTTACCCAAATGTACACTCCACCATTTTTTGGCCATCCGGTTGCTAGCTCTGCCGATACGAGAGAAACCGGAATAAGAAACAGGACCGACGCAAAAAGAAGGTAGAAGATCATGGACATACCTTCCTTCGCCATCATCGGAAGCCCGCGAAGACTCATAACAACGGCAACATTCATCATCGCAAGTACAAATACAGTTAGTTTACTACGATTATTCATAGTCTTACCGCCTACAGATTTTTAGTTTTTTTCTTTCCTTGCTTGAAAAAATATTTTTTATGCAATATCTATGTCAATAAAAAAGTATTCCTTTCAGAGAAATGTTCATTTAATTTAATTTTCAAAATACTCATATCGCCTCCATTCCATATAACTTGACTAATATGAGCCCGATTTAATTTAGGTAAAAATTGTTAATTCCGGAGGTTGTATGGAATACTTCTTAACTGAAGAGCAGCAGGAGATCAAAGCGCTTGCACGTCAACTTGCTGAAGAAAAAATGAAACCTGTACGAGAAAAATATGATGAGGAGGGAATCTTTCCATGGGATATTGTTAAGCAGATGGCACAGACCGATCTGTTCCGTGTTCTGCTTCCCGAAAAGTATGAAGGGTTCGGTGGTAAGGTCATGGATCTTGTTATTCTGATGGAAGAACTGAGCCGTGTGGACGGCGGAATTGCACTTGCACTTGGTGGAACTGGACTCGGCATGTACCCGATCCTTCTAAGCGGAAATGAAGAGCAAAAACAAAAGTATCTCCCCCCTATTGCAGATGGAGCAAAGTTGGCTGCCTTTGCACTTACCGAAGCAAATGCCGGATCCGATGCGAGTGGAATTCAAACCACCGCAGTCAAAGATGGAGATCATTATATACTTAACGGCACAAAGCAATGGATCACAAATGGCGGAGAGGCAGATATTTACACCGTTTTTGTGCTTACAAATAAATCAAAAGGGGCTCGCGGTGCATCAGCATTCATCGTGGAAAAAGGAACAGAAGGATTCAGTTTTGGTAAAAAGGAAAACAAAATGGGTATCCGCGCTTCTTGTACACGCGAACTCATATTTGAGGATGTAAAAGTGCCGGCAGAAAACCTTATTGGTAGAGAAGGCACCGGCTTCATGACAGCCATGAAAACCCTTGATAAATCCCGGCCCATGGTTGCAGCTCAGGCATTGGGAATCGCACAGGGAGCTATGGAAGAAGCAGTGAAATATTCCCGAGAACGACATCAATTTGGCAATCCTATTTCATCCTTTCAGGGAATTCAATTCATGCTTGCGGACATGGGTACGAAGATCGAAGCTGCACGTGCACTCATCTATGCTACAGCCCGAATGATCGATTCCGGCGAAAAGAGATTCAGCAAGGAATCCGCAATGTGCAAAACCTTTGCATCCGATATAGCAATGGAAGTGACCACAGACGCCGTGCAGGTGCTTGGCGGTTACGGTTATATGAAGGAATACCCCGTAGAAAAAATGATGCGCGATGCAAAAATTACCCAGATATACGAAGGCACAAATCAAATCCAGCGGCTGGTAATAGCTTCCCATCTTTTGAAGGAATATAAATAAAAGCAATTTCATGGAAATAGTGAATAGATCATATGTGTAACATAAGTAATTGCAATGATTTGAATGTTAAATTACTAATTTCAAATTTCTAATTTCAAATGAAGAAGCTTCTCTTTCATATTTGCTGTGCACCCTGTTTCATTGCCCCTTATGAACATCTCAAAAAGGAATTCGATATCACGGGCTTCTGGTATAATCCGAATATACATCCATATCAGGAATACCAAAGAAGATTGCAGGAAGTGCAAAAGTTCGAGAAAAATCATGAACTTACAATTCTTTACAATACTAAATATCCGCTTGAAAAATGGCTGCAAAATGTTGCGTTCCGAGAAAAAGACCGATGCAGGTTCTGCTATCATGACCGGCTGGAGCAAACAGCGAAATATGCAAAAAAAGGCAAATTTGATTATTTCACAACCACACTGCTTTACAGCAAATTTCAGGATCATGAACTGATGAAAGAAATGGGTGAAGCACTCGCAAAAGAATACGGAGTTCCCTTCCTTTACAAAGACCTACGCGAGTTCTGGAAAGAAGGCATCGAACTCTCGAAAACCGAGGATATGTATCGGCAACAATATTGTGGCTGCATCTACAGCGAAAGAGACCGATACTACCATCCTGAAAAGGAAAAGAAATAGTAAAACAAGATTCCAATCTTGTTTATAAAAAATAAAATCGTATATGAATACGTATAATTCCATGTTTAAGGAAATAATCAATAATACTCAAAATTGGAATGTTGAGTTACAATGTAAAACAAGATTCCAATCTTGTTCAAAAAAAATGATCGCTTATGAATACCTATCATCATCTGTTTAAGGAAATAATCAATGATACTCAACATCCGTCTTCTTTTCATTTCAGTCTTCGCTACGCTACGCCGTGGCAGGCAGGACGACGTGACAGGTCGGAATGTTGAGCTACAAAGTAAAACAAGATTCCAATCTTGTTTATAAAAAATAAAATCACATATGAATACATATAATTCCATGTTTAAGGAAATAATCAATAATACTCAACATTGGAATGTTGAGTTACAATGTAAAACAAGATTCCAATCTTGTTCAAAAAAATAAAATCGCATATGAATACATATAATTCCATATTTAAGGAAATAATCAATGATACTCAAAATTGGAATGTTGAGCTACAAAGTAAAACAAGATTCCAATCTTGTTCTGTATAAAAAAGCAAAATGGATAACTTAAAATATAAAGAATTTTATACTCGAAACTTGCCACACTTCCAACCAGAAAATGCAGTATTTGCAGTAACATTTAGGCTGGCATTTTCTTTACCTTACAAAATAAAAGAAAAATTAAAGGAAGAGAAAAAGGAATTTGAAAGAATATCTTCAAGTTTAACTGGATCAGAACTACAAGTATATATAGATGAATTTGAACGGAAGTATTTTGAAGAATTTGATAATTTTTTAGATAAATACTCAAAATCACCAACATGGTTATCAATTGACACGATCGCTAAGGAAGTAGCAAACAGTATTCATTATCTTGAAAAGCAGCTCTATGATCTTCGTGCATATTGTATTATGCCCAATCATGTGCACACGATATTACAGCCACTAAAAGATCAAAATGAAGAATTTCATTCTCTTTCAAGAATAATGTATTCTTTGAAAAGATATACAGCCACCTCATGTAATAAACTGCTAAAAAGAAAAGGGCAATTCTGGCATCATGAAAATTATGACCATTTCATTCGTGATGAAAAAGATCTTGCTTATCAGTTAAATTATTTGAAACAAAATCCCGTAAAAGCAAGATTAATAGATAAAGCTCATAACTGGAAATATACCTGGACGAAAGAAACATTTGATTCGAATTTTGATTAAATTACTCAACATCGGAATGTTGAGCTACAATGTAAAACAAGATTCCATTCTTGTTCAAAAAAAATGATCGCTTATGAATACCTATCATTCTCTGTTTAAGAAAATAATTAATGATACTCAACATTGGAATGTTGAGTTACAATGTAAAACAAGATTCCAATCTTGTTCAAAAAAAATGATCGTTTATGAATACCTATCATCATCTGTTTAAGGAAATAATTAATGATACTCAACATCCGTCTTCTTTTCATTTCAGTCTTCGCTACGCTACGCCGTGGCAGGCAGGACGGCGTGACAGGTCGGAATGTTGAGCTACAATGTAAAACAAGATTCCATTCTTGTTTGAAGAAACGAAATCATGCCCGAAAATATTAAACAGGAAATATGTTCATATTTCAAGGAGATGCAAATGGTTTTCTCCTCAACCTGTGATAATGAAAGACCCTTTATACGATGAATGCTGCTCCTTTATGTGAATGATAAATTTTGGACTGCTACCTGAACCGAGATAAATTAGCATAACAGTATGCCGATCAATCTATATAATAAGGAAACATTATGTCTAAATATGAAGAGATCGATTTAAACAACATTTCGACTTATTCTGTCGAAGATCGTCCAAGCAAAGTGCATGTGAAGGATTTTGTGTCCGATGAATTTATAAAGACAAATGAGTTCATAAAAAGTCTTCCAAATATCCTTGCTGCAAAGGATCTGAAAGAACTGATTCGACATGCAAAAAAAGCAATCATGGATCAAAAACCCATCATTCTTATGTTTGGTGGGCATCTTATCAAATGTGGACTTTCTCCGCTTATTAACAGAGCAATCAAGCAGGAAATTATTTCTGCTATTGCAGTGAACGGTTCTGTCGGTATACATGATTTTGAGATCGCATTCTTTGGAAAGACCTCAGAGGACGTGGAGACCGCTCTTGAAGACGGCAGCTTTGGAATGGGAGCAGAAACAGGCAGGATAATCAATGAAGTAATTTCCGAAGGTTTTGAAAATGAACTCGGCTATGGCGAAGCGCTTGGTAAATTCATCTTTGAGGAGCGTCCACCTTACTGGGATTACAGCGTGTTTGCCAAGGCGTATGAGTATGACATTCCAATCACAGTTCATGTGGGTATAGGCACAGACATCATTTATCAGCATCCCCAGGCAGACGGCGCTGCACTCGGCGGTTCCAGTTATAAGGATTTCAAGATATTCACGAATATTGTGAAAGAACTCAATGACGGCGGCGTGCTTCTCTCTTTCGGCTCCGCAGTTATCTTGCCGGAAGTATTCCTCAAAGCACTGACCATCGTGCGCAACCTCGGCTACGAAGTGAATAATTTTTATACCGCAGTTTTTGATATGATAAAGCATTACAGACCCATGATGAATATTGTCAATCGCCCGACAGCTTGTGGCGGAAAGGGCTTTCATTTTATCGGTCATCATGAGATTATGTTCCCCCTGCTTCTGGGAAGTCTCCTCGAAGAATGAAGGATAGAACACAGATTGTCGCTGATGCAACGGATTTACCCCGTGAAATCCTGCAAAACAGGAACAGTAAAGCTGTTATTTCACAGGGTGAACACTGATTAAGAAATGTAATAATGAAAATGAAAATTAATTTTAAATATTCATCTGCGATGATCTGCTTAATCTGCGACAATCTGCGTGCTATTATATTCTAAAATGTTAAAAAAGAAATCCACCCTCGTTTTTAAGATCATTATCAGTATCCTCTTCCTGATATTTCTTTTCTTCATCATCAAACCTCAGCATATACTTGCAGCGCTCAAAAATGCAGATATGCTTTGGGTTGTTCTTGCGCTTCTACTCCTCCCTCTTAACCTGTTCCTGCAGTCTATGAGGTGGAAATTTCTCGTCACTTTGAGTAAAGAAAAAGTTTCTAATAAAGAGATCATCTTATCGATCCTCTACAGCTTTTCCTATAGTATCTTTACACCTGCCCGTCTTGGTGAGATCGGAAGGGCTTTTCATATTTCGAACTCTAAAAAAGACGAAATGGTCGTGCTTGCATTCTATGAAAAATTTTTTGCCTTTTGCTCTCTCTTGCTTTTCGGACTTATTTCATTGAGCTTTTATCAAAGTTTTTATTATTTGATCGCAGTGGTTGCTGTGCTGCTTCTAATGTTCTTCTCAAAATATATTGCACAGCATCTTCCATACTTTAATAAATTTACAACCATTTTAAAAAAAGTACACATAGCAAAGATATTCCTGATTTCTCTTCTTTTTGTTTTTGTGTATATCTTACAATTTTATCTGATCTTGAATGCTTTCCGACATGTGAACATCTTCAGTACATTCTTCTTCATTTCCATTGTGATGCTGGTGAATGCCATTCCGATCACCTTTAGCGGACTTGGATTGCGTGAACTTGCTTCTGTGTATTTCTTTAAGCAGCTTTTAATAAGTCCTGGACAGGCAGCAAGTGCGTCATTGCTTCTCTTTGCGATCAACATACTCATTCCAACACTTTGCGGATTTTTCCTTCACCTGAGACCGACGCATGCAAAAATAGCAGAAAGTAAAGGACAATGAAAAAGATCTGTATTTTCGCATTGATGATGATCTTCATCTCATTACATCTTTTTGCAGAAGAAAAACCCTTTAATACCGGCAGGAGTTCCACGAAGGCGTTACTCTGGTCCATCATACCTGGCGGCGGGCAGATATATAACAAGCAGTACGTGAAAGCAGGCATAGATATTCTGGCAGAATCGCTGCTTCTTGGCACGGCAATTCAATATCATATCCAGATGAATGACGCCTATTCATTATATAAGCAGACACACAATCAGGCATATTATGATGAGTATAATTTCTACTATCAGCAGCAGCAGAATATGCTCTGGTGGTGGGCAACAGTTAAGTTGCTTGCTGTTCTCGATGCCTATGTAGATGCAAAGATGTTCAACTACAATGAGAAAAAGAAAAAATTAGACCTGGAATTTGAAGGATTGGGAATGTCATTGAGGTATAAATTTTGATTTTCACAGATATGGATATTAACCACAGAGAGCACAGAGAACACAGAGATATATCCACAGCTAAAAAGTATGTCATTCCCTCGAAAGAGGGAATCCAGTATTTTCGTATATGTGTGAAACTATAATGAGAAAAAGAGTTGTAGGGTCATTTGTACTCAAAATGACCTCATTCAATGTACGACTTATTAACCCGAGTCATTCCCTTCACGACCGACTCGTGATTTACACTACCAACAAAACCAAAAATGTCATTCTCGCGCAAGAGGGAATCCAGTATTCTCGCATATGTGTGAAACTGTGTTGAGAAAGAGAGTTGTAGGGTTATTTGTACTCAAAATGACCTCATTCAATGTACCACTTATTAACCCGAATCGATTCCTTCACGACCGACTCGTGATTTACACTACCAACAAAACCAAAAATGTCATTCCCTCGAAAGAGGGAATCCAGTATTCTCGTATATGTGTTCAACTAAAACGAAAAAAAGAGTTGCAAGGTCATTTGTCCTCAGATGACCTCATTCAATTCTTTCTATATCCTAATCCATTTATTTCTGCAAACTTATTGACAACTTGTAAAAATTTATACGAAAAATACCTTAATTAAAATTAAGACTCGTTTTTAACGAACTGGCGTTGGGTGATAAATAAATATCGTTATATAAAATGACGTATAAGGTG
>JAUWPE010000081.1 GCA_030611765.1 Candidatus Cloacimonadota bacterium | reverse complement strand
TTTGAAATAAGGTCTTCTGGTTTTGAGAAAAAATCTTCGCCGCACACATTGAGTTTCGCAATATCAATCACAGAAAATTCCGCGCTTTTCCCCCTCTCAAGATTGCCTGTCTCATTTTCTATCGAGAGTGCTTTTGCTCCTCCAAGTGTGGCAAGATAAAATGCTTCAATGGAAGTAATGGGCTTATAATTTGCAGAGGGATCCAGAAAATGAATTGTTTTTGAAGACTCGATCGCTTCCCTCATTTCAGAAAACATTGATAAGCTGTATCCGGCGCCTACATCTGTTCCCAGTCCGATTGGAATTCCGCTCTTCTCTAATTTCCTATACGACATAATACCGCTCTGAAGGAATCTGTTCGATGAAGGGCAGTGGCTGATCTTAGTCCCTGTTTTCTTGAGCGTCTCTATCTCGTCATTATTCAAATAGACGCAATGCGCCATTATTGTTTTTTCTGTCAGCAAACCTGCCTTAAGATAGATATCGGTATAATTTTCAAAATCCGGGTACATTTTCATAACTGTTGCACTCTCTGCCTTGCTTTCCGCCAGATGTGATTGGATGTGTACATCAAATTTCTTTGCGGTTTGACCTATTCCCTGCAGTAAATCAAAGGAACATGTGAGAGCAAAGCGGGGTGTGAGCACATAGTGAAGTCTCCCATTATCATAACCATCCCACTTTTCAATGAGTTCTTTGGAATCCTGGAGCAAGACCGTTGTGTCTTTAATGAGATATTCAGGCGCATTCTGGTCCATAAGCACATTACCGAGAAATGCTCTGATGCCTGATTTTTCCGCACATTGAAAAGCAATATCCGTTGCCTCTTTATGGATCGTTACATAAGAACTCGTCGTTGTGGTTCCCTTGCTGAGCAGTTCCTGAAAAAATCTTTCTGCAAATAGTTCTGCAACTTCGGGTGATGAAAACCGTTCCTCTGCTGGAAAAATAATGTCGGACAACCATTCAAAAAGGTTACCTCTGTATAATCCACTCAAAGTAAATTGTGGAAGATGATTATGAATATCGACAAAACCCGGACATACCAACTTGCCGGAAAAATCTAAATATTCCGAATCCGCTTCTGCTCCCTTTGGCATTTCTTTGCTGATCTCCTCTATTTTGCCATCTTCAGAAATAACAATAAATCCGGGATCAAGATATAAAATCTCAAGAGGAGAAATTGGAGATAGCAGCGTCCCTTTAATTATCTTTTTCGTCTTCATTCGCTTTTTTGATACGGATAATGGTTTCACCCTCTTTTGCAAGTCCTAATTCGCGGGCTTTTTTCTCAATTGTTTTTGGATCCTGTTCCTCAAGTTTCTTTTTTTCTTCTTCCAGAACTTCCCGCTCCTGTGCAAGTTTGTCGACGCGTTCAACTTTCTGGTTTATGAGAAAGTTCGTTCTCAAAATTTTGATGACACTATATTTATAAAAAAACAAAAACCACACAAGCCCGAGAAGGAGAAGGATCAGAAAAATCGCTATATTGCTCCGCCATGTGGTGGATTTTTTCCTTCTTCGGGCAACCATCATCTATTTATTTTGTATGTTTAAAGAGACTTTTCCCAGGAAATTGCGCATTTTTACCAAGCTCTTCTTCGATTCGCAAAAGCTGATTGTACTTTGCAATACGTTCGGAACGAGATGTTGAGCCGGTCTTGATCTGCCCATTATTCACGGCAACTGCTAGGTCTGCAATGAATGTATCACAGGTTTCTCCGGAGCGGTGGGACACAACAGAAGTATAGCTTGCATTCTTTGCTCTCTCAATAGTGTCCAGCGTTTCCGTCACTGTGCCAATCTGGTTCAGTTTTATGAGTATCGAATTTGCGACACCCTCTTGGATACCGCGGTTTAGCAATCTGATATTTGTTACAAAAATATCATCGCCAACGATCTGAATTTTATCGCCAAGCTCGTCTGTCAATAGCTTCCAGCCCTTCCAGTCATTTTCATCGAGTCCGTCTTCCAGAGAAACAATGGGATATTTTTTTACCCACTCTTTGTAAATTCCAACAAGGTCGGCGCTTGAGAGCTTCTCGGTTTTGCCTGTGTTGAAAATGTATTTCCCTGCATGGAAAAATGATGATGCGGCAGAATCCAGTGCAATAGAGATATCTTCTCCCGGACGATATCCTGCAGCTTCGATTGCTTTTAGAATAAATTTAATTGCATCTTCGTTGGATTCCAGGTTTGGTGCAAATCCACCCTCGTCACCAACTGCAGTACTATAACCGCCATCTTTCAATATCTTTTTCAAAGTATGGAAGGTTTCTGTCGCCATTTGCAGAGCGTGGGCAAAGTTGTCCGCACCCAACGGCATGATCATGAATTCCTGAACATCCATATTATTATCGGCATGCTTGCCGCCATTGAGCACATTCAGCATAGGGACAGGTAAGGTCTTTGCATTTGTGCCGCCCAAATAGCGGTATAATGGAAGCTCAAGCTCCAGCGCAGTTGCGCGAGCTACAGCCATAGATACGCCAAGAATTGCATTTGCACCGAGCTTTTCTTTGTTCGGTGTTCCGTCCAGTTCGCACATTATTGCGTCGATTTCAACCTGCTGATCGCTCTCGATCCCAAGAATTTCAGGTGCAATTATTTCATTTATGTTTTTAACCGCCCTCAGCACGCCTTTTCCATTGTATCGTTCATTATCTTCATCTCGAAGCTCTACTACTTCATACTCGCCGGTCGAAGCCCCCGAAGGAACTGCAGCCCGGCCCCAGTAACCGGATTCAAGCATAACATCAACTTCGACCGTTGGATTCCCACGAGAATCTAATATCTCACGAGCAAAAATTCCATCTATTAGAGACATATATTCTCCTTTTTATTTTTTAAGAACGTAATCAATCTTCTTGCCATTAATATATAAATATTTTGGCTTTCTAGGATAATCCTTTTTCTTGATTTTATCAGAATCACCTTCTTCCTCGAGGCGCCAGACTTCCCAGCGCTCATCGCTGCCGTCAACACAGAAGTTCACCTTCTTCACAATAAAGTCATCAATCACAAATTGAATGCTCTCTAAGCTGCCGATCTTTGTTACGGGTACGCAGAATTTCCTTGCATCATAGGCATATTTTTCGTCAGTTTTCTTTTTCTTCGCCATTTCATCTCCTATCTATTGGTTTATTGAAAAATTAGTTCTTCGGTAATTCTACAGAGGATATGTCCTACTGTAATATGAGCCTCCTGGATTCGAGCTGTATCCTTATGTGGAATGATAATTGAATATCTTGCGATCTTCGCTATCTTCCCGCCATCTCTCCCTGCCAGTAGCACGGTGTTGATGTTCTGCTCGTTTGCATATTCCAGTGCCTTGAACACATTCGGGGAGTTGCCACTCGTACTTATCCCGATCAACAGATCGCCTTCATTCCCAAGCCCTTCAACCTGGCGTTTAAAGACCTCGTCATAACCATAATCGTTTGCGCACGCAGTGAGCAGCGAGGTGTCGGTGGTAAGCGCAATCGCAGGAAGAGACCTTCTGTTGAAATCACCGCGGAACCTCACGATGAACTCAGTTGCAATATGTTGTGCATCCGCAGCACTTCCGCCATTTCCGCAGAGCATGATCTTATTGCCCATTTTAAGGGTTTCGGACATTTTTGAAGCTATCTCTTCAATAGCTGGATAAAAAGCTTCTAGTCCACCGATAACTTTCCTGTGTTCTCGAAGGGCATCATCAAATAATTCTTTAATTTTCATAATTTATACATTTTTTATTAGTGTGAAAAAAACAAGCAAGAAAAATTTTCACCAATTTTAATCACACAAAACTACGTTCCCGTGCATATTTAAAAATAAACCCCATCGAAGCCATATTAACAAGCAAGCTACTGCCCCCATAACTGATAAAAGGAAGTGGGATTCCCACAACTGGAATGATCCCGATATTCATACCGGTGTTCACGACTATCTGAAATATAAAATAGGAGAGAATGCCTGCAATAATAAGTCTTTGCTCATCGATCCTAATTTTTCTCAGGATTATGACAATACGCCAGATAAGCACTGTAAAAAGGAGCAGCAGAATAAAACATCCAATGAAACCGAGTTCTTCTCCTATCACTGAGAAAATAAAATCCGTTTGCTGTTCCGGCAAAAAATTCAAATTCTTCTGAGTTCCTTGCAAAAAACCTTTGCCAAAAACACCTCCGGACCCGATAGCGATCTTTGACTGTATGATCTGATACCCGCTTCCGAGCACATCGAATTTTGGGTTTATAAACGCAAGAATGCGGTTGCGCTGATACTCATGCAGCCCCCACCACATGTATGGAGTTACTAATGAAACGAAAGCATTTCCTGCCAGAATAACTCCCGCAGGGAGCAAGGATACTTTTCTGAAGATCAACACAAGAAGAAGAAATATATCAAAGATGATCCAAAAAGTGATATTGAAACCCACCAATATGCTTACCAGCGGTGTGATAATAATAAATAGAGTAAAAAATGATACACCTGCAAAATACATCATTGGAAATAGTATTGCGAAAAACACAAGCGCACTTCCCAGGTCGGGTTGCCTTAACACAAGAATAGCCGGAAGTATGGCTATGAGGAAGCCGTAAAGCACGATCCTGGAAGTGGGTATATATTTGGCTGAAAACACTTTTGCCAGAAGGAATATTATCCCGATCTTTGCAAACTCAGCTGGCTGCACATAGACACTTCCCAAACTTATCCAGCGGTGTACCCCCTTTATTGAAGGAAGGAGCAACACTACAATAAGTAATATAAAGATCAGGATGTTATATGGAACAATAAGCAGATCTAAAATTAGGTCGGGAATATATAGTATGGTGAAAAAAACAGCAAAGCTCAAAGCGATCCAGACAAGCTGTTTCACGTAATAATCGCTTACTATTATCTTCTCGCCAGCCCTCTGCACAGACGCACTATAAAGTGCAAGTTCTCCGAAAACCAGAAGAATCAGAAGAATTGCCATTAGCTTCCAGTCAAATTTCTGAATGATCTCGGTTGAACTCATTTATACCCAGTATTTCCTGTCTAAGCTTCGGTATTGAATTGCTTCGCTGATGTGGGCAGGAGTAATTTTTTCGCTTTTATCAAGGTCGGCAATAGTTCTAGAAACTTTCAGGATACGGTCATAGGCACGGGCGGAAAGTCCGAGTTTTTCAATAGCGATCTTCATAAGCTTTTTGCCATCATCCTCAATTTGGCAGAACTCCCGTATCTGTTTTGATTCCATATCTGCATTAGAGTAGATTTTCTTAGAACCTGCAAAGCGCCGGTGTTGAGCATTTCGGGCAGCATTCACTCTTTCCTGTATGATTTCTGATCTTTCACCCTTTGGATCTCTTGATAGCTCATCATATTTCACTGCCGGAACTTCAACATGAATATCTATGCGGTCAAGAAGGGGTCCCGAAATCCTTGAAACATACTTTTGTATCATTGTCGGAGAGCAGGTACAGGTGTGCCCTTCCACATTACTCCCGAAATATCCGCAGGGGCACGGATTCATTGATGCTACGAGCATGAAATTTGCAGGGAATGTAAGTGACTGAACAGCTCTTGAAATTGTGACAATGCCATCCTCGAGGGGCTGTCTAAGCACTTCTAATACGGATTTTTTAAATTCGGGAAGTTCATCTAAGAAAAGCACACCGTTATGAGCAAGTGATACTTCACCAGGTTTGGGATAGCTCCCTCCGCCTATGAGTGCGACATCACTAATAGTATGATGGGGTGAGCGGAAAGGTCTGGTAGCGAGCAGCGAGTGCTCGTGTGCAATTTTCCCTGCTACAGAATGGATCTTCGTGGTTGTTAGTGCTTCATCGAGAGTGAGCTGGGGGAGAATGGTAGGGACTCTTTTGGCAATCATTGTTTTTCCCGAGCCGGGAGGTCCTATCATAAGAATATTATGACTTCCGGCAGCAGCAACTTCCATCGCACGCTTTACACTATATTGTCCTTTCACATCGAACATATCGATGGTCTCTCTGCGTTCCTTTTCAAAAAGAGTAGAAATGTCAACGCTTAATGGCTCTATCGCTTCGCGCCCTTCCACAAAAGCAATGCATTCGGCAAGGTTTTTTACGGGATAGATTGAAATTCCTTCCACGACACCAGCTTCGTTTGCATTATCTTCAGGAACGATCAAACCTTCCAGTCCCTTCTCTTTTGCGGCAATAGTAATTGGCAGAATACCCCTCACCGGATGAACTTCGCCATTAAGGGAAAGCTCTCCAACCATCCCAACTGTTTCCAGAATAACTGGATATATCTGCCGAAGTGAAGAGAGCATACCGATAGCGATCGGCAGATCAAACCCAACACCCTCTTTTTTTACATCTGCAGGTGCGAGATTCACGGTATATGCACGTGCCGGCTTCTTGTACCCATTATTTTTTATTGCAGCGGTGACCCTGTCTTTACTCTCTTTGACCGAATTTGTCGGCAGTCCGACCATTGTGAAATAGGGCATTGAGGTGTGTTTTGTATCAACTTCCACTTCGATTGGGATTGCATCGATACCTAAAATTGAAAAAGAAATGACTTTTGTGAACATAGGACAAATAGGAAAATAACCATTATAACGGTCAAGATATAAAGTGTGGAATTTTTATTATATAAAAAAATGGCACGCCAGAGAGGATTCGAACCTCTGACCCACAGCTTAGATCCGCCAGCTGGCGGACTATCCTGCCGAACTGCTTGATCTGGTTCTGTTCCTTGATAACAGAATCCCATCAAGTAATTGCGTAAAAGTATAAAATACTTGTCCCTATTAATGAAGGATACTTCATGTAGATTTATGAAAGGAATAATTTATTAATTCTCTCTCAGTGATCTCTGCCTGCCCCCGTAAGGAAGTTTACCCTGTGAAATGCTTGCCCTGTGTAATCCACGAAGTGGTGCAAAGCAATTACACAGGGCGGGCAATATTTAACAGGGAATGACTGTATCGGGGTGTGCTCTGCGGTAAATCTATTCCAATAAAATTTCAGATGAAAAAAGTGGCACGCCAGAGAGGATTCGAACCTCTGACCCACAGCTTAGAAGGCTGTTGCTCTATCCTGCTGAGCTACTGGCGCGCATGGAATAAAAAACTGCCATAGCCGACAGCAAAAAGTGGTAGCGATGCAGGGATTTGAACCCCGGACACTCGGATTATGATTCCGATGCTCTAACCAACTGAGCTACATCGCCGTGAATTCAAAAAATGGTAGCGGGGGCAGGATTTGAACCTACGACCTTCAGGTTATGAGCCTGACGAGCTACCAAACTGCTCCACCCCGCGTCAAAGGAATACAAAATTTCGTTTCGCCCATTATGCTGTCAAGTAAATGACACACCTCTTTATGAAAAAAAATATAATGCCTAATTTTGAAAAAGCAAATTTAAATTTAATCTACCAGAATAATGAAAATATTCAATGAAAAAGTATTTTCCCGCGAGCTGGGCATCATTTTCAAGGATCACAGCATAATCCTTACAGTGCTGATTGCGCCGATCCTCTATGCTTTTTTCCTCGGCTCGATCTATCTATATAAAGATGCCGACCAGATAAATTTTGCTGTAGTGGACATTGACAGAACTCCCACCACTCCATTTTTTAATGGATTTTTAAGGTTGAGCGTCATGGGTGGAGGGTGGCAGTCCATAAAAACCTATGCCCTGCATTTGATGATATTGGTGCTCGTTTCTTTTGTTGCGGTTGTGCTCAGGTGGAGATATTTGGAGAGATTAAACAGTCCGCAGACGGGATAAACCCGTTCCTTCTCAAATATATTTGTTATAGTTAGTAGTCATGGCGATTTAATTTTTCTCATGCCGAGATTCTTCGCTCCATTTCATTCCTCTCAAGAATGACAAATTTTTTTAAATATGACAAACCTTCCTCCATAATGAAAATCCTATTAACACCACCCTCTCGTTTCCAAGCCCCTGCTTGGATACGCCTATTACTGGGACACCAGGCAGGGAACATTGAAATAAATAAAAAGATTTCACATCCTAAAGGGCTTAGTGTCCAGCTGTGCAGATGGTGATTTGGTGGAAAAGCAGGCGAAGTGGCTTCTTATTCGAAAGTATTACCTTTCCCAACCACCGACGGGAACTTTCGCAAAGGTTAAGTTCAATACCCCTTGTTTCAACTTAAGACATGCTCTTCGACCAGTCTGCGCTACGCTCCGCCCTGGCAGGCAGTCTCAAGTTTAAAATTTCATTTCTCTCCGATAACCATTGTTATCGTTTTTTCATATATTTTGTTGCTCTGCTTTCCTCCACCTTCAAGGTGCACGATATAGATCCCAATGGGCACCACATTTCCATTTTCGTTTTTGCAGTCCCAAATGATCGTGCCCTGGGCTGCAACCCATTGCTGGTCTGTCAGCCAGCGGACCATGCGTCCTTTCATGTCAAAAATACGAATGTTTATTTTGGTGACCGGCTCTGGAAGATTATATTCGATAAGCACGGACTTCTTTTCTCTGTAGGAAAGCGGATTGGGCGTAACGGTCAGCTCTACTTCGGGAATGATGTGCTCTACATAAATGCTGTTCTGCTTTCCGGGAGTCGCCCACAAGCTGCTCACAGAGCTGTCCCAATTATCGGAATTCTCGGTAGCAAGGTGTGGGTTGATGCGCTCAAGAGAATTGTCTTCGATCTCCTTCCAGTCGCTGTAGTAATGTATGCTGTCGATCAGGCAGCCGTTTTCGTCCCGGAGCACAAGGATATCATCATTATTATTCAGAGTAGGAAGCTCCCATGCAAAGACAAAATGGGCAAGGGTATCTAAGTAGGTGAAGTGTACCTTCAAGGCGAGGGAATCGTTTTCATCCGGAAGTATCACAATATATTCACTTTGTGCAATCATGCTTTTTGCAGATTGTAAAATTAGCGTATCGCTCTTATCAGCAAGTGTCCATCCTGAAATATCGAGTTCGTGATCGAAGATATTGAAAAGCTCGATCCATTCGGGCTGTTCGTCCGATGGCGCTGCCTGTATCTCATTTATGCAGATAGGGTGTGAGCCGGCTGTATTATGAGTCGTCATCATTTGATTATTTGAA
>JAUWPE010000059.1 GCA_030611765.1 Candidatus Cloacimonadota bacterium | reverse complement strand
TGGAGTCCAGGAATGCTTACCTTCGTTACTTCGTCTCAAGTCCAGTTTCAGCAGACTGGAGTTCAGGCGATTTTTTTCCCGACTGGACTTCAGAATGCGAATGCGTTTCGTCTCAAGTCCAGTTTCTCCGCCAGCTGGCGGCTCTTCTGAACTCCTATGAAACTACATTCTAACCTATTCATAATAATATTCTGGTTACCAAGCCCCACAGCCTGTGGGAACATGCAAGTTCATTGTCATTCTGAACGGAACGAAGTGTAGTGAAGGATCTCTAATTTCACACCATAAAGTCAGTTATGAGATTCTTCGCTAACGCTCAGAATGACAATTTATCATTTTTTAGTGTTTTCACACAGCTACCCAGCTTGGTAATCTTTTTCATTTTATTGATAATCTATGTGTATCCAAGCAGGGGCTTGGATACAAGAGTACTGCATTATTTGTCATAGTTTCACCTTAATTGAACTATCAGCTTGCTGATAGCGGAGAGCTCGAGTCCCAGCAGACTGGACTTCATACGCCGAAGGTGGGTGGAGTTCAGAATGCTTACCTTCGTTACTTCGTCTCAAGTCCAGTTTCTCCGCCAGCTGGCGGATCTCCTGAACTCGAGTCTCAGCAAATCTCTTTTTCTACCTCATCAATATCAGCTTATTAGTCTTATAGGTTTTTCCATTCACAAGTAACTTATACAAATATACTCCTGCTTGAAGTCTATTTCCATTCTCATCTTTTCCATTCCAATAAACTGTGGCTTCTGCTTCTGCGTCTGCCCAAACTTTGGGCAAAGTTCTAACCAATTCACCTTTAATATTGTAAATAGAAATCGTGGCTTCAACTGATTTGTCAAGAGTAAAATTGAAATATGTGGATGAGTTCATAGGATTAGGTGCGGTATTGAGAATATATACAACCGGTGGTTCATTATTGTAGGGCTCTTCACCTGGAGTCGGTATTGTAATACTTCTTGAATTACTATAATGAGTTTCACCGCCAAGGTCAATACTTTCTAACCAATACCAGTATGTAGTGCCGATTTCAAGCGTCTCATCATTATCATTGAAATTATAATAACTCGGCTCAGTTGTTGTGCCGCTTCCGGGAATTAACCCATTCGTTATTTTTTGTGCTGAACTGAAATCCTCTTCTACATTACGATAAACATTCCAGCCGAGATTGTCTGTCTCTGATTGGGTCGTCCAATATAAAGTAGGAGTATTATTTAAGTATTGAACTGTGAAGGTGGAAAGCTCGACGGGGAGGGTTGCCGGATCTTCCGGATATTGCCAATTTAGATATGGATATCCGTTATTTCTGCTATTACCGATATTCCAGATATCGTCTGTCCCATTTTCAGATTCACCTTTGAAATCCCAGCCACCATTTAAATAAATATTTGAAGTATAATTATAGATTAAAGCATCAGTAGTCATCTCAGCAGTTGTCTTAGGCACACCTTTTTCAGTATTATCACTCTGGCCTGATGTCTCAGAATTGTAGAACGATTTACTGACGGTTGAAGAAGGATTACATCCCACCAAACCACCAACATTGCTAGTACCAGTGACACTGCCGGTAGAATATGAATTGGTGATTGTTCCTCCATAATTCCAACCAACCAAACCACCGACTTGAGTAGCTCCGCTGACACTGCCTGTAGAATATGAATTTGTGAGCGTTCCATGATCATTAAGACCAACCAAGCCACCGATATAATTAGTACCACTGACACTGTCTGTAGAATATGAGTTTGTAATTGTTCCCCAAGAATTATACCCAACCAAACCACCGATATGAATAGAAGAACTACTGACACTACCTGTAGCATAAGAATTTGTGATTGCTCCTCCCCATAAATACCCAACCAAACCGCCGACCATTTGAAAGCCAGTAACATCAATACCTTCCAAACTCACATTCTTGATCTCGCTTCCCCCCGCTGTATATCCAAACAAGCCGATATAATTAGTATAAGTTTGGTTTATGAACAAGTTCGTTATCTTGTAGCCATTGCCGTCAAAGGTGCCGGTGAATTTGGTTGAGGAGTTTCCGATGGGTTCCCAACCACTTCCGGTATTGTAAGGTGCTACATCTAAATCGATATCAGCATTTTGAATAAAATATGATGAAAGGAAATTTCTGACATCATTTAATTCTGTGGCATTACTAACTTGATACGGATGTTCTGCTGAACCGTCACCTCCGGCAAAAGCAAATAAACTACTTACATTCAATGCTAATAACATAATCAGCATAAATCCGAGAATTAATTTTGGATTAATCATAGATTTTAACATCATTTCTCCTTTGTCCGTTTTTACGGACTTTGTATCCCGATTATATCGGGGAGTTTTGTTTTGGTTAACATTTTTTTTGTACCTATATTACTATCACTCACTGCATTCCCAAGCTGGGGCTTGGGAATGAGGATTTATTTTCTATATTTGAACTTATCCTGAAATGCAGATTTTCTATTTGTTTTTTAATAGAAGTTTTATTGGTGTCATCGTATTCAAGATAGATATTTTTAAATGTTCCGTCAGGAAAACCGATAGTAAATAGAAACATTGGCTTTTTGTTTTTTACATGGATTATTTTACTTACTTCAGATACCTTAGAAATATCG
This sequence comes from Candidatus Cloacimonadota bacterium, assembly GCA_030611765.1. Classification (GTDB taxonomy): domain Bacteria; phylum Cloacimonadota; class Cloacimonadia; order JGIOTU-2; family JGIOTU-2; genus Celaenobacter. The sequence goes on along the minus strand of JAUWPE010000059.1, from coordinate 9,351 downwards.
ATCTTTATATTCTTAAACCAAATAACTTTTTTGTACATTAAAGCCTTTCTCCTTTTTTGACTTAATAGTACGCAAAATCTATGCCAAAGTAATGTGAAGGAGGTACTCTAATGTCATAACATATTGAATTTTCGCTAGATAGGATAATAAAAAAAGTTATAGCAGGGAAATTATGGATAGAGAAAAAATCACTGCCTTGTCATTTTGCTATAGCAGATTGACAAGAAGTATGTCAAAATGACAAGGTTTTGGTTGAATCAGTTTAATTGGTTGAATTGGTTGAATCAGTGTCTGTCCGTAAACCCCGTAGGATAGAATCTAATTCATTAATATAACAGAATAACAGATTGTTATCCAACGGGGTAAAGTTGAATATCTGGTAGAATTATATTATTCATTCCTTTTTACCTCAATCCCACAGTGAAATAGAAAAAGAAATTTCACGTGGTAAACCTAACCCCTTCTCCTACGAGGAGAAGGGGAACTTTTTATCTCTCTCTCCTAGATAGGAGAGGGCTGGGGTGAGGTTTATTCTTCTATCTTCTTCAATTTGCGCAGTAAAGTAGAATGCGAAATTCCGAGAAGTCTGGCTGCTCTCGTTCTATTATTATTAGTTTCTTTCAGAGCATCAATTATCATTTGCTTTTCCATCTTATCAATAGTTTTGTATTTAATTATTTCTACCGATGATGTTTCTAATTCATTTATTGTTCTTGTATCAAAATGTTCTGGTTCTAAAGTGTCTGAATTCATTATAATTATTGCTCTTTCTATCATGTTCTTTAGTTCACGAACATTACCGGGAAAATGATATTTTTTTAGTTTATCCACCAAAGCAGAATTTATTTTTGGCATTGGTTTGTTTAGTGATTTGGAAAACTCCTGAACAAAGGAAAATAGGAGCGGCTTAATATCTGCCGGTCTTTCTCTTAAAGGTGGGATATTGATTTCTATTGTATTTAAACGGTATAAAAGGTCCATACGGAATTTGTTATTTTTTATAAGTTCATCAACATCTTTATTAGTAGCGGAGATAATTCTGAAATCAACCTGTATCTCTTTATTTGAACCGATATGTTTTATTTTTTTATTATCCAGTACTCGTAATAATTTTGCCTGAAGTTGAGGTGGAGTGTCAGCAATTTCATCAAGAAAAAGCGTGCCCTTATTTGCGTATTCCAGATATCCTGTTTTATCGTTTATGGCTCCGGTAAAAGCTCCCTTAATATAACCGAAAAATTCACTTTCTGCAAGAGATTCCGGAACAGAACTGGTGTTTACGGCAACAAAAAGATTATTCTTGCGTGCACTTGCATAATGGATAATATTGGCAATAATCTCTTTACCTGTACCTGTTTCACCGGTTATCAAAACATTTGCATCTTTATTAGCTGCAGCAGTCATTGCTAAATCCAATACCTTCCGAATCTTTTTACTCTCCCCGACAAAATTCATATTTATAGATTTTTTCAATGCGACTGAAATCAATGAGTTGTGTTTTTTTGTCTCTAATAATTTTTTTGATGTTTCTTCATATTTTTTCTGAAGATTTGAAATTTTGTTTATCATTTCCTTATTAAGAATTTTATCTTTTGTTTCAGAATATTTTTCGTGATATTCAAGTGCTGTTTTGTAATCCGCTTTCTTTTTAAATATGTCACTTAACGCGTTGTAAATATTCTGAATTACCAGCTCAAACTTAAACTTTTGTGCAATCTTTAGACTTTCCTGAAGATATTGTAGTGCTGATTTCTCATTATTTAATTGCTCATAAGCATAACCCATATTTAACTTAGTTACAGCTTCAATTTTCTTATTACCTGTTTCTTTGGTTATATTCAAACCTATTTTATAATATTTTAATGCGTTATTAAAATCATTTATTTTTAAATATATTGAACCGATATTGCCGGAAATGTAGGAGACATAATTTTTGTTTCCAAAGTCTTCTGCGATTTTTAATGCTCTTTTTTGATATTCCAGAGATTTTTCTATATCATCATTCATTAATGTTACACTAATTCCGCTCAGTGCTTTAATCATTCCCCCGCTATCCTTAATCTTTTCAAATAATTCATAAGCCTGTTGTAAATAATTTCTGCTTTTTCCCGGTTGCGTTAATTTTGAGTATAGATTTCCAAGTGCAATCAGCACATCTCCATAGTCAATATTATACAATTTGTTTTTATCATTTTGAAGCAGTTTAGAATTTTGTTCATATATTTCAAGTGCGGATAATAAACAAGACATACTTTCTTTAAAATTGGCAAGATTAATATAGATATCTCCTGAATGCAACAACGTTTTTGCCACTAAAAAACTTTCTTTGAGTTCCTCAAAAATTTCTTTCGCCTGGTTTAAATATTGTATGGAATTTTCATATTCAGAAATTACAGCATAGGTTTTTCCAATCCAAAGCAATAACATTGCTTTCATTTTTTTATCTTCTGTTTTTTGAAAGAAGTGCAGTAAGTCTATGCATAAGTTTATAATATCCTGATGATTTCCTGATTTTTTATATTCATCGATAAGGGTTCTTAGGATATTATAAATTTTTTCGGTTTTATTTAGAGCTTTAGCATCTGATAATTTTTTTTTAAATTTTTCATACTTTCTTCTGAAGATTTCATAAATTTATATCCTTGATATGATTTTATTATTATTGTTTCTTTTTTTATTTTTAAAAGATTATCTGTCAAATATTTTCTGAGGGTTTAACTTGCATACTCATAAAAATTAGCAGATATATACAATGTCAGAGACTGGTAATTTGAGAACTGATACTATTTCGATTTACCTCTTATTCTCAACAAATATGATTATTGTTAAACAGTGAGTTTAATTGCTGGCATATAAGACCCAACCCCACTCCGTCAGATGACGGATTCAACGATTCTAGGACAAGTGTCAATATACTCGACTACTCCCACAAATATTAAAGTTATTTATTCTGAAAATTCTTGGGATGACTCGGGAATTGACCGCTTTCTCTCATCATTTTGATCTTATCCTGCAACTCTTTTCCAAATCTTTGTATAAATATGAGATAACGAGCAAATTTATCTTCTGTTATTTCATCTCGGAGCTTTTTGTACAGTACCGCTTTCTTTTTATTTAGCTCAACATCCTGCTGAAGAAGCTTATCAATATTCTTGGTCACTGCCTTTTTATTGTTGTTGTCCAACGCAGTTTCAAGTTCCTTCATAATTTGATGATGAGTATCATAAAATTCACTCATAAGTTTATCAATATCTTTAATGATTGGAAGCACTTTCATGCTTTGTTCTTCAGTGAGATCGAGAGTTTTTAGCAGCTCAAGATTCCGCAGTTGCATAATGATCTTTTTGTTTTCGCCCATAGGGTGTGACCCCAACGGCTGAGTAAACGCAACTGTAGAAAATATCAACATACCCGCAACAATTAGTAAAATTTGTTTATTCATTATAACTCCTAAAATTATGTAATGCCATTATCATACATTTTATTTATCAATTCTTCTAATTCTTCCTGGTTAAGATCATTCAAAACTTCTTCATAATACAGCCAATCACCATAAAGAATATCATCTGTCAATTCTTCGTTCTCATATATTTCCTGAAGATACATTATTTCAAGATCGTTAAGGTAAACATCGCTCAAGGAGATAGTTTCTGTATATGCAACATTGTCGATAACATAATAATTTTCCTGCGGTATGGGTACTGATCGAGGAGAAAGGAAAAAGATCATCAGTGATGCAAAGAGAACTGCAACAGTTGCGAGTGCCGGCTTTGTCCAGTATCTTATCCAGAATAGGTTATCTGACTTTGGGGGAACTTTTCCAAATTGCTGTGTGATATGAGCGTGGGGAGGTGCAGGATGAATTTTAATATCCTGATCAATGAATTGTTGGGTAATATTCAAAACCTTTTTCCATTCTGCAAGATGTTTTCTACAATGCTCACACTCTAAAAGATGAGCAGCGATCTGATTTTGCTTTCGCTCTGAAAGTTCATTGTTCAAATAATCGAGTAATTTTATTTTATTTATACATTTCATAGTTACTCCTGAAATTCGATCAGGTTTTGATCCTGTAAATTATTTTTTATTTTTTGCATTGCAAAGAAATAATTACTTTTCACGGTTCCGATCTTTTTTTTCAGTATCGTAGCGATCTTTTTAAAAGGAAGCTGATTATAATATCGCATTACAAAGACTTCCTTCTGGCGTGGAGAAAGAGAATCAATAATCTTTTCCAGTGATTCAAAAAGCTCCTTTTCCTGAAGTACAGATGAGGGATTTTCATTCATCTCTGTACGCAGTTCGTATGCTTCCGGGAACTGGTTGAGTTCTCTACTTCTCTTTGTGCTCATATAATAAATATGATTAAGTGCGATCCTGTATATCCAGGTCGTGAACTTTGCTTCTTGTCGAAATGAGTTAATATTTTCATAGACTTTCAAAAAAATTTCCTGTGTAGCATCTTCTGCATCTTCATAATTTTTCAACATCTTTAATGCAAGCAAAAAGATCTTTTGATAATTTTCTTCAATCAGTTGATTAAGCCGAATAGAATCCATTTTCAATTTTCGTTTATTTTCTTAGATGTGTTATCCTGTAAAAAGTTTAAATTCATTTTTTTCATCATTTTCTTAATGCTCAAATTTGCCAGATCAGCAATTTTACTGCAAGGAAAATATTAATTACTTTTACATTGACAGGAATATCAAATTTTATCGAGGATGATTTCAGTTCGCATGTGTTTACAAATTTAATTGTAAAATTTATCATCGCATGACGACAAATAAGGATAAATATGGAAAAAAATAAACAGAAAACCTTCAAGAATGTACTTCAAAACAGTGTCTTACAATACGGAAGTAATATTGCACTTTCAATGGTGGATGGAGAGCCGATTACCTATAGGCAATTCGGAAAAAAAGTGGATATTATCTCAAAAATATTACAAAAAAGAGGAATCGTAAAAGGCGATAAAGTTGCGATATTGTCTGAGAACAAGCCGCAGTGGGGTATTGCGTATTTTGCGATCACGACACTTGGAGCAGTAGCTGTTCCAATCCTTCCGGATTTCCATGCAAATGAAATTCGTCATATTCTCAGGCATTCCGAGGCAAAGGCGATCTTCATCTCCCAGGACCAGTATAACAAACTGGAAGATGTGGAGTTGGAGAGTTTGAGCACGATATTTCATATTGATGATTTCAGTATTATTCCCCCAAACACAACAACGGATAAACTCAAAGAGATAATAAAGGAAGGAGAGGTCGAATTTGCAAAGCTAAGAGATTCCGCAATGAAACTTCTATATCCTACCCAGAGTTATCTCAAAGAAGACGATATTGCATCTATTATTTATACATCTGGCACAACCGGTCATTCCAAGGGCGTTGAGCTCACACACAAGAATTTCATTTTTGATGCCGAAGCGACACTGCAAATTCAAAAAGTTACAGAAGATGACAGATTGCTCTCGATCCTTCCACTTTCCCATTCCTATGAATTCACGATCGGCTTTCTAATTCCCGTTATACGCGGCGCCTCCATATATTATATTGATAAACCACCCGTTGCACGCGTGTTACTTCCGGTATTACAAAAAATAAAACCTACAATGATGATGACTGTCCCTCTGGTCATAGAGAAAATATATAAAGTCCGGATTGCTCCTCAATTATCCAAAAGTGGACTGATCAGACAATTAATGAAAGTGCCTGCAGTGAGGAAAAAACTTCATAGGGTCGCAGCGAAGAAAGTGATGAAGTTCTTTGGAGGAGAGATGAAATTCTTCGGCATCGGCGGTGCTGGTTTGATAGGCGATGTTGAAAAATTTTTAAGAGAGGGGAAATTCCCCTATGCGATCGGATACGGTTTGACAGAAACCTCGCCTCTGATTGCAGGTAGTGGAGCACACAATACCAGATTCCGATCTACAGGCATAGTTATTCCCGATGTAGATGTAATAATCAATAATCCTGATGAAAAAACAGGCGAAGGTGAGATCTGGGTAAAGGGTGCAAATGTGATGAAAGGTTATTATAAAGATCCCGAAAGAACAAAAGAGGTGTTTTCCGAGGACGGATGGCTGAAAACCGGCGATCTTGGCTATATGGACAAAGATGGCTACCTATATATAATTGGAAGATTAAAAAATGTGATAGTCGGACCGAGTGGCGAGAATATCTATCCTGAGGAAATAGAATCACAATTGAACCAATATGACAATGTGCTCGAATCTCTAATTTTTCAAGAAAACAGACAGATTGTTGCACGTGTTCATCTCAATTATGAAGAATCGGATAAAGAATTTAAGCATAAAAAAATGACAGAAACACAGATCGCAAAACGGATCGAAGAAATGCTTGAAGAATTAAGAAATAACGTGAACAGTAAAATGTCATCATTCTCCAGAATTTTTAGAATGATCGAGCAAACCGAACCATTTGAAAAGACGCCCACTAAAAAGATAAAGAGATATTTATATACGAATTAGTTGATGTAATTAGTTTCCACATTTGTGATAATGGTAAATTAAGAGATTTATCTTGAAAATCTTATGCAACATTTTAATAAAATCGCCGCACCGATTTTGTGCATGTATTGATAGAGAATCAGGGAGCCCAATTTTACATGAAATAATTTATATTGGTTTTTAAAATTAATAAATTAAAATAGGAAATGAGTTTACTCTAAAAAGTGTGTTAATAGAAATATGTTAGAAAAAGCATCAAATATTTGGAAACCGATGAGTCGGTTACAATTAGCTATCTTCCTGTTAACCACCAACTTACGGTGGCGGTTAATAAAAAAATGCATTAACCGTTTCAACGGTTTCTCGCTATTTGAAATTTATCTTTTTAGAATGGACTCGAGAAATGATAATCCATAAAAATGAACAAAGTTAAAACAAACAAGTTTGAATTGTTATTTTTAACAATTTCCGTAATTATTATTTTGCCGTTATTGTACTTAACCAAAACGATCGATCCGGTAATGACCATAAGAATTTTATTTCTAACAGTTATTTTACTTTTTGTGAATATAATTCTACTTGCCAGGTCGAAAGTTTATAAAGAAAAATTTTATATTTTAAGGCAAATCATCTTTATATCTTTTTTAGGATACATCATTTTTTCCGCTCTTTCTCTAATAAACGCGATAAATATTACAGAGGGTTTTTTTGATCTGTCAAAAGTTGTTTTGTTTTTTATCCTGTTTATTTCTGCGGTTTTAATTTTAAATTATAATGAGAATAACATAAAAATCGCATGTAAAACAATAATTATCAGTTCTATCATCTTGGCAAGCATTGGATTAATACAATATTTTTTTAATGGTTGTTATTTCATTCCCGGTGTTGATGTAGTTTATTCAACTTTTACCAATAGAAATCTTTTTTCATCCATCCTTTTCCTGACATTACCTTTTGTGTTTTATGGATTTTCAACATTTTCAAAAAAATGGATAATCCTATGCCTTATCTCGATCTGGTTTTCATTTTTTATCATAACTATTATAAAAGCCAGGTCAGTTTGGTTGGCTATTATTATTTCGTTTTTCTCTTTATTGTTTATAATCTTTTTTTCTAAAAACAAATTATTCTATAGACAAGCTTTATTTTCAAAAAAGTTTATACTGTTGAGCTTATTCATTATTATAGCAATAGTTAGCGCATTCGTATTGCCCAAACCCATGATAAGTTCTCATATGAGTAGAAAGGATATTACTGCAACTGGAAGCTTAGTTGATGTACGTCTGAAAGCATGGGAGAAAACAATCCCAATGATAAAAGAATTTCCCCTTTTGGGGGTTGGGATAGGAAATTGGAAAATAATGCTTCCCAAATATGGGGTATCCGGAATGAAAACAGAGCATGGTGCTTACCAGTATATCAGGCCACATAATGACTTTTTCTGGGTTCTATCTGAGATAGGTATATTTGGATTTATATTCTACTTATCAATATTTATTCTAATAATTTACTATATTTTGAAAATCATGTCAAAAAGCACAAATAGAGATGATAAATTACTTTTGTTTTTTTTACTTTTTGGATTTATTGGTTATATGGTTATTTCATCATTCAGTTTTCCCAAAGAAAGAATTTTTCATTCGATTATATTCATCTTCATAGTTTCAATAGTTACCGTTATTTATAACAAATATTTTCCTGCCAAAAAGCCGGTTAAACATTTTTATTCGATTGGTATAATAATTATAAATTTATGTCTTTTATCTATCATACTATGGTTTGGATATCATCGCCTGAAATCAGAAGCCCATCTCTTTTTTGCCTTACAGGCAAGGCGGGTAATGGATCTGAAAACACAAATTATAGCAATTTCGGAAATTGATCCAAGGTTTTACAATATGTCTCCAACGGGTATTCCGGTTCTTTGGCATAGAGGAATTGCCTATTATGAACTTAACCAAATTGAACTGGCTTTTAAAGATTTTAATGAAGCTTATTCAAAACATCCCCATCATATCTACATAATAAATAATCTTGCATCCTGCTATGAAATATTGGGAAAACACCAGGAAGCGATAAAATATTATAATAAAGTTCTACAGATTTCACCAAAATTCGAAGAAGCGCTTATCAATCTTAGTGCCGTATATTATAATATACAAGATTACCAAAAAGCATATGAAGTGATAGAACGTTGTAGCTCAGAAACTAATAATCCAAAATACTTCATATATAAGAAAAAAATTGAGAGCAAGTTTAAGAAGATGCATGAATGAGAAAAAGTTCTTGACAAGATTATGAAAAAAAAACGAAAAATGATTTTGGTAATCTTATACATTATAAGCCTGTATTATGCAGTTTTTATTAGTAAGATATCAAAGGATAATATCTATGAAAATTAAGAACATTAAAAATCAATTAAATAACTGAAAAAAAAGGAGAAATTCTTATGAAAAAAACGTTATTTGGTGTATTAATCCTAATACTTATTTCTCAAATTTGTTTGGGAAATCCCAATGTCGGAGAACAGCAAGACAGACTTGGGGTTAGTATTATTGGCTCACACATACAAAGAGGTACAAAAACGGATCCTATTACAGCTACATTTCTTTCCCCAAACAATCTTCCCTTAGTTTGCACGGATACACATGTTTATGGCACTGTTCCTGTTACACAAACTCTTACTTCATTACAAACAGTTTATTTATGGGATGGTGGCGCTCATAGCTGGACTGCTAGTAGCTGTGGTGTAACTTCTCCCCATAGTTTTTCTGCTACATTTAATACTATAACAAACACTATTCCACTAGGTCCAACTACATTGTATGCATTAGGCCCAGGCGCTTATTTTGCAGCAGATTTTATGATTACTAACACTGTTC
>JAUWPE010000104.1 GCA_030611765.1 Candidatus Cloacimonadota bacterium | reverse complement strand
GTTGGAGTAGCCATACCACCATCGATTACAGAACTGTGATATTACTCAATAAATCTAAAAACGTAGTGCCAAGAAAATTATTGCAGACCGTATCCCCCTATTGTACAGATAGTTAAGAATTCAAAGTGTTAAAGATGAGTTAAAGAAATAAAAAAGCACGAAGATTTGAAGCCGTACATGGCCGGTCAACCGGAAAAAATATTTGAAAAATGGATTAGAAAAAATGATAAATGGTTATTTGGTATTGAATATATAAAAAAGTGCGATGATGCTAGAAAAATAGCTTTATTCAGTGAAGGTGATATATTGATGCTTTCATTAGATGGTTTTTTGGATTTAATTGAACTGAAACGACCAAAACTCAAATATGAACTTTTCAATTATGACAAGAGCCATAAAAGTTATTATCCATCACCAGATTTATCGAAAGTTATAGGACAATGTTTATACTATTTGCAAAAAATGGATGACTATAAACTTCCTTTAGAAAAAGAATATGATGTAAAAATATTAAGACCAAGAATAAAAATTATTGCAGGAAGAACAAACAAATTTAATAAAGGGCAACTCGAAGCATTGAGAATGTTAAATTCAAATTTAAACCATATTCAAATAATATCTTATGATTACTTGTTAAGTTGTGGAAATAAAATGATTTCAACATCTAAATAATTCGTTTACTGTATTTTGAATAATTTACTGTTTGCCAACATAACCGAATTTAGATTTGTGATTAGATCTATTATTATAAATCAAGAAAATGTAATATGAAAACAATAAAAATCTTTTTCGATGATGCAAAAGAATTTGAGCCCCGCTTTATCCAACCACTTATGGGTATAAGAGGTCTATATTTTATTTTTTCAAAAAAGACTGATATTAGTTACCCTTTCAAGAAATCAAAACTGCTTTATATCGGGATGAGCGAAAAGAAAACCAACAGTATTGGTAAAAGGCTCTCAGATCATTATGACGGAAAATCAGGGAATAAGGGGATTACCAATTATAAAAAAACAGAACTGTTGTATTTCACCTATATCAATTATGAGATGCTGAAAAACCTGTGGTCTTATCGCGTAGAAGATTTAGAAAGTTATTTCATACTTGATTTTGTAAAAAATTATGGCGTTTATCCCATTTGCAATAACAAAACAGGTTCTGAAATTCTTAAAAGCAAGCTTAATCTTAAAATAAATATAGAATGGCAATATTTTGAATAAAAGGAAATAATATGAACGATGAAATAAAAAGCGGAAAACAGATATTGGATGAATTTTTTCAGGAAATAAAAGGCCGTCCGGAAATAGATGAAAATGTTGTTAATACCATTATTGATTTATATGAAGAAGGAAAACTTAGTGAAAAAAATTTAGCCAATGCCTTATTGGAATTACGGGAGAAATCTGATAATGATTAAGATTGAAAACATTAAAATAAATGGGCTGAGAGGTATTAAGGAAGAGATTGTTTTCCCTTTGAATAAAAAATCAATTTTATTATATGGTGAAAACGGATCTGGTAAAAGCAGTGTAACCGATGCTCTGGAGTGGTTTTATTATGACAAAATCGACCATTTAACCAGTGAAGAGATCGGCAGAAAAGGATTAGAAGGTTTAAGAAACATTCACATTTCAGACTCAGAAGATGGATTTATCTCAATAGAATATTCTGATTCTAAACTGAATTCTTCTAAAATAATTTCTCAAACAGATTCTAAATTTACAACAAGCCAGACTAATAACTCAAATGAATTTTTATCCTTCTTAGATGAATCTAAAAAAGAGCAAATTATTTTAAGATATAGGGATTTGGTAAGCTTTATATTAGCAACTAAAAGCGAAAAGCTAACTGAACTATCAGGAATCATCGGCTTTTCTGAAGTAATTAAAACAAGAGATGCTTTACGGAAGTCATTATCGGCATTAAAAAGGGAAATAAAAAACTCTAATTTTGATTCACAAATTAGCTATCAACAAGAGCAATTAATAACGCAGTTAGGGCAAAATGTTGTATCAGATGTGCAATATATTGATACCGTAAACAATTTACTCGCACCAATTCAGATTGGTAGAAAAGCTACAAATTTTAATGATCTGGACGGTATTCTTGAATTAATAAGAAAGCCTGAAGATACGCAGATTGTGGAACAACAAATGTTTTTAGAAAAAGTTAAAAGTTCCGCAAATCAGCTATTGCCTGATATAGAGAACATTGAAATTCATTATAAAAATTATTATACACAATACCAGAATATCATTTCAGATATTGAAAAGCTTAATAAAATCAAACTGGAATCTCTTCTTTCTGAAGGCGTCAAAATATTAAAGGAAGAAATTATTAAAGATGAAATTTGTCCATTATGTTTACAACCAAAGAGTAAGATAGAATTATTAAAGGAATTGCAGGATCGTCTAGAAGAATTACAAAAATATAAAGAGGAGAAAACAAATCTTGATGATGTAAAATCTGCTCTTCAATCCGAAATAGCAAAAGCAGAAAATATTATATCAAATATCTTAACAGATTCTAAAATAGAAACAGAAGATAATACGAAAATAAAGTCTTTCCTTTCTAAAACAGCAAAAGGATTAGATTTTTACAAAGCGGAAACCAAAATTGATGTATTAACAGGTAATGAAATCAAAAAAACGGATGAATTACTGATTGATAAAAATGTCTTACAGGAAGTTGAAGCCTTTTCAGTGGACAAAATAAGCAAATTGAAAGAAAGTAGAAAAGGCGATGAAAAGTTTGATATACATAGCAAAATAGCATTATCGAAAAATGCTTATCTGGATATAAAAAGATTAAAAAAAGCAAAAGAATTGCTTGAAAAGCAACAATATACATTAAATAAAATTAATACAGTATTTACTAAAAAGATGGAAGAAGGTTTTACTGCTTTCCTAAATCACCTATCCAAAGATATTAACGATTTGTATGTTTTTATGAATCCCGGCGAACATATTGAAGATATTAATCTTGTTCCTATTAAAAAGAATGATGAATTTTTAGGTATAACCATTCAATTTAAATTTTTCGATAATGAAGAAACACCTCCAAACAAATATTTAAGTGAATCACATTTGAATTGTTTAGGTATAGCTTTCTTTTTGACATCTGTAAGAGCTTTAAATCAGAATAATAAATTCTTTATCTTAGATGATGTTATTTCAAGTTATGATACTAACCATAGGCTCCGTTTTGCTCAAATATTACTTGAAAAATTTTCAGATTTTCAAATTATTTTGTTAACTCATGATAAAGATTGGTTTGACTATGTATCTAAAGTAGTAAAGGGGAAATGGCTTATTAATACATTTAAATGGGAAGATAAGTCAGGTCCATCGATTGATGTACCATTACCTTCTCTTAAGATACAAATCGAAAATCAAATCTTAAAAAATGATATAAAAGGATTAGGCAACAACATCAGAAAATATTTGGAAGGACTACTTAAGAATATTGCCTTTAATCTTTCTGTACTTGTGCGATTTCTCTTTAATGATAAAAATGAAAACAGAATGTCATATGAAATGCTTACAGCTCTTAAAAGTAAAATAAAAAAACATACTGATTGTTTATTGGATACTACTGTTATTGATAGAATTTTAAATTCAATTTTTATTGGTAATAAGGGATCTCACGATAGTTCATTTGAATCATCTATTGGTGATTGTAAGGCATTTTGGGCAGATGTTGTCGAACTTGAAAGCTTATTTTATTGTAATTCATGCAGGAAATGTATTTCAACTAGATATTATGATTCTGTAAATAAAAAAATAAGATGTTCATGTGCTAAAATTAAATATGATTGGTAAATAATAAATTATAAGAAGTATCGTTTAACGGTATTCTAATCAATATTTAAAAAAATTTTACAAAAGATGATTAAAAACCTGAAAAGTTACTTAGAAGCATAATATAAGCTTATTCTATAATTTAAAATGGATTAAAATTAATAGATAAATAACAATACGCTTGTTTGACATACTTATCTTTTACATAACTTTCTTCTCTTAGGCACTTAAAAAATGAAACACACCTCCCCCGATAAATCGGGGACTCCTCTCAAGAGGAGATTTTCTCGGTTTTCTCTGCCTGGCAGGGCGTAGTGAAACGAAGACTGGCCTGTCACGGCGCAGTGCAACGGAGACGGATGGTAAATTCTTTTTTGGTTTCTGTTTTTCAGAGTTAGGTTATACTACATTATAATTCTCCGAGAATATACAACCACATAAGCAAAATAATTGACAGCAAATTGCCTTCTATTCATTTATCTCAATAAGTTTATAAATTAATTTGGAGATATAATGGCAGATATATTTTTTACTATCCTTCCCGTTTTTTATTTCTTACTTTTTTCCATTATTTTCCTTTTGGGTTTATGGGCTTATAAAAAAACGCAGAATACAAAAACAAAGGATGTCAAATGAGAGCTGGCGTTATCGGTGTGGGTCATCTCGGACAGCATCATGCAAGGATTTATAGTGAAATGCAGGACATCGAATCTATTGGTGTTTTTGATACAGATAAAGACAGGGCACATGAAATTGCAGAAAAAAATGGCTGTCAGGTGTATGACAATCTCGACGATCTGCTTCTCAATTCGGATCTTTTAAGCATCGCTTCCCCCACACAGTCACATTATGAATATTCCAAATACTGTGTAGAGCACGGAAAGCATGTGCTCGTAGAAAAGCCAATCTGCAGCACACTTGACGATGCCAGAAAGATCGTTGAACTTGTTGAGAAAAAAGGAGTAAAATTCCAGGTTGGGCACATCGAACGCTTCAATCCGGCAATTGTGGCGTTATCATCTATTCTGCTTCGTCCCATTTTCATAGAAGCTAACCGCCTTGCCCCATTTACTCCACGCGGTAGCGATGTGCCGGTCGTATATGATATTATGATCCATGACATTGATATAATACTCTCCCTCGTGCAAAGCAAAGTAAAAGAAATAAATGCAGTGGGCGTGCCGATCCTCACCAATGACATTGATATAGCAAATGCAAAGATCGAATTTGAGAACGGAGCGCTGGCAAATATTACTTCCAGCAGAATTTCTCTTAAACGTGAACGAAAGATACGCTTCTTTCAAAAAGATATGTACATCTCACTCGACTATCAGGATAAGAAAGTGAGAATCGTGCAAAAGAACCCTAAAGTCGATGAGATCATGAAGGATGTCATGTCTGGAAAACGCGATGCGAACATTTTTGAGCTTTTTAGAACCGAAGAGCTTCCTATTATAGAAAAAGAACCACTTAAAGCTGAGATTGAAAGCTTCGTAAATTCGATAAAGACCAATACGCGCCCCATTGTAAATGCTCAAGATGGCTGCGAAGCACTGCGTGTTGCTCAAAAAATCATAGAAGATATTGAACAAAATAGAAAGAGTTTGGATTTGATGTAGTTATGGCAAAGAAAATATTTGTAAAAGATCTTTCGAAATATATCGGAAAAGAAGTTACTCTTCAGGGTTGGGTCAGAAATTATAGAAAAGCCAGCAGCAAACTGCGTTTTGTCATCTTTCGTGACGGCACGGGCGAGTTGCAGGCAGTTGCATGGAAACCGGAACTTGGTGACAAGAATTTCGAAAAGGTGAAAGCCCTCACACTTGAATCTTCAGTGATCATTACCGGCATTCCAAAGAAGCATCCCAATTTTGAGAATCAATATGAACTTCAAATGACAGGTATAAAAATAATCCACATTTCTGAAGACTACCCTATCGGCAAAAAAGAACACGGCGTTGATTTTCTGCTTTCAAACAGACATCTCTGGCTGCGTTCCAGCAAGCAGAATGCACTCATGAAGATCCGTCATACTGTATATTTTGCGATCTGTGAATTTTTGAATAAGAACGGCTTCTTTAGATTTGATTCGCCGATTCTTACACCTAATGCCTGCGAGGGAACAACAACGCTTTTTGAAGTTCCCTACTTCGATCAGGGTAAGGCATATCTTTCTCAATCGGGACAGCTTTATCTGGAAGCAGGGATCATGAGTCTGGGACGAGTCTATGATTTCGGTCCGGTATTCCGCGCAGAAAAATCAAAAACTCGCAAACATCTTACCGAATTTTGGATGATGGACGCTGAAGCTGCTTATGTTGAGCACAAAGAAAATATGAATATCCAGGAAAAATTGATAAGATTCGTCATCAAATCTGTGTTGAAACACAATCTTACAGACCTGCAAACGCTGGAGCGCGATATTGAAGCTCTGCGTAAAGCAGATGCCGTTTTTAAGATCATTACATATAAACAAATGATCGAAATTCTTCAACAAAAAGGTATTGATATTCATTATGGTGATGACATGGGCGCTCCGGAAGAAGAAGCTCTTGTTGAGGGTTCGGATGTGCCGATCTTTGTCGAAAAATGGCCAAAGCATATCAAGCCATTTTACATGAAAGTAGATCCGAATGATCCTGAAATTTCTCTGGGGTCAGACCTTATCGCACCGGAAGGATTTGGAGAGATCATAGGCGGATCGCAGAGAGAAAATGATTATAAAATTCTCAAGAAGAGAATGGAAGAAGATGAAATTCCCATTAATGATTATCAATGGTATCTGGATTTGAGAAGATACGGATCTGTTCCACACAGCGGTTTTGGTGTGGGACTGGAACGCCTTATTGGCTGGATATCCGGAGTGCGTTATATTCGGGAAACAATTCCCTTTCCAAGAATGCTTTACAGAATTTATCCTTAAGGCAATAATGAACCACGAAATACACGAAAATAACGAAATAAAAATTTTAACTTTTGATCGAAATTTCATGGATTCTCATTCCCAATCCCCTGATTGGGAATGCGTTGTTATTGGAACTCCTTTTGGCATTCCCAAAGAGGGCTTTGGGAACGAGATAAAGGGTGTGTGCTTTAGGAACGAGATAGAGATTGTGGGCTTTAGGAATGAGATGAAAAGCATGATGAACCACAAAATACACGAAAATAACGAAATAAAAATTTTAACTTTTGATCGAAATTTCATGGATTCCCAATCCCCTGATTGGGAATGCGTTGTTATTGAAACTCTTTTTGGCATTC
>JAUWPE010000117.1 GCA_030611765.1 Candidatus Cloacimonadota bacterium | reverse complement strand
TGTCTATATTTTCCGGCATTCCGATCCCATCATCAGAAATTTTTATTACAACATGTTTCTCTGTCTCTTTTAATTCAATATGAATGTTCCCCACTTCTCTTCCTTCAAAAGCATATTTTATTGCATTTGTTATGATCTCATTCAATACCAGTCCCAGTCTATCTAATATTTCAATACCCATTGTGAGCTCATTCAAAGAATAGCTGATCTTTACTTTATGATGAATATCATAATTGTATTTTAGCTGCTCAGCAAGTGATTCAATATATTTCCCAACACTCACTTCTGACATATACTCCGAACCTAATAATAATTCATAAGCTTTTGCCATTGCAAGTATTCTATCCTGGCTTGCAGCAAATCCTTTTAATGCATCTTCTTTTGTCGTTATTTCGTTTTCCTGGAGCTGAAGGAGGCTTGATATTACCTGCAAATTATTCTTCACCCTGTGATGTATTTCACGCAATAATAATTCTTTTTCTTTCAGATCTCTCTTCAACTGTTCTTCCGCCTGTTTATGTTTGATGGCAAGAGCAATTTCTTCCGAAATAAAAGTTAAAATATCAATATCTTTCTCTGTATAAAGATTGGGATCATCATAGCTTTGAACTACTATAACACCGATTATTTTGTTTTCAACTTTTAGAGGAACACCGAGCCAGATCTCGGAACGAGTTCCGATGATTTCAATTTTGCCTTGTTTGGCTAATTCATCTTGTAATTGTCTATCAGCAAATAATGGGTTACCTGTTTTTATGACCAGAGAAGTTAGCGTCCTACCAGCTGTGAAAGTTTCAAAATCATCTTTTTCATCAACATCAAAAGGAAGAGAGATATAATCGGTTTTTTCATCATATAAGGCAACATAAAAATTTGTGGTATCAATCACATTTCCCAGGTATTCTCTTATTTTGCTGTAAAAGTCGCGCATTTTATCGGTTGTATTCAGAGCATTGGAAATGTTATATAATGCTCTTTGAGTGTTCTCCGCCTGCTTGCGCTCGGTGATATCCTTCAATGAAACCACTAGAGCTTCTTCTTCTTCTTCTTCTTCTTCTTCTTCTTCTGCAAAAATCTTTCCAGCAAAGTCAAATTCTAATATAATTTTTTGTCTTCTTTCAACAATGCTCATCGCTTATCTCCTCTTTTTTCATTTTTTTACTACATTTTAAGTTTGTTTGCAATAGGTAACGAACCAAATTGAGAAATAAAACTTTCTAATAATTCTTTTTCCACATAAACATATTCGGGAGTTGCGAAATATCTCAAAAAGATACCCTGAGAATTTCGGTAGTGTTTTATCGTAAAATTCTTAATATTCGTACAAAGATAATTTCGAATTCTAATTAATAGATTGTTGGAACGACCGTAATATATCACTTCCGAAGTAAATTTTGGATACTTTATATGATTGATCACAGATATTTCATATACACCGGCTTTATCAGGAATAATATGTAAGTTCTTTTTATGCAACGGCAAGATTCGGGAAAATTGTTTTCTGTATGGATTAGTTAAATTAATTTTATTGTAAGCTGGAATGTTAATCGACCTTCTGTAATTGCAAATTGTTCTAACAGTAAGAAATATATTATAATTCTTTCTAAGAATTTCCTGAATTTCATTATCTCGCATTCCGCATGATTGTTGAGAGATAATATGTTCAACAATACTTGTATAAATCTTTCTTTTATTACAGAAAATATCCTTTAGAAAATATTTAGAATTGTTAAAAGATATAAAGGTGCTATTAATTAAGCGGCTTAAACGACTAATATCTAAATAAGGGAATTGATATTTTTCTACAAATTCCTTCAAAGAAATAGGAATCATTTTTTTTCGATCATTAGTCTCAAAGAAGTCTCTTTGCAGTTCTAACATATTATTCATAATATGATGTATAAAAAGATTTTTAGTTTTGATCCAATTCATTGAATGTTTCCACCGTATATCGTCGGGTTCTTCTAATAATTCAAAATCCAGTTTTAAGTATTCAGATGAATAAAATTTGAAACCGTCTTTTTCTCTTTTCACTATTCCGGTTATTCCTCTATGCATATTTTTTGAAATTCTATCATCAATATAATGAACTCTATAAAAAGGAGCTTTCGATGTTTTGTTAATGAACTTATCCACATACTTTAGATATTTATTAATGTTCATTTCCAAAATGTTTGCCAGAATCATCCGGCTGATCACATTATTTTTCATAAGCTCTTTCTTCCAGCAACCGCACTAATTTCGATAATACCGTGTTTTGTTTTTCTTGATTGTTTTCGTAATTCAGAAAGTATTATTTGTTTTAGTTCATCTTCCGACATGTTTAGCTCAGGAGCATATTTTATAATGAGTTTTGCAAAAGCATTATTAGATTTCAAGACTTTAATTTGCTTATTCACAGCAAGCAGTGATTCTGGAACGGACTGAAATATGTTTTTAAAGTTCTCCTCGCTCTGACGAAGTGCTTCCTCCGCCTGCTTGCGCTCGGTGATATCCCTAGTAACTCCTCTGTATCCTCTCAGCAGATTTCCTTTATCATCAAATAGGGGAACAGCATTTGTTTCAAGAAAAACTGTATGCCCATCTTTATGGATATTTTGACTTACCATGTTTTTAATTTTTTCTTTCTTTTTAGAGCGTTTAAATGCAGTTTTTCCCAATTGCTCACGATCATCAGGAGAAGAGAACTCATAGAAATATTTCCCTATCATTTCCTTATACTCATAACCAAGAACTTGCTTTACGATAGGGCTGCAATATGTAAAGCATCCCTTCTCATCGATCTCCCAAATCCAATCTCCGGTATTGGTTACGACATCTTGAAATCTTTCCTCAGATTCTCGTAATGCTTTTTCTTTTTCTGCAACATCTTCAAGAATGCTGAGCAATGATTTTCTGGAGCCTTCTGAGTCTTTATATAGTTTTTCAATTTTCTCTTTGTCGGAAATAATTCGTTCTGTTTTTTTCTTTAGTTCATCTTCTGCTTTCTTACGCTCGGTGATGTCACGGATTGTTCCCTGATAACCTATTACATTCCCGTTTACATCTTTTTTTACAGCCGTTGTGACAAGGGAGTTGATAATACTGCCATCTCTTTTTCGTAAATTGATAGCAAAATCTTTTGAAAATCCTTGTTGCTCAATTAGTTGGGTATGTCCTTTCCTTTCCTCCGGATTTTCATATATTTCCGGCACTTTATGCCTCATCAAATCATCTTTGTTTTCATAGCCAAAAAATTTTACACCAGCATCATTTATGTCTATAAATCTACCATCTTTGGAAGTAATAAAAACACAGTCTCTTGATGTTTTAAAGAATGTATGGTATTTTTTCTCACTTTCCTTTAATTCATTCTCTGCACGTTTACGCCCGGTGATGTCTCGTCCCTCAGGCACCAGATATTTAACTTTTCCTTCTTCATTATAAATCGGGTGCAGACTGAATTCGATCCATATCAACTCTCCACCAGCCACCTGGAGTTCAATCTCGCGGATCAATGTTTTCCCTGAAACACAAGCCGTTATATCTCCCTTAATTGTTTGTTTCGCTTTCTCGGAATATCTGAACCAGTAGGCATCATAGAGCCTCTTTCCTATCACATCTTCCAGTTTGATGCCGGCAGCATCCAGAGGTGTATTGTTTACAAATATAACCTTTCCATCAGGCTCCAGTACGGCGACAAAAGTGAGCATGTCATTCAAAGTACCTGAAAAGAACTGTTCTCTTTTCTTCAGCACATCTTCTGCTTTCTTCTGCTCGGTGATGTCATCTACAACAGTAACAACCCGAACTACTTTGTTATTCTCTAAAATAGGTATCTTTCTGGTTTCCGTGGTAATTGCTTTTCCAGCAAATTCATTTGTTTCAACACTTATCAGCACTTTTGCTGTTTTAAAAACTTTTTGATATTCATCGTGAACTGTATCCGACAAGAAAGGAAAGATATCAAAAATATTTCTACCAATTAAATTCTCTGTCTCTAAACCCAATTCTTTGTTCCATTGCTTGAAGGTTTTATTAAAAAGAACGATATTTAAATTCTTATCAACAACATGAACAGCCTTGCCAATATAATCGATTGTTGTGCGGTATTTTTGCTCAGAATCTTTTAAAAACTTCTCTGTCTCTTGTCTAACCTGTATCTCTATTTTAATATTTTCATGAGACAGACAAGCCTTTATTGCAAGACCTAACTTTTCTGAGAGACTGAGAAGTATATTGGCTAAAGTTTCATTAACAATTTCCCTATTTGTATAAACCAGTTTAATTATTGCAACATTTTTTACAGGAACAATTAATACAGACTGTTCTTTACCTGTTATTTTAAAGCAGTATTGAAAAAAATCCTTATCGCCTCTGTTTTTTATTACTGGTCGTTTGTTTTTCCATATTTTTTCAAAAATAGATTTAAAAGAACCGACTCTTTTTTTAATCTCTGCTTCTGTTAATAATGAACCTGCTCTCGCACCAATTCGTATTTCATTTTTGTCTTTCCCTTTACAAAGCCAGATTGTTCCCCTGTGAGCATTTGTTTTATGAACGATAGTGTGAATGACTTCATGTAGCATTTCCTCAAGGTTCAGACTGTTTCCGATAGCAAGAGAACATTCATAAGAAATACTAAGGTTTTGAATAAAAGAATTATAAGGTTTATTCATAATTTACTCCCCCATTCCAATTACAACTGTATTATTGTATAATTCGATAAATTTATCACCTGTCGAAGCTACTTCACCAAGACTTAAGAAGCCAAACAAGGTTGATTTATCATCAATTTCATTCAGGATAAGCGTCAACGCTTCTTTATATTGATATTCCAGGAAAATTGCATTGCTTACACAATCCACAATAAATGCTTTGCTTGGAGTTTTTTTCTTTTTGTTTTTAAATGAATTTTTAGCTTCTTTTGCTGCATTTCCGTAAGCAGAAATTATTTTATCAGGATATCCTTTCATTATCATCAGCATGGAATTTTTTGGGATATTTGCTCCCAGAAAAATACTGTTCCCATCATGGATTGCGAGAGAGCAGCGGGGAATTATCTCGTTATCATACTTTAGCATTCCAAGAGGATAAGTTTTTGCAATCGAGAAGAAATTTTCTTCTGTAATTTTTTTCCCAGAATCCTTTTCAACAACATCTTTATAATATTCCAAAGCAGAATTCCAATTAACAGATTTCATGATTCGTTTATCGATATCAGTTACAATAGAAGGACCATGAATAGTCTGCCAGCCGTGTTTTATACTGAGAGACATATATTCTTTCATTGTTACAATTATTGCTCCACCTGCAAAATATTCTTCGCTCGTGAATAACGAAGCACGTTTAATATCTTTCATACTTCCTGCTCCACCACCGATGAAAGTCATTTCCCTTCCACTCATTTCATACAATGTTTCAATAAGTAAACTCGTATTATCCGACCAGCCATCAAAGAATATCATAACAGTTTCTGTTTTTGACGAAATTAAACTTTGCGAGATATTTCCCTCAAATTCATTCAGGTCATTAATTTTCTCGATTGAGATCGAAGCATCGATAGAGCAGCCGACAACTCCCTTTTTATAAGAATTTCCATTATAAATCACTTCAGGGAAAATACAGCCAACCACATCAACCTTCAACTTTTTAAGTAATGGCTGAATCTTGTTATATTCAAAATCCGTATCATCAGCAACGAACAGGAGAATACCTGTCGGTTCATCTTTACTTAATTCATTTAAAAATGATTTCCAACCTTTTAAATCTTTTCCATCATAGAATAAAATTTTTTGAAACATGATAACTCCTTTTTAAAAAAACTTCCCCATAAACAAACGGATTTTTCATCTATACTCCAATCTCAGCAGACTGGACTTCACACGCCGAATGTGGGTGGAGTTCAGAATGCGTCAATCTTTTTCGTCTCAAGTCCGGTTTCAGCAGACTGGAGTTCAGGCATTTTTGGACTTCAGAATGCAAACTTTTTTCGTCTCAAGTCCAGTTTCGCTTCCTGACCTGCCTGCCCAATGAAATCTCTTTTTTTATTTTTAACCCGTGAAATCTTTCTTTTATTTCACTGGGTCGCTCTCCTGAACTCCTATGAAACTACATTCTAACTTCTTCATAATAATATTCTGGTTACCAAGCCCCACAGCCTGTGTGAAAATGCAAATTCATTGTCATTCTGAACCCTTCGACTGCGCTCAGGATAAACTCCGTGAAGAATCTCTAATTTCACACCATAAAGTCAGTTATGAGATTCTTCGCTAACGCTCAGAATGACAATTTTTCATTTTTTTGTGTTTTCACACAGCTACCCAGCTTGGTAATCTTTTTCATCTTATTGATAATCTATGTGTATCCAAGCAGGGGCTTGGATACAAGAGTACTGCATTATTTGTCATAGTTTCACCTTAATTGAACTATCAGCT
>JAUWPE010000182.1 GCA_030611765.1 Candidatus Cloacimonadota bacterium | reverse complement strand
AGTCAATTAATGGCAACCGGAGCTGATCTGGTAGGTGCTGTAAGTGTGGAGGAGATGTTATGAGCAGGTGTCCTGTTACATATGAAGAGAGCGAAAGTAAATATTCCGCTAATGGATTAAAATTGCTTTCACGAAATCTTTCAGATTTTAATGATATTGAATATTCAGCAGAAGAACAAAGACATGAAGCTGCTATACGTGCAACAAAAATGTCAATTCAAGGTGTGCAACCAAAACTAAGTGCTATTTTAAATATTCAGCACTCAAAATTAGAAATTGTTGATATAAAAGGTAAATATATCATAAAACCACAGCATCACATCTATCCACAATTGCCTGAAAATGAAGATTTGACAATGAAATTGGCATCAATATGCGGGATAAATACGCCTATACACGGTATGATATATTCAAAGGATGGAACCTTATCGTATTTTATTAAAAGATTTGACAGGCTGGGAAAAAACAGTAAATTACCTTTAGAAGATTTTGCTCAATTCGCAGAAGAAAAAAGAGAAACAAAGTATGAATATTCTGTAGAGAAATTAATTAAGTTAATTGACAATAATTGTACTTTCCCACAAATGGAAAAAATTAAATTTTTTAAACGATTCTTATTTAATTTCTTAGTCGGAAATGAAGATATGCATCTAAAAAATTATTCATTGATTACTCAAAATGATAAAATAGAATTAAGTCCTGCATATGACTTTCTTAATACAAGTATTGTGTTGGGAAAAGATGTTGAAGAATCTGCTTTAACCCTGAAAGGGAAAAAGAAAAATCTTACTAAGAATATACTAATTGATTATTTAGGTTCAGAAAGATTAAGTCTTAACTCAATTGTAATTAATAATACACTTAATGAATTAAGAAATGCTATATCATCGTGGTATGATTTAATAAATATCTCCTTTCTGGATCAAAACCTAAAAGATGATTTCAAGGGATTATTAGAAAAGCGTATTGATGTCCTAAAACTCTAAAATTATATCAGATCGGGTATAGGGATTGTGAATTTTTTAAATAAAGACCACTTCTGGCACATCCAATAGTACTTGGTAAATATCATTAATAATTACTCTGTAACTTTTGTGAAATTATAAGCTTATAATGTCTGCCCGGTTAAGCCATTCGGACGGATGTAGTTTAGTTTGTATAATAATTGTCTGAGCATTATTTGCTTTCTTGCAGATTGTGAAATATTCTACATTACCGTACAACATTTTATGATATTATGATTTTTTTATAGTTAAATTTGTCGCCTTTTTCAGATAAAGGGATATTAAAATAAATAACTACATGATTACTATTGCAGGCTTAAGAATTCAATTTGGAAAGAGAGTATTATTCCAGGATGTGAACATGAAATTTCTTGCAGGAAACTGTTACGGAGTGATTGGGGCAAATGGTGCAGGCAAATCAACTTTCCTAAAAGCAATATCAAAAGATATTGATGCTGCATCAGGGCATATTACACTTGGACCAGGTGAAAGACTGTCAGTATTAAACCAGGACCACTTTTCCTTTGATGATGATACAGTTCTTAACACTGTAATGAAGGGGTATGCAAGATTATGGAAGTTAATGCAGAAGAAAAATACTATATATGCCAAACCTGACTTTTCAGAGGAAGACGGAATAAAATCAGCTGCTCTTGAGGAAGAATTTGCCGATATGAATGGATGGAATGCAGAAAGTGATGCAGCAATCCTGCTAAGTGATCTGGGAATAAAGGCAGAATTTCATAATACCATTATGAAAGATATGAGCGGCAAGCAAAAAGTGAGAGTCCTGCTGGCCCAGGCTCTGTTTGGCAAGCCTGACAACCTGCTGCTTGATGAGCCTACAAACGATCTCGACCTTGAAACAGTAATATGGCTGGAGAACTATCTCTCTAATTATGAAAATACCGTTCTGGTTGTTTCACACGACAGGCATTTTCTGGATGCAATTTGTACTCATACGATTGATATTGATTTTAGAGAGATAAATATGTTTGCCGGTAATTACAGCTTTTGGTATGAAAGCAGCCAGCTGGCTTTACGGCAACAGCAGATGCAAAACAAAAAAGCCGAAGAGAAGCGTAAGGAATTACAGGAATTTATCTCACGCTTCAGTGCTAATGTGGCTAAGTCGAAACAGACTACAAGTAGAAAGAAAATGATTGAAAAACTTAATATTGAAGATATTAAGCCCTCAACACGAAAATATCCGGGTATTATTTTTAAACCTGAGCGCAAGGCCGGAGATAAAATATTGGATGTAAGCAACCTGAGTGTAAGTATTGATGGTAAGCATTTATTTAAGAATGTTGAATTTTCTGCTGGCAGAGGCGATAAGATTATCTTTTTATCGAAAGACTCCAGGGCAATGACTGCATTCTTCGAAGTTCTAAATGGACAGCTTACTCCTGATTCGGGCACTTTCCAGTGGGGCCAGACAATCACATATTCATACCTGCCTCTTGATAATTCAGAGTTTTTTAAAAGTAAACTGAATTTATACGATTGGCTCTGTCAGTTTTCTAGCGATACTCTTGAATCTTTTATCCGTGGTTACCTGGGAAAGATGTTGTTTTCAGGCGATGAGATATATAAAAGGGTTGATGTTCTGTCGGGAGGAGAGAAGATGCGTTGTATGATATCAAAGATGATGCTTGCCAATACTAATGTGCTGATTCTGGATACACCTACTAATCATCTTGACATGGAGTCTATTCAGGCATTTAATAATAACCTGGTGAAGTACCCCGGGAATATTTTTATGTCGTCTCATGACCACGAGTTTATTCAATCTGTTTGTAACAGGGTTATCGAGCTTACACCCAATGGCATTATTGATAAGCTGATGGAGTATGATGATTATATCAGTGATGAAAAGATCAAAATCCTGAGAGAAAGAATGTATCAATAAATAG
>JAUWPE010000015.1 GCA_030611765.1 Candidatus Cloacimonadota bacterium | reverse complement strand
TCTTGGTGATACTGTTAAAATTCCATAACCTTCCTGCCAATACAATGTGTCCTCACCAATCAATTCATTATTTACAAAATACGATGAAGAACCTTTGATTAATTTTACTGCTTCCGATATTGCCATTTTGGGAGGAATGTATATCAACAAATGAACATGATTTTCTATTCCGCCAATTTCATGAAGATATAGATGATGCCTTTTGCATTTGTTCTTAATGAAATGATAAACCTGGTTTCTAAATTTCTTATCTTCGAGATAGGGTTCGTTGAGTTTTGTATGAAATACCAGGTGATAATATATTGATTTGAATGTTTTGCCGGACATTTATTGCTCCTTTTGCGATAGGTTAAAACCTATCTTTGAGACATACAAAATCCTTCGGATTATTAGTCTGAAAGACTTTAATCATTTCAGAGATGATTTTTAACTCGCTGATGATTTGATGTCGTTTCATTGCTCTTTTCCGATAGGTTAAAACCTATCTTTGAGACATACAAAATCCTTCAGTCTTCGCTGCGCTACGCCCCGACAGGACGGATTCATAGTCTGGAAGACTCCAATCGTTTTAGAGATGAGTTTTAACTCGCTGCTGATTTGATGTCGCTTCATTGCTCCTTCCCGATAGGTTAAAACCTATCTTTGAGACATAGAAAATCCTTCGGATTTATCAGTCTGAAAGACTTCGTTTGTTTCGAGCGAGGAGTTTTAACTCTTCGCATATGGTTTCGTTTCATATCAAGGTTTTTTAACTCCTTGCGAATATCCATGTAAATAATTAAAACACATAATCTGTATAATTGTCGTTTGTGCGTTTCCATACGGTTTGGTTATCATAACACCAAAGCTGAACTGATTTTTTTCTTTGGTTCTTTAAGAAAACCAAGTTTTTCATCATAAGCATATTCTTTTTGATCTTCATATGAAAGATACTGATATGGAAAATTTTTATTTTCAATTAATTCTTCTTGTGGCTCGATTAAATCTTTATACGCTACAAGTTCATTTTCATAAACTGCGATCTGAAATTCTAATAAATTGTGTTTTAATTTTTCTATTTCAATTCTAATTTTATCTTTTTCTTCTTTAGATAATTTCTCTTTTAGTTTCCTTTTCAGAAAAATAAGATTTTCCATATTTTTTTGAGCATCTTCAGTTCTTAAAATGAAAATTGTTTTTTTTGCATTATCTTCAATTAAAGAAAATTTTGAAATGGGTATTTGGTCATTTATGCTTGTATCATAATTCAATTCTTTTAGAGCATTAAGTAGTTTTTTGCTCTCCGAAAGAAAATTAAATTTTTGAAAGTATTCTTTAGAAAGATTATAAAAATCTTTGCTCTCATATTTTTCATTAACGATTATTTCATTAACATATTGAGATAAAATTTTCTTATAAATTCTAAAATTTCCTAAATTAATCAGATGCATTTCACCACCAGTTTTTCCAAATTCATTATGACGATTGCATCGACCCGCAACTTGAATAATCGAGTCAAGCGGACCAAAATCACGATAAACATTTTTGAAACTAAAATCGACACCTGCTTCAATTAATTGAGTAGAAACGACAATTATTTTATCATTATCTTTTAGATGTTTTCGGATTTTAGTAATCTGAATCTTTCGGTCGTAAGGTGTTAGGTTTGTTGTAAGACAATATGTTTCGTAATCAGGGAAATGTTCATCAATTTTTTCAAATAACTCTCGTGCAAATTTCTTTGTATTCATAACCAGTAAACAATTTTCACTATCGAAAGTGTTACAGAATTTTTCGGCAAACTCTGCAAGTTTCGTTTCTTTTGTCTCTATATGGAGTTTAACTCGATTAAAACTATCGGATTTCATAAACTTATCAGAATCGACCAAATTTATAATATTTTCCTTTTCGAGGATTTCCGGTTGTGTAGCTGTGATAAGCAAAAAATATATCCCGAATCTTTCACCTAAAACCTTGAAAGTTTTCTGAATCAATTTGTAATAGTCAGGATTAATATTCTGCACTTCATCGAGTATTACGATAGAATTTACAATATTGTGGAATTTTTTAAGAAAACGATTTCTATAACCGATTATCGTATGAAAAAATTGAACAAAAGTTGTAACAATCATTGCAGATTGCCAAGATTCCACCAGAAGCTGATCATCAAGATAATCTTTGAATTTTTTATATTCGTAATTCGTTCGATTAATAATTTCTTTCGGAGTTAAATAATGATGTTTCAGAAGATAACGATTCGGCCGTTGTTCGTATTTTCCTTTTTTATGAAATTTGATAATTTTCTCAAATTCAATATAATTTTGATCTATAATTGATGTGTATGGTAAACAGTAAATTATTCTACCTGTATTTTCAGGTAATTGTTCTTTCAGTTTATTAGCAAAAGCCAAGCATCCGAAAGTCTTTCCAATTCCGGTTGGAGCAGTTATCGAATAAAAACGATTTTTGATTGAAATATCATTATTCTTGAGAATTTCATTCAAGAATTCATTCCGCAATTTATTGATAGGAATTTTCGGATTAAATTTTTCAGGTTCTTCTTCTCTGCAATATTCTAAATATTCCTGAATATCATTTTGAGGTTCATTCAAATTACCATCAAAATATTTGTTATCCAATCTTGCTGCATCCAATTTATCGGAATCTATCAGTAATGAAAAAAGATAATTGGTTATGAAAAATAATTCAATTTTATCATTTTCATCTTCAACAAAATTGTCGAGGATTTCATCAGTTTCTTCTAATAATTCAGCAAAATCTTCAAAATTGATTTCTTTAATAAAATCAAGTTCAATACCAAATTTATGATAGAAATGTTTCAGTTCAGAAAAACTATTATCAAGAATGTTTTTCAGTTTCTCATCGATGAGTGCAAAACTTGGTATGTTTCCTGAAATATCAAAAGATGTAAGATTTTGATGATGACGGTAAATAACCTGAAAAGCAACATAAGCCCATAATTTTGAGTCAAATTCCTTTAAAACAACATAATAGCCAATAATTGCAGAAAACAAACTGTGTTCAGTGAATTTTGAAGATTTTTCTGATCCTCGAATATATTTTTGAAACCAAGATGTTGCTTTTCCAAAATCGTGAAACAAGCCAATAAGAAAAGATAATCGCTGTAAATTTTCTTTCTTTATGAGAGAAAGATTTAATGAATTTTTTTTGATTTCATTACAAGAGTTATCAGCGACATTATATAAATGTTCATACAGCGATTTCTCTTCTAATTTACCTTCTTCTGGATGTGATATTAACTTCATAATCCTTTCAATAAAAGGAAATATATTTGTCATCTACAAGATAACAATTTCTGAATTCACCTTCCATTCTTCTACCTTTTTTCTCAAAAAAAACTTTCTTAATTGTTATAGGTTCTCTTCCTGCTTTTTTCCCACTTTTAATTTGTTTGAAATGAATTGGCATCTGTTCAGCGAGAATATTGATTTCTGAAGAAAAATTACAATCGATAAAGTTATCTTCCGAACATACAGAATCAAGAAATTGTGATTTCTCAATAAAGTTAATATCAGAATTCTTGAATGAATCAATAAACTCAACATCTGCTTTAAACTGTCTTTGACCAAAATACACGCCATACCCAAGATCGTTTTCTATTAACTTTTCTTCAAGTTTGTTGATGATTTCGTTCTGATGATCGCAACCTATATAAATGATATATTCAATATTTCTATCCAAAGGAAACATTAATAATTCCAATTTACATTGAGAATGTTGTGCTGTTCCTGTTCCTTTTGCAATTAGATTAAAATATTTATTATGAAGATAATTAAGTGATTGTGTTTGTTTTCTGATTTCCAGATTCTTGGGAATGCAGACAGATACTTTTAGATTTTCTTCATTGAAAATATCATAATACTCATCACGAGGAATTTTCAGGATTGAAGAAATTAAGCCGATAATAACAGTTCTTGGTGGGATCAGATAAGACAGAGAAGAAGCATTTGTATAAAACTTTCGGAAATGAGCGAATTTACCGGAAAGTTTGAACATTATGATCTTATCTATTTTAGAATTCATAAATCAACCTGCTTGCAAATTTAACGATTCTAAATTGAATTTCTCTTGAAACCTACTCCACAATGGAATATCCAATTCTTCGTCCTTCCAATAAATAATTTTCTCGATTGGTTTATCTTCCAGATATTTAGTCAATTTTGAAATATCAATTGAAAATTCATTTACAGTTCTTACAGCATATTTATTATCTATTTTGTAATCGAGAGAAATAAATTCACGCAAGTCTTTGAGAACCGTTTGGTTGTTATTAGCCTGAACACGCAAATATAATCTGGGAGTTTGTCCAATTTTTGATCGAGTCCGATTAAATGGAATTGCCTTGATCATTGCTTTGTCAAAAATAGCTAAATCTTCTTCTGTTAGTTTTGAAGTTTCTGAAGTATTTGCATTTATGCCACCGCTAAAAGCAATAAAAGAATATTTCACACGAAAGTCTTTTCCAACACCTTCGCCTGAACTGAAACTTGAAGTAATAGTCGAACTTTCATTAATTTCGACTGGATTCAGCGAATATCCCCAATTAAATTGAACAGGACCAGTGAGATGTGTATTTGCACCAGTTGCAGCAAAAACAGCACCAAATAATCTGACATCGATTAAATCGGTATATTCCAGTTTAGCGTCTTTAAGTTGTTTTGCTCTTTCTTCAGCTTTTGCAGCTTTTTCTGTTACAAAGATTTCCTTTTCAAGAGCAGTTTCGAAATAATCTCTCAAATACCTTTTCAATCTAACATCACTGACTAAATTTGTATCAGTGTCATAATCCATTCTTGGCTTGTTCTCGTTGTCCATATCACCATTTGGATTTGTCATTTTTGCATCATACAAAAATAAAATTTCGGAATTTTTTATAATAATCATTTTTTTTCTCCTTCATTATTTTGATTTAATTTTTTTTCTAAACTAAATTTCATTCCAAGGTAGTCTTCAAAAGATATTCCTGTCAGAATATAAAAAACTACTTCGTCGGGTTTCATTCCTGATTTTTCAATACCTTGCAGACGATCCATAATGTTGCCCCAGATACCTTTTTCCTGGAATACTTTTTTTCTGTAGATTTCCTCATAATCTCTAACTTGATTGATCAAAGATGGAATTCTTCTAATTGGAATTCCTTCAAAGTTTAATTTTTTCAGGAAATTCGAAGTTTTTTCCTTTTGAGCGAATTTAATTTTCGATATTACCGTTCCTAATAAAAACAATCCTTGTTTATAAGCATCATTACTATAAACATCACTGTGAACATCGAAGAATTCCTGATATTCTTTCTTTAATACTTCTGAAATGGATTTACCGGTATCCATACTACCTCCTTGTTTTATTAATTTTAATTTGAAAAAAATCGTAATGAACAAATTCATTTTAAATGCTGATAACTTATCCAATTTATTTTGATTTAATCTTTTTTTGAAAATTGCGAGAAATTTTTGGATTAAACTAAAATAATTAATTTTATTATCAGTAAGAAAAGATTCTAAAAAGTTTACCAAATCTTTACTATAAACTTTAGGATCGGGATTTTTATGAGAAAGAAGTGATGGAAACAAATAATATCTTAAATTATTTAAAGTAAGAAAGTTTGTTCCATTTCCAATTTCATCTAATTTATAAATTTTTGTCATATCATCAAACATTTCAAGTTTTGGAATTAACGTATTCATTTCAATATTAGAAATTAATTTCAAAATATCAAATTGTTGTGAGCCGGCTGGATGAAAGAAAAACATCAAGTTGAAATTCAGATTTTTCCGATTAGATCTTTGCAAGGTATGTTTTATTTGTTCTATTTCATTTTTATATTTTGTTTTGCTTTCTAGAATTTTAGTTATTCCTTTATATAGTTCTGGGTTAAAACTGTTTTCATTAGATTCGATAGGAATCAAATACGCATTTAAACCAAACAAATATTCTGAAAATTTATTTTCAATATATTTCATTCCTGTCAGAATCTTAAATAAACAATCTTCACACACTGCAAAAGATTTGTATGCATTTGAACTGGAAAGTTGCTCAAAGTTCAGAGAATTAGTAGTTCCATAGAATTTCATTGATAGAGGTAAATCCTGAATGACTTTGTTTTCTTTTTTACAAATATGACATTTTTTATTTTCTATCCCCTTTTCAACAGAAAACCTTTTCAATAGATCATAATAACAAAGATTGATATAATCATTTGCATATCTTCCACTCTTGTAGTGAAATATCAATTTCCCATTAAAAGTAATAATGAAAATTGAGGGTAAACATGAAATGTTCTTAGAATCTGAATCAAAGAATTTTTTATTGATAAAACGATTGTACAATTCATCAATTTTCTTTTTTGGATATTCTTCTTTGATGGCTAGAAAGATATTCCTTTGATCTTCTATTAAATGTTTGTAATCCAAAAAAACATTTTTATCACTCTTTGCATAAAATAGTGTAAATATTTCCTTCATAAAATCTTGATATTCATCAGATAAATTTTCAGAAAACCACTTTTCCGACTTTTTCTTTTTCTTCTTATCAATATGGTATTCAACGCTTTCTTTAAAAACACTTGAATAAAATGTTGTAACGTTGTTTGTAGATAAAAATTTCTTTTTATCTTTTGGTGCCGCCAATCTAAAAGCAAAGAAATATTCCCTATGATCCTCTATAAGTTCCTTTTCTGATAATTTGAATTCGATTTCCTTCTTATCTAAATCAAAATTCAGACAAATGGCTCTACCATTTAAAATTTTATTCCCATTTTTATCTTTCTTTTCAAAGGGAATTAAACTTTGATGAAATAAAAGCATTTTCCTTTTTTCTATTAAATTATCTGCTTCAAAATAACCATCCTTTTTTAAAATCGAATATCCAATATTTTTAAACGCATTTATCATTCAACCTCCCTATTTTATTATCTTCTTCATTATTTCTTTTCTTTCACTAATCAATCTCATCTAAAATCTCCCTGTACTTCAATCCCGTATATTTCCAATCTTCAGGTAATTCATGTTTGCAATAATTATACATCGTATATTTAATGTGCTTATCAAAATCGCTTTTGTTTCGGATCACATGGTCATAAAATGATTTCTGCCATTTGAATTTGGGAATATCATGGTTTTTACCATATTTTTGTTTAAATGATTCACGCAATTTTATAATGGTTTGATCGAATTGTTGATTGACCACACGAAGGCGATATTGGCCAATGTCGCCTTCGGTGGAATGTTTATGTGTATCATAAACGTTATAACCCAAAATGATGTTGATATTGCGTGATAAATGGCGTTTTAAAAATTGCATTATCTTTGAATAATTTGCAACGGAATTATTGGGTTTTATCAATAAATGAAAATGGTCATAATTTAAACAAAATGCAAATAGTTTCATACAAGTATTTTTCCTTGTTAATTGTAATTCATTGATCCATAATTCACATAATATTTCATTCTCAAAAAAGAGATAAACTCCTTGCACATTACATGTGATAAAATACACATGATCGCCATAAACTCTCTTCTGGCTATTACGATGCATCTTGAAATTTCCCCACCATACCGAAACCTCTTGCAACCTGTTTTCCGATTCCAAGGAATTCAGGTATATGAAAATTTGTAATAAAACTCCCCGCAAAACATAGCATTTTTATGTTTTTGAAGTTAACGATTTTTCTTATAAACCTTCCATCAACCTTCACCTCGTCAATATCAGGAATTGTATATCCAAAACCTTTTGATATTGTTTTAAGGTTTTCTCGCAAAATACGTTTTAAGAATGCTAATTGATCATATCTATTCAATCGATTGTATTTGTTATAATTTTCCTGATTCAGTGCCATCCAGGGTGAACAAAATTTATAATCTATGAAATCAGATGAAACTCCGAATTCGTCCTCTATCAATGCAATTGATTTTTCATTAATATCGCGATTCTTTTCCCCAATTTTAATTTCACCAATTTCCAAAAACACTTTCTTGAGCAGATCAATCCCATCATTTATGCCAATAATTGCGGGTTTATGGTCAATTGTTTTAAATTGTATTAAAGGATATGAATATCTTAATGAACCATCCTTTAAGTGATTATGAATTATGTCGTAATTTGGATATTTACTTGAAAGATATCCACGAAATTTCGGAATGTCAGTCTTATTTAGTTCAACTCCTGAAAATATTAAAACAACCTTCTTTATTTTCATTAATTCCTTATTCGTATTCTTGCTGAAACAATATGATTTTTTTTCTTAAATCATTTTTTCAATCCGATTCCTTCATTGTCAATTTTATTAATTTTGTGAGTCTTCATCAAAAATTGGTCGGGGCGAGAAGATTCGAACTTCCGACCTCCTGGTCCCAAACCAGGCGCGCTAACCGGGCTGCGCTACGCCCCGACGAGAGTAAAGTTTTTAAAACCCGATCATTTCATGTCAAATATGCTGTGATTTAATTGGGTTAATCAAACCAATCCTACCTGCCTAATTCCCTCATACAACACGATCGCGGCACTGTTACTTAAATTTATTGAGCGTATATCTTTTGTCATTGGTATTGTGTACGAGTTTTCCCAATTCTCTTGCAAGATTGTTTCGGGCAAACCTCGTGTTTCTGGTCCGAAAATAAGGAAATCTCCCTCACAAAATGATATTTCAACATAAGGTTTTTTTACCTTTGTAGAAAAATAATACTTGTTGGCTTTCTCATATTTCTTAAGAAAAGCTGCCCAAGATTCATGAATGTTAAGCTCGAGCTTGTCCCAATAATCAAGCCCAGCTCGTTTGAGATATTTGTCATTCAGCAGAAATTTTATTGGTTTGATGAGGTGCAGTACCGAGTGAGTTCCCACGCATAATCGACCGATATTGCCCGTATTTGAAGGTATCTCAGGTTCGTAAAGAACGATTTGAAAGGGCATTATCCAAAAATAACTGCAGCAACGATAAAATCAGTAACCAAAATTAAAATCGATGAGATCACAACTGCACGTGTGGTTACTCTTCCCACTCCTTCCGCACCGCCACGCGCAAAAAAACCCTGAAAACAGCCCACGGATGTGATTATCATGCCAAAAGCAAATGCTTTTACTATGCCGCTCCAAAAATCGATAGGAATAAAAAATGATCTTATACCAACGAGAAATTCCGTAGTTGTCACATGATATAATGAAACAGAGACAAGATACCCGGAAAGAATACCGAATAAATTTGCAAAAATTGTGAGCACAGGGAGCATGATTATACCTGCTATGATACGCGGCACAACAAGATAGTCATAGGGATTTATCGCAAGAACTTCCAAAGCATCGATCTGATCGGTTACCCGCATTGTGCCAAGTTCAGCAGCAAGCGAAGCGCCGATCTTTCCTGCCATTACAAGCGCAGTGAGCACAGGTGCAAGCTCGATCATTGTAGATTTCGTGATCATCGCACCAAGATAACGGTATGGAAGAAGCCCACCTGTTTGATATGTTGCCTGTACTGCAGTAACCATACCGGTAAATGCTGAAGTTATTGCGACCAAAGGAATGGATTCCACTCCGATCTTCTGCATCTGTATAAAGGTTAAATGAGTCCTCTTCCCTACTTTGCCGAGACTTTTAACGGTCAGTCCTAAAAAGATGAAATATCTACCAATATCCCGTACATTTCGGATGACGATCCTTCCAATTGAGGAAATTGGATATGTGATAATACGTATCATGCGAAGGACTGATTATCAATATTTTCAAAACGAGTATAATGTCCAATAAATTTAAGATTCAGCCTTCCTTGAGGACCATTTCTATTCTTTGCTACATCGATAACTGCGATACCGGGATTTTCTGCTTCTTCTTTCTTATAATACTCTTCACGGTAAATGAGCAGAACAATGTCGGCATCCTGTTCGATGGCGCCGGATTCTCGAAGATCAGCCAGCACAGGCATCTTATCCTGTCGCATTTCTGGTGCCCGGCTAAGCTGGGAAACTGTAATGATAGGAACTTCCAATTCTTTAGCGAGAATTTTTATTGCTCGTGAGATCTCGGATATCTCCTGCTGACGCGATTGCCTTGATGCAACCGGCAATAAAAGCTGCATATAGTCAATGATAAGAAGGTCGAGTCCCTCTTCGAATTTCAGCCGGCGTGCTTTTGAGCGGATATCATTCATGGTGTTGCTTCCGCGATCATCAATAAAGATAGGTGCTTCTGCGATCTTATCGGCGTGTCGTGTTAGGTTCATGATCTTATCCTTATCCATTCCATATCCATGAAGCATAGAATGCAAAGAAACATCAGAACCGGAACTAAGCATTCGCATGATCAGGGTTTCTTTATCCATTTCCAGACTGAAAATCCCAACTGTTTTATCCTGAAAAACAGCAGCATGATGAGCTATGTTGAGTGCGAGTGCAGTTTTTCCCATACTTGGACGCCCTGCAATAACAATGAATTGCCCTGATTGAAAGCCACCTGTAATTCTATCCAACTCATTAAAACCGGTTGCTACACCCACAATCTTCGTTTTGCGTTTTGCGATCTCATCGATCTTCTTAATGGTTGGAGAGACAATATCAAAAGCTCTCTCAAATCCTTCTTTCATCAAATTCTGAGTGACATTGAAGATCTTTTTCTCTGCGTGCTCGACAATTTCCTTACTATCCTGTCCTGTACCGTAGCACTCTTCTATGATCGAAGATGCTGTATGTATCAAACTTCGCAGCGTTGCTTTTTCTATAACCAGTTGCGCATGTGTTTCTATATTTGCACTGGATGAGACAATGTCTTGAATTTCTGTGAGATATGCTGTGCCACCGACTTTTTCAAACAGGTCTTTTTTCTTGAGTTCATCAATAATAGTAATAAGATCGATCTCAATATTTTTATTGAAAAGCTCCAGAATTGCTCTGAAAATATACTTATGTGCGCTTTTGTAAAAATAATCCTCTCGCAGTAGCTCAAGACCACGAGCAGTTGCCCATTCTTCCAGAAGCATAGCACTCAGTACTGCTCCTTCTGCATTCAGATCGTGTGGTGGAACTCGAAACGAATCCTGATTAATCGTTGTTCTATCAGTTGTATTATCAGCCATAATTTATCTCAATTCAGCATATTCTCGCTTGAGCATTTTCAGATCTTGCCAAGAGGGTCGTTTCCAATCCGGATTATGCAGCAGCGCCGAAGGATGGTAGGTCACCATCAATTTTGAAGAAGAAAAAGGAAAAAACTTCTGTCTCATTCTTGTTAAGGTGTCATCGTTCTTCAGGAGCGTATTGCCTGCTACTTTTCCGAGTGCACATATTATTTTTGGTTGAATGATAGACAATTGGAATTCCAGATACGGCATGCACGCCTGGATCTCATCTTCTTTTGGATTTCTGTTTCCAGGCGGTCTGCATTTCACGATATTTGTAATATACACATCTTCTCTTGAAAGATCAATGGCAGCAAGCATTTTAGTAAGAAGTTGACCCGCCTTACCTACAAAAGGTTCGCCCTGCAGATCTTCCTGCTCGCCCGGTCCTTCTCCGACAAAAACAATATCGGCATCAGCACTTCCTCCACCCCAGACTAACTTATTACGTGTTTGAGCTAATTTGCACTTATTACAATCCTTGTACTCAGCTTCAAATTGCCGCAGGTACTCTTCCTTTGATACTGGTTCCGTTTCCTGTATGAAAATTTCATTTATTCCTGAAAGTTTGAGTAATTCAATTTTCCTTAGCTGAGCTTCCGAAATTGTGTTCAATGCATATATCCTATTCGTCTATAATATCCTGCATCTTGCCTTCGGTTTTTTCTTCTTCCGGAATAAAGTAATCCGGAATATCATCTGCTGCGACATGTTCCAAAGCAATGGTTGTAAGCTTCTTGTCGAACTTCTTCTGTATCAGATAAGGAAGCGTGGAGATTCGCTTTAATTCTTCATTTGCAAGAATTAAATAAAGAAAAGTGCAGTTATTTTCTTCTATGAACTTTTGTACTAATTTGCTATCCATATATATCTTTTCCTTCGCTTTTTTTATATATTATCTCGATTATTTTATCCGAGACTTTTTCGATATCATCATTAATAAAAAATCTATCATAATGCCAGGAATCAGCAATCTCATGTCTTGCATTGCTCAGGCGGGTTTCAATGACTTCATGGGCATCGGTCTTACGAGAACGGAGTCTTCTTTCAAGCTCTTTCATGCTGGGAGGGAACAGGAAAATCGAGAGCGCTTCCGGCATATTTCTCATAAATTTGAGCGCACCCTTTGTTTCTATGTCAAGAATTACAAATTTATTTTTTAAGAGATTCTCCTGAATGGTTTTTCTACTTGTGCCGTAATAATAACCAAGGTATTCTGCCCACTCAAGAAACTCGTCTTGCTCGATCATATTCTTGAATTCATCTTCACTCACAAAATGATAATCCACACCATCCACTTCCGAACCTCGTATTGGTCTTGTTGTATAGGATACGGAATATTCCACATCCTTGCACTTCCTGAGAACGGCGTCACATACGCTGCTTTTGCCGGCTCCGGAAGGAGAAGAAATGATTATCGGGAAGTATTTTTTTAGCGTCATTATTTGTAATACCAAATTTTGATTGATAATTTGTTGTCAATTTTTCTAACTTAGATTCTGAATTAATAAATCATAATACTCTCTGTTACCAAGCCCCACAGACTGTGCAACCAGTATAAAGCTTGGAGATTGTTAGGAATCCTAAGGAACGAGGATTCCTGCTATAAGTGTCTTTCTCGACTCCTCGTCGTTGCAGAATATTTCTCCTCAATTTGCAATACTCTTTTAACAAGAAACATAGCTACGATAAGAGATATAGCCGTGATAAGAATATTTTTCTTCATACTAATTCTCCTTTTTTAAAACGTTATTGCCAATCCGACATTTATTAGATTTGATTGCAGTCCTAAATCTATCGAAGGACGTAAGTAAATAAAATCCTTGATAGTAAAACTATATCCATAACCAACCGTTCCTAAAGGAATAATCAAATCCTTTTTATTATCATTTATACCACCATCAGTTGCGAATGTAAAAGCGGGGCATAAAAAAACACCTACTTTTAAAATTAAAAACGATTTCTCCCTTTCGTGGTTCCGAAATCTGTTAGCTTGAAGATAAATACTATCGAAATTTCTGGAATTCATTGGTTTGAAAGTTATATTCGGTCCTGCAACATGCGATATTAGTTCATTCTTATAATTCAATGTCATTTCCCAAACATGATTTTCATATATATTAACTAACCCAACACCTACTCTTATTCCCGAGAATACGCCAGTCGTCGGGGAAATTACAAATACGGGCATTCTCTTCAGTGCTTCAGAAAATAATGTTATAGAAACCATTAAAATAATCATAATTATACAAAAAACTTTTTTCATTATTCTCACTAAACTATACGATACCATGATCAAACAGAAACCCTCTCTATTCGGGAATTAAGATAGAGAGGGAATTATATAATAATCTTATTTTTGCAAATTAAGAATGTGATCTTATAATATCTTTTTTTCTGCTTTTTTTTCATTTGAGTTCCTTTTGTCTTTCCTACTTTAATTATTTTTTTATGTCAAATTTTTCTGGAATAGAAATTACTTAAATAACGTAATATTCGCATCTGGAAATGTGTCTTTTCCACAAATCAAAACTGAAGTGATGGGCGCCACTTCCTTTGCTTTTTCTATTATGTTATGAGCCAGTTCACGAATATCCCACTGCGCATGTGCATCCTGTCGCAGTCGTGCAAAATGACAAAGCTCCCGCATGTTGCATTTGAATAAAACAACTTTGTGATTGGCGTTTGTCAGAATATAGTTTTTTACTTCAGGATATTTTTCCGAAAGAATTCCATACATTTTCTCTGACTTTTCCATTACATTTCTGAAAGCATCTTTCTGCGTAATCTTATCAATACTTTTTGGAATGGTGAATCCAAATTTCGGGTCATAATCAGTTGAGATTATTGTTGCAATTCTATGCCTTTTAAGCTGAGCAAAGCATGAAGAATTAATATTCACCTGAAAAATAAGATCGACCAATTCAAACTCACGAGGCAGGGAATCATGGCAGGTTATATCAGTCAAATATTTTTGTAGTATCTTCTCTTTATCCTGCTTGTTCATTAGTTTCACATCTTCAAATACAGTTTGATAATCCGTACCTGTCGAGCGGAATATGAGTCCTGCAATAATTCTCTCATCTGCATGTGCAGGATAGAATAAAAGCGTGCATTTTTCAACTTGTTTTGCGGATTCGGCAAAGTCATCTGTTTTATATTTTTGAGTGTCATATTTGGATGGCTCGATATAACGGATGAGCGAAGGAGCAATATTCCTGACCTGTTCATGCAAAATGTCTGCGAGATTTTTCGCTTCATTAAAATGGAGTGCATAAAGACGTTTGAGAAGATGTTCCATGCTTCGCGCATTAATGGTCATTCCCATCTGGGTTTGAGTTGCCATAGAAAGCACATAACGAGCATCCTCTTTTGCCCGACCTTCAATATCCTTTTTGGAAAGCGAGGTTGTTCGAATAAAATAACTCTTTAATTTTTCAAAAAGAGAAATGTAGGTATCATTCTGCAACCGGATCGTTTCTTGATACTGTTTTAATACCTCGTTATCATTTTGAATTTCTTCAGGAATGACATAATCACCATCGAGGGTGACATACCGCTGAGATTTTTCTGTAAAAGATGCCAATCTGGTACGTTGTACAAATTCAGCAAGATAACGTGAAATGCCGATGATATCAAAGTTAAAAACTGCATGTTCGGCAACAGAACTGTGCCCCATTTCAAAAACGATGGTTTGATTCGATCTTCTGGCTTTTTCTATATCGAGTACTGCATCTTTCCGAAGCTCATCGACCGGTTTTTTTGAACGGCTTATGCGAGCATAGGCAGCAGAAATAGTTTCCGGAGTGCATTGAACTTTGTTGGAAGGAAGTTGGGAAATATCAACGTTGTACCCCGCAAGAATGACTCTCAATTACGCTCCGATAATTGCAAGACTTCCGCTTGCTCCGATCCTGTTCGCACCAGCTCGTATCATAGTGAGTGCCGTTTGAGTATCTCGAATTCCACCCGATGCTTTCACGCCCATATAATCTCCAACGACAGCTCGCATTAACATAATATCTTCTACAGTTGCCCCTGATTTTGAAAACCCGGTCGAAGTTTTTACAAAGTCAGCGCCAGCTTTTTTTGCGATCAGGCATGCGATGATCTTATCCCTTTCATTGAGCAGACATGTTTCAAGAATGACTTTTAGGATTGCTCCATTTTCATGACAGATCTCTGCAATCTTCTCGATCTCGGTAAGTACATAATTGTAACCTTGCTCTTTCAGTTCTGCAATGTTTAAAACCATATCACATTCCGTTGCTCCGCCTTTAAGAGCGAGTTTAGCTTCCTCTAATTTTGTATGTGGAAGATTTGCACCGATAGGAAATCCAATAACAGAACAAACGGTGCGCCTGTCCATTTCTCTTTTAGCAAGTTTTACATTATATGGATTAACGCACACAGATGCAAAATTATAAGTTCGTGCTTCCTGGCACAGTCTAATTATTTCTACATTTGTTGCATCGGGTTTTAGATTTGTATGATCGATATACTGTGCAAGCTCTTGCTGTGCAGGCATTTCATCAACGAGAGAGTAGTTATTATTCTTGTATCCGCATACTGCACATTGAAGACAAACTTGATGAGCTCCGTTGCATCTGCAAGTTGAATTTTCATCCAGTGACCAAAGCTCTAATGCGATTGATTTAATGTTGTTCATTTTTATTTCTCTTGAGTTTTATTATAGGGAATTTTGCTCTTTTCCCTTTAATTCTTTGTTCCAGATAATCATCGAAACTAATGGTTGTAAGCACATCGTTCTTATCTCTTAGTTGGATTTTGTAGGTCAAAAAATTATTCTTCTCTACAATCATTTTTTTATCATTACAAAAAATTTCTTCGCCGATCTCCGGATATTTCTGAGCTTCTTCTTGATAAAATTCTTCTTCATAAGCAAGGCAGCAAAGCAGTTTTCCGCATAATCCACACATCTTAGATGAAGTCACACTCACATTCTGATCTTTTGCCATCTGTAGGGTCACGCGGTTAAAATTGAGATTGAGATTTTTACAGCAAAGTTCTCTGCCGCAGGGTCCAATGCCGCCAAGTCTCTTAATTTCCTGACGTTCGTTGATTTGACGAAGTTCGATTCGGGTTCGAAAGATCCGTGCAAGAACCTGTAAGAAGTCGCGGAAATCCACCCTGGTTTCTGCAATAAAATAAAAAGTAAGTTTGTTGCCATCAAACTGATATTCTATATCCACTAGATTCATTTCAAAGGGTTGATCCTTGAGTGCATTCAGGAATTTATCTCGCGCATCTTCCTCTTTCTCATGAATACGGTTCATCTTTTCGATATCATCCTCACTTGCTGCTCGGATAATTTTTTTAATTGCATAGTTATCTGGGAGATTGAGCTTCTCTTTTTCGATTAGAAAATTGCCGACACGTCCCATGTCAGCGCCTTTTTCAGCTTCTACAATTACATATAAACCTTTTCTCAACTCAATATCATTAGTATTTTCATAATACCGTTTTTCATCTCGTTTGAATTTTATTTCTACTAAACCATTCATTATTTTCTAAACCTTTAAAAAAATTTTTCTTAGCGATGCTGATCTTTCAAAACAGTTTTCCAGAATTTTTTTCTCCTCATTACTGAGTTTAAGACCTCTTCTGGATTTAACAATTTCTGCTGTTTCGAGCATCTTTTTTAGGTGATATTCCCCCATCCTGTTCGCGCTTCCAATGCTAAAAGAGGGTATAAATCCACTAAATAATAAAGACGAATACAGATTGCAACCGACTCCTACAACGATGCCTGTGTTGAAAGTTGTGTTTATACCCGTCTTTGTATGATCCGCAAATATCGCTCCGAAGAATTGAGAACTTGAATCCTTAAAACTTCTTTGAGGATAATAAAATACTTTCACATTATTATAATTATTTTTCAGATCGCTGTTATTCGTATCTGCGCCTATATTCACCCATTCTCCAACATAGGAGTGACCCAGAAATCCTTCATGCTGCTTATTTGAGAACGCCTGAAAGATGGTCTCCTCGACCTCGCCGCCCACCTTACAGACTTTGCCGATCGAAGTTCCCTCATATATCTTCGCTCCGACCTTAACTGTACTTTGTTTACCCACATACACAGGACCTTTGATCGCAGCATTTGCCATTATGTGAGCGCTATCATCGATCATGATCGGTCCGTCAGTTGCATCGAGGAAAACTCCCGGTTCAATCGTGACATTTTCTCCGAAAAAGATATCAGATGAATTCATCACATGGAAAGTGCCACCTTGTATATAATAATTTGTTTTATTTTTTATAAGGTATTTATAATCGAATTCAATTTGACATCTATTCATGGCAACCAATTCCCAGATAAATTGCAGGGGTTGTATCTGGGTTTTGATCTTTTTTATATTGGAAAAGACTTCACTAAGTTGCTCTGTTGAAATGTCTCTTTTATTTACAATACGAATTCTTGCTGCTATACAGACATCATTATTGAAGAGACCGGTTCCCACTTCGAGTGAATCTATTTCTGTTTTCATTTTCTCATCAAAAAGCAGCCTGCCATTTATGAAGAGATATTCTCCCTCATCAAAGCTGTTGACCTTATATTTTTGATAACGAGAAATATATAGACGCTTAAGTTCTTCGCGTACGAGCATGTATTTTTCAGTATCAGGATAAAAGTTAGTGATCTTATGTCTAAGTTTAAATACACCACATTTAAGATCAAAATAAGCTCTTGTATAGGTAAGTGGCAAAAATTGTTCCCACGAGGAATCTTCAAACACGCAAAGTTTCATGTTCACTCCGTTTTTGAATTATTTTGGAATTTTTCAATAAGGAAAAGTGATATTGTCATTGGATCAGATTTATTGTCAAATACATCATTAATAAGTTGATCAATTTCCTGGTTAGAGACAACACTATTTTTGATATGAGATAGTATCGATTGCTGAAGATTGTTTACAATTTCATTCTTTATACGAGCCCGACGCCTGCTATCCAGTACATTATTTTCTTGTTGTAATTTTTGATGATCAAGGATAGCTTTATACAAATCTGGAATTCCAATATTTTTAAGAGCGACAATTTTGACAATTTGTCTTTCTATAGTTTCAGCATCACTAATCTGTTGAAGGATCATAAGTTCTGATTCAATCTTATCACTTCCGGGTCTGTCACATTTATTGATCACAAAGATGTCGCCGATCTCCATAATACCAGCTTTCATTACTTGCACGCTATCTCCTGACCCGGGTGTAAGGACAAGAAGTACTGTGTCGGCATATTTTATTATCTCAACCTCGGACTGTCCTACTCCTACTGTTTCAATAATAATGTAGTCACAGCCAAGTACGGAGAGGATCGTGATAACATTATTTGTTGCTGGTGCAAGCCCTCCGAGATGACCGCGGGAGCCCATGCTTCGGATAAAAACATTTTTATCTGTTGCGTGTTTTTGTAGTCGAATTCTGTCGCCTAATATTGCACCACCAGAAAATGGACTCGTTGGATCAATGGCGACAATTCCTACTTTTTTATCATGATTTCTAAACTGCTCGATCAATTTGTCTGTGATCGTACTTTTCCCTACACCGGGAGCTCCAGTTATGCCAATAATATAACTTTCTTTTTTG
This sequence comes from Candidatus Cloacimonadota bacterium, assembly GCA_030611765.1. Taxonomy (GTDB): domain Bacteria; phylum Cloacimonadota; class Cloacimonadia; order JGIOTU-2; family JGIOTU-2; genus Celaenobacter. The sequence goes on along the minus strand of JAUWPE010000015.1, from coordinate 11,100 downwards.
TAAGGATAAATAGTTGAAATAATCTCTTGTACCTTATTTTGATTTTCAATATGAGTGATGAGTTGGGCTGCTGCCCTCACATTTCCTGCTATCAATTGTTCAATTTTTTTATTGAGATCCATATAGAATTAGGAATGAAAACTATCCTTCGTTTTCCTTTAATGATTGTAGAATCCGATCAACATCATTTTTGAAATCAAGGGTATAGACGACTTTGAGCAAGGTTTCTTCTTTATCCACAGTGGTATAATTGCACATCCCCTCAACCGTCTCCAGAATAGAACCGAGAAGCTGCAGATTATTTTTCTCGATTTTCAAGATTAACTCCTCAGAATTTCCTTCGATCTTTGTTCTTGAAACTACTTCAAAATTCATCTATACTACCTTTGTATCCTTATGCAATGCATGAGTAAGGACTTCATCCATTGTTTCAACAGTAATAATATTTAGTCCTTTTTTGATCTGTTTTGGAATTTCAGTCAATTCTCTGAAATTCTTTTTTGGAATAATGATATTTTTTATCTTAGCACGCTGTGCAGCAACAAGTTTTTCTTCCAATCCACCAATAGGCAACACATCTCCCATGAGTGTTATCTCGCCGGTCATTGCATAATCTGCCCGTACCTTTCTTTTGGAAAGAGCAGATATGATCGCAGTTGCGATCGTTATTCCAGCTGATGGTCCATCTTTAGGAATCGCACCTTCAGGAACATGAATGTGGATGTCCTTATTTTTGTAAAAATTCTTTTCAAGATCGAAATCTGAGGAATTGGCTCTGGCATAACTCAGCGCTGCACTGGCTGATTCTTTCATAACATCACCGAGTTTCCCGGTTAGAGAAAGGTTGCCCTTTCCTTCTAAAACTACAGCTTCTACCTGCAGAAGAACACCGCCTACAGAAGTCCATGCAAGTCCATTTGCCACGCCGATATTATCTTCTTTTTTCACATCTGAGTAAAGGTATTTCTCTACACCAAGATACCTTCTGATACTGGACTCAGCCACTTTATAGGAATTCTTCCTCTTATCTTTAAGATACTCTCGCACAATTTTACGAAGAACTGATGAAATACTTCTTTCAAGATTACGTACTCCGGCTTCTCGTGTATAATTTCTTATTATTTTGAGAAAGGCATTGTCGGAAAATTCGACTTTGATCTTATGGTTGAACCCATGTTTCTCAAGCTGTTTTGGAAGAAGAAATCCCTCAGCTATCTTACATTTTTCAAATTCTGTATATCCGGGCAGGGTAATCACTTCCATTCTGTCCTGAAGTGCTGGAGGAATTGAAAAAAGATTGTTTGCAGTAGTGATAAAGAGCACTTGGGATAGGTCATATCCTACTTCAATATAATGATCATGAAATTCATAGTTTTGCTCCGGGTCGAGAACTTCCAGCAATGCTGATGATGGATCTCCACGGAAATCCATGCTCATCTTATCCACTTCATCAAGCATAATGACAGGATTCTTTGTGCCGACGCGCTTCATCGACTGAATAATTATTCCAGGCATTGCACCGATATAAGTCTTTCTGTGCCCTCGAATTTCTGCTTCATCACGTACTCCACCAAGGGAAAGACGCACAAATTTACGATGCAACGCCTTTGCAATTGATTGTCCGAGTGATGTTTTTCCTACACCTGGAGGACCAACAAAGCACAGTATCTGCCCCTTCACCTTTTTCACCATTTTAAGCACAGCAAGATATTCAACAATACGCTCTTTGATCTTTTTCAAACCATAATGATCATCATCGAGAATTTTTTCTGTTTTTACAAGATCAAATCGTCCCTTTTTGGGATTATTCCACGGCAGGTCGGCGAGCCAGTTGAGATAATTCAAAGAAACTGAGTATTCCGGTGAAATCGGATTGGTTCTTCGCAGCTTGTTCAGTTCATATTCAGCTTTCTCTTTTGCTTCCACTGTAAGGTGGAGTTTATTTATCTTTTTTTCAAGATCCTTCACATCAACGTTCTGGTCTTCGGAAAAGCCAAGTTCTTTCTGGATCGCTTTAAGTTCCTGATTGAGGAAATATTCCTTTTGAGTTTTAGTCAGTTTACTTCTCACCTCACCGGCAATTTTCTTGCGAATTTTCAATATTTCGAGTTCCTTTGAAATATACTCGATCAAATCGAAGATCCGCTCCATAAGATTGACTTCAAGGAGTTTCTGCATTACTTCCAGATCGAGGTCTATGTTAGACGCCATAAAATCAACCTTATCATCCATTGATTTGAGATTTTCATAGGTGATAAGCACATCATCAGAGAAATTTCTGCTCAGTTTTCCATATTCTTTAAAATCATGCTCCAATGTTTGAAGGAGTGCAATATTTTCCGAGGTCTCTTTCAATGTTTCTTTAGGAATAAGATCCAGTTTGGCACTCATATAATCATCAGAAAAATATAACTCTTCGATCTTTGCGCGTTGTAAGCCCTCAACCAGAATTCGAATGGTTGCATCGGGCATTTTCAAGATCTGCAATATCTGGCACACAACCCCCATCTCGTACATATCTTCCTGCTGAGGTTTTTGAGTATCAGGTGATTTTTGTGCAACACAAAAGATTATCTTGTTCTTTCCGTATGCTTCTTCCGTTGCCTTAATAGAATGCGTTCTTCCAATAACCAGAGGAACGATCATCTGAGGAAAGATCACAATATTTCTGGTGGGAATTATTGGTAACGTATTTTCCTGCTCTTTTAAAATTTTTTCTGTCATAGATACATAAAACCTTAATTATTTACAATAAATTTTATCCTATTGGTTATATTTGTCAATGAAAAGCTCAAACACTTTTTTCTCATCCCATGTGCGAATAGCATTGCACGGCTTTTTCTTGACAGATGATTCTCATACTAAGGTTTTGATTCCCAGTCGGGATGTAGCGCAGCCCGGTAGCGCGCTTCGTTCGGGACGAAGAAGTCGCCGGTTCAAATCCGGCCATCCCGACCATTTTATTAAGAGTGAATGTCGTTTACGAAATATATTACTATTCTTTTTTCTTAGACTTTATATAAGATGCAATAAGGAAGAGGATCCCAAACAAAATAAAGGGATTTGCAGCTATGAAATAGTTTTCATGCTGCAACAGAATATTGCTGTGAGGGAAAAATATCTTATCTATTGTACCAAGAAGTATTAACACAGCTGCAACAATAGCACTGAGTTTCGCTAATATTTTGTACATATACCGTACTCCATTTTTAGATGCATGGGCTATTCAAATCAGCAAAGCACCATTATTTCTTTTTATGACGGTTCTTTTTTAGTCTCTTTTTACGTTTATGCTTATTGATTTTTGCTTTTTTTCTTTTTTTCCCGCAGGGCATTGAATCTCCAAAATGATTAGTTGTTATCCATTACTTCATCAATAAAGAATTTCGAAAACTTAAAGGTTGGGACCACTCTCTCTGGTAGGTGAACAAGATCCTTTGTGTTGGGATTACGTGCGATGCGTGCTTTACGCACCTTGTTTTTGAAGGTACCAAATCCTCTAAGTTCAATGTGCTCTCCATTGATCATACTGACTTTTATATTATCCAAGAGTGCATCAACGATAATTTTAGTATCTTTCAAAATAATTCCCGTTTCCTGAGAAATTGCCTGAATTAAATCAGCTTTGGTCATGCGTCCTCCGTGGATGACATTTTTTTTTGTAATTATCAACTAATTTGTGCATTACAAATCTTGTGTCAAATTTTATATGAAAAAAATTTGCATACCCGCATAAAATTTCATGATTATGGCAATGTAAAACCCGAGTCGAGTGTAGAAAAATTAAGTTGTCTTACTATAGAAATATTTAAACAATGTGAGTACTATTACAAACTATTATAATTCAGTACTATAAACCTAAACCTTACTCGGTTTCATGTTATGACAACAAAATAAAACGTTGTCATCCTGAACACATTCGTTTCACTCAGTATAAACCATGTGCTGAGCGTAGCGAATGCATCCGTGAAGTATCTCTATTTATTTTAGTAAAGTGTAATATCACAGGCTGAGGATTCGTTTTCAAAGAATAGATTCTTCGTTCCTCTCAGAATGACAATGTTCTTTTCATTTAAAATAGTTTGTTATTCTGTCCACCAGTTAACTTATATGATAAAGAACCGCAATATGACATGAAGGAAATAGTCGTGTGAAAAGTTCTTTCACAAAGAGAATATTAAAATAATTTTCCACCTAAAATATCACGCAATTTCTATATTCATAGACTCTATAGAAAATGTGTGTCTAAATTTTGGGGGTATACCTCTTATATGAAAAAACAAGTTATCATAACAATAAAATTGACAAATATATAGTACATTTCTTTATACATTTATGATTAATAGGTAACCATGAAAAAATATATAGCAGAGAATTTTTTATATCATATCTGGGATGAACAGCATCTCAAAGATACTATTAGAACTGTTGCCGGAACCAAGATAGAGATCCTTTTTCAAGGTAAATGGAATACCGATGCAGGACCTGATTTCATAAACAGTATCATCCTCTTTGATGGCAAAAAACTGCAAGGAGATGTTGAAATACACAAGCATGAGTATGGTTGGAAAGCTCACAATCATCATGAGGACAAAAATTACAATAATGTGATCCTTCATGTAGTCTTTACAAATGACCAGAATGCCGAATTCACGATCTCTGAAAGCGGCAACAAAATACCTATACTGGAACTCCAGCTCAATCTTGACGAGCAAATAGACAAACTATGGAAACGATACGGACAAAAACCATTTGATACATCACAGCAGAAAACCATCGAATGCCTTCTGGTAAAGGATTTACACTATTCAAATGTATTGAAACGTATTCTCCTCTCTTTGGGAAAAGAACGTTTTCTAAAAAAGTGTAAACGCTTTTCCGCAGAATTATACAACTCGGATTTTAATCAGATTCTTTATGAAGGAATAATTGAAGCTCTTGGATATGGCAAGAATAAAATGCCATTTTTCAAGTTGGCAAAGCTGCTTCCTTTTCAGGAATTGAAAACTTTCATGAATGAATGCAAGGATTTTAATGATATATTTTGCATTTTACTATTTAAAAGTGGATTTGACCTGCATGATTATAACTTCTCTTTCGTTGATGAAAAACTCCTTCAACGGTTTGATAAAATACGTTCTCGATTTGATGCAAAATTGCATCGCACACTCCAAAAAGATGACTGGAATTTCTTCCGTTGCCGTCCACAGAATCATCCGGTGAACAGACTCTGGCAGATAGCACCTTTTATCTGCTCCGCTCTCAAGCAGGGAAACTTGATTAACTCGATCATTGCACTTTTTAGTTATGGTGATACCCAAACAATTGACGCAAGGAAAATTGAAGCAGATTTTTCAAACCTATTAAGCCAAGAGGATCATCCTTCAATCGGCTCATCTCGGTGCAGGGATATTTTCTCAAATATTATTCTACCAGTATGTTATGTATATGCTCAAACACTGCGTTATGATACATTGCAAAAAATGATCTTTAAGGTGTATGGTGATTTACCAAAATTATCAGAAAACTATATTACTCATTATATGCACACTCTTCTGAAGGATGGGATACATTTCCGCATTAACTTACAAATGCAGCAGGGAATGATCCAGCTCTACTACCAGTTCTGCGCTCAACATGAGTGTGATAATTGCGTTGCCAATCTGAAATAAGGAAATTTTACAAATATACAACCACCCGACTTCGTTGCGCTTCAGTCTTCACTCCGTTACGCCCAGACAAGACGCCTCGGCAGGTCCGTCTTCATTTCATTTCAGTCTTCACTACGTTACGCCCCGACAGGACGCCGTGGCAGGCGAATTTACCCTGTGAAATAATCCCGATACATCGGGATTCCTGCTTTACAGGATTTCACAGGGTTAACACGAAATATCACGAAACTATTTTAAGAATTGTTATTTCAAAATTAAAATAAAGCAGTAACGCAAGATTCCAATCTTGCGCATCTCAACATCGGAATGTTGAGTTACAATTGAATTATCTCATCAGTGATTTATTCTTTTTTAGTAGAATGGAGACTTACGCAAATTGATTAATGATGGAATATGAATTTATTAGAAGAATATGGAAAATGTAAAAAATTTGACAATCTTTAAAAAAAACTCCCATTGGTGTAATGTGAATATAAAGATGAAAAATTGTTATTGTTTTCCAAAAAATTTGGGGAACAATTTGGCTTCTGTTGAAACTATACTTATCAGAAATTCTGTCTCTGGAAATCACACCTTTACTACTTCTCACCCACCGTAACTTTTATTACAAAAAGCAATCCCATTGCGTCTTGTGTGGGATATAATTCGGTTAATTTAAATATTCGGTATTACTTAAAATTCTTTTGATAATGTCTAAAGTAAAGAAAATTAAAATGATAATATGTAAGAATTTCACGCGTTGTTTACAAAAATTAAGGGCTGGAAGTGATTGTTTTCTGGGCTGGAAAGAGACTGTAACGTAATGACATATAGATAATTAAAGCGTTACAGGCTCTTTACACAGAAAACATAAAAAGTGTAAACAACGCTAGGTTTTCTTACAGATAATACAAATAACAAAAATAGAAGGAGATAAAAATGCAAAGAAAAATTATAATTAGTATTAGAACATTAACTAATTTCTTTCCCAAAAATTTTATAACGACACTAGTATGTGTGTTGATTGTTTCTTTTAACTGGAACTGGGTCTACGCTCAATATTCAAAGGGAGACTGTATATTCAGGCTAACTGATGAAGATGGTAACTTAGAAAGGAACGTACCTCCTGACGGTTGGACACCTGGACACGTTGGGATTTGGAGTGGTTCAGGGAATTGTATATGGGAAGCCGCAAAAACACACTGTTATACTAAATCGGAAGGATGGGTAACAGTGGACAGGGTACTGCTTACTAATTATAGCCACTACGCCTGGCAGGAATGGGAAATAACTCGTAGCAGTTCAATCCTTGAAAACTCAGAAGCTTTTATGGATTCACATTTTGACTATCGAGATGAAGTACGAAATGCAATCGTCGCTTATGCGGCAGCGCAAGATGGAGAATCTTACAACCCACCTTTCGGTTGGTATTGCACTAAGCTTGTACACTATGCTTACAATGATGCGGTAAATAATTACCCTACCGAGCATGAGCCAGACTATGTGGGGCGTCCAGAAAAAGTAACAAATCTGCAATCTACTTCACACAGTACGAGTACATGGTCAAATGACAATACTGTCGATTTTTCATGGACAACGGCTTATGATTTTGGTTCAGTGAAAGACGAACTAAGTAGTTTGCCATACTTTACGCCCATCACTGTCGAGCCATTATTCAATTACAATCCTCCTGTGTCTGAAAAAGGGATAGATGGTTATTCTATCGTCTGGGATCATAATCCAGAAACGATGCCTGACGTTGATTTATTGGACCCTTACGATACCGATGATGGCTCCGCTACCAGTACTACTTGCTCTTGTCCTACGGATGCAAATGATTATTACTTCCATATTCGAAGCTTAGATGTAACTGGTAATTATAGCAACGAAGCTGCGCACTTTGGTCCATTTTACATAGACACAACTGATCCAATTCCCCTTGCAGGCATTGATACAGTGACAGATACAAGTATGACGATAAAGGTAGTATCCATTATAGAGGCAAACTTACATGGTGTCCCCTATAAATACTCAGGTGCTTCGACTACCGATTGGACTACTGCTACTTCTCATAAATTCGAAAATCTCGACCCCAATACTACCTATATCCTTACAGTTACGGCCAGAGACCTTGCTGGAAATGAAGGTTCTGATTCAGAATCTGACGAAACCCTGCCCGTCGAGCTTTCTGCCTTTAGTGCTAACTTCTTAGATAACAAACCAACCCTCTATTGGACAACGCAGTCAGAAACAGACAATCTTGGCTGGAATATCTATCGTGCCAAGAATGATGATAACTTTGCCAATGCTGCACAAATAAATAATGATATGATTACTGGAAATGGCACCACATCAGAACCACATTATTATATCTATGAAGATGAAATTGAGAATCCAGAAGTAGGAGATACCTATTATTACTGGTTAGAAAGCATTGATTATAGTGGAATAAGTCTAATCTACAATAGAGTTGCACAGATAATTATTCCGGATCCATCAGTGAATCCTCCTCATTTGGAACCACCTATTGTGTACGATTTCAAGAATGTGCCGAATCCTGTAAGCACAAGTTCACAATTCCAGTTTACTTTGAATAAGTCTACCTTGGTTTCGGTCTCAATTTACAACATCAAAGGTGAATTAGTAAGAACTTTACCTTCGGTTTTGACACAGGAAGATGAAACTTCGATCATATATTGGAATGGCAAAGACACCTCAGGTAAAGAGCTTTCACCCGGAGTGTATTTTTATACACTAATAGTGAATGGCAAAATCGCAGAGATGAAGAAGCTCATCCTGATGAAATAGGCTTCGCATTTCATAGGATAAATCTTAATGAGATAAGGAAAATAAATAATTGGAAAAGGGGCTGGAGAAATTCAGCCCCTTTTTTTGATGAGCTTGCTCAACTCTCTTCTATCATCCGTCTTCCGTATATCTTCTAATTCCAGCGTATCTGATATTTCTTGGGGAGATGCCCGCTCATTCCACAAAATATTTGACAACCTTTTCCACGAAAATCCCACTGTAATCTTAAATTATGGCTATACCGATCGTTGCAATAGTAGGACGCCCAAATGTGGGCAAATCAACCATTTTTAACAGAATGGTGAAGAGAAGACTTGCGATCGTTGATAAGGAATCCGGAGTTACCAGAGATAGAAAATATTATCAAACCGAATGGAATGGCTATCCTTTCATCGTTGTGGACACAGGCGGGATCGTACCAAGTACAAAAGATACAATGACGCAATCCATCAGAGCTCAAGCTGAACTTGCTATTGAGGAAGCTGATTTGATCATATTTGTTGCAGATTGCAAGATCGGTATTACAGATTATGACCAGCAAATTGCAAAAATGCTTTTCCCTGTTCAGGATAAAGTTATCTTAACTGTAAACAAAGTCGATAATGATAAAGAGGAATTGGAAGTTTATGAATTCATGGCTCTTGGGTTTGGTGATCCTATCGGTATTTCTGCTATTAGTGGAAGAAATTTCTCAGAATTTCAGGATCAGATCGTGAATAAATTACCTTCTCGCTCTGAAATAGAAGAACAATTCAGAGAAAATACTATCAAAATAGCCGTGGTCGGCAAACCGAATGTAGGAAAATCCTCATTAGTCAATAAGATCATTGGACAGAATTCTGTTATTGTAGATGATATTCCGGGCACCACACGGGATTCTATACATCTGAATTTTGAATATAACGGCTGCAATATGACCATCATAGATACAGCCGGACTGCGCAGAAAGAGCAGGGTGAAGTTCGGAATTGAATATTTCAGCAACTTGAGAAGTCTCCGCAGTATTAATGATGCAGACATCGTACTTGTTCTTCTCGATGCTCAGGAAGAAATCTCTGTTCAGGATAAGCGGATCATTGAATATGCTCAATCCCAGTTCAAAGCGCTCATTCTCGTTGTCAATAAATGGGATGTGATCGAAAAGGATCATAAAACAGCAAAAAAATACGAAGATGAAATTCGCTACAGTGTGAATTATGCAAGCTATGCTCCACTCATTTTTATATCTGCGAAAAGCGGTCAACGTGTAAGAAAACTTCTCGATCTTGTACTCTTTGTGAACAAACAACGAGAGAAAAGAATTCCTACGCACTACATGAATGCCTTTCTACAAAAAATCGTTGGGCAAAATCCTCCAACTCATACTTTACACAAACGAGTTAAATTCTATTATGCATCCCAGGTCGATACCAACCCCCCACTTTTCCTATTTGTTATGAATAATGCCACGCTTATTGCAGAAAATTATCAAAGATACATACAAAATCAGATCCGACAAGAATTCGGTTTTGACGGTGTCACAATAAAATTAAAATTTAAGGATAAATCGTGATCCTTTTTGTTGCTTTGCTCATCTCCTATTTTCTTGGTGCGATTCCCAGCGGATTTATTTTGGGTAAGATCCTCAAAAAAATTGATATACGGGAACATGGAAGTAAGAATATCGGGGCAACAAATGTTTTGAGGACTCTCGGAGTAGTACCCGGTATAATTTCACTTATTTTTGATTTTTTCAAGGGATTCTTTGCAGTCGAGATCGGACGGCTTCTACTTGCACAATCCTGCGAACAAAGCATTTTCGGTATCAAGCCATGCCTTGACTATACAAATCCTCAAACCTATCAGATCGCTATCGTAGCAATAGGACTCGCTGCAATTATCGGGCATATTTATCCGGTTTTCCTGAAATTCAAAGGTGGAAAAGGTATGGCAACAGCCGCAGGCGTATTGATGAATCTGCTCCCAATCCCATTGCTCATTGCTATTGGAGTATTCCTCGTAATTGCAGCACTATCACGCTATATTTCTCTTGCTTCTCTTTGTGCAGTTCTCTCTTTCTGGATCGTGGAGCTCATCCGAAATATCCCTCATTTTAATGAAATTCCTCTACTTGTTTTGACAACCTGTATCACAATTCTCATAATATATCGTCATAAAGAAAATATCGTTCGTCTGCGTAAAGGCGAAGAATCAAAAATATCATTTAGACATGTTTCGCATTAGATACTAACAAGGTTAAAGTATGATTTCATTAAGTAATTTTCATCCTGTTAAATTTGAATTTCTAATAACTCCCGATGCATCGGGACTAATAAAATTTCAAATGACAAGTAAAAAGAAATTCAATTTGGAGGAGCGAACTGCAAAATGTGATGAGAATATTATCAAATTTGCTAAAAGGGTATAATATCATAAACCACGAAAATAAAAGTATGCCCTCATTCCCAAACCCTTCAGTCTTCTCATTCCCAAACCCTTCAGTCTTCTCATTCCCAAACCCTTCAGTCTTCTCGTTCCCAAACCCTTCAGTCTTCTCGTTCCCAAACCCCTGTTTGGGAACGCAACAATTGATGAATGATGATTAGCGATTTGAGATTTATGAAGATAGCTGATCAGCACTATTCTCCTATGAAACTACATT
>JAUWPE010000043.1 GCA_030611765.1 Candidatus Cloacimonadota bacterium | reverse complement strand
GACTTAATATGAAAACAGCAAAGGTTGCATAGAGTGTGTTTCTTATTGGTGCTGTCTCGCTACGCTCATCAGCACCAATAAGAAGAATAAGGTGTTAATAACAATGAGATTGAATTTACACCAACTTTTAAGACTTGACTCCACAAAAAAGGTATCCAGAATAAGGTAGGTTAACTACTTGCATAACTTGCCACAGGAATTAAACGCACTGAACTTAAATTTTAAACCAAAACTTTCGAGAATGCTCTTAACTTGAAAATCACAACTTAATCCTGAGGTTAAGTTGATGCATTTTTTAGCTGGTTAATTATATAATTATTATCCAATTACAAAGGGAAGCAACTTGATCGTCATTTGTTAGATTAGCAGCATTTGTTAAAATACCTGATTTTAATTGAGAGTATATTTCTTCTGACATACTATTTTCAATTGCTGCACCGACGAAAAATGTAATTGGAGTTAAAAATTTATTAGCGAAAGCTCCTCTTATCCTATTCAACGCAGAATTTGCAGTTTTCCAATGCTCGTCTGCGCCTGCAGGATCAATACCACCTTTTAGCTCACCAAAAGCAATATAATTTTCAGGGACTAAATGTGCAGAATCTTTTGAATATTTCACTTCTTCTGGTTCGCATTTCAAGATACTAAGATCAACGTTCTTTTTAACTAATGGTATGTTTCTGTTAAATATTAATGTTCGAACCCCATTTGAATTTATCCAACTTATGCCTTTTAAATGAAGTTCAATATCTGTATCATCATCTGATTTAGGAATCCATTTTTTACTTTTAGTATGTAGCCATTTATAAGAAATCTTTGATAAGCTTAAAGATGAGATTATTGCTCTTGCAAGTTTCCTTTCTCCAAGTGTTCCCCCTAAGTTTCTCATTGATCCACCGAGTTGATCCCCCTTTGTGAGCAAAAATCTAAATACAAGTTCTTCTACAAAGTCTTTTCCTGCTGGCTCTAAGAAATTTTCGATTAATCCTCGTATAGCTTTTAACTTATCATTTTCTTGCAAATGTTTTTCTGCTTTATCAGAGATGCCTGCTGCTGTAAGAAGAGATGAACGAATGGAATTAATTATAAGTAGTTTTTGAGGTTCGCTTACTTTTGAAGCTTCTGCTTTTAAAGCTCTTGCTTCTGCAATGAAAGGTGTTGCTTTCCTATTTTTTTCTAATGCAAGTGCTACAAAACCTGCTCGAGTTGCTTCATACGTTGTTACTAAATCTTTACTTGATTTTAAATGATTCAGGTAAGCTTTATTTTTGCTCATTCGGGTTTTCTCCAGACGTAAACACATTTTCTTAATTCGGATCTACCGTGGTTTCCCATTTGTTGACTGCTATTCCCTTTCCCCACAGGTAAAGTCCATATTTTTTCTAATTCAAACCCAAAATTAACTGCAAAATTTGATAGTATCAAATCAACTGGTATTTCTTGACCACCATATCTTACATTGTCGTTGACCATTACAGAATAACCGCCTTTTTTTAATACACGATACATTTCAAAAATAATGAAAGCCATTTCGAGAAAATAATTTTTAACCATACGAGGAATATTTGAATTGTTTAGAAGTTTTCTATCGTTCAATAATTTTAAAACATTATTTACTTCTTGCATGGCTTCATTAGATTCATAAATAGAAACAACCTTATTAAATACATCAGTTCTATTCAATTTCTCATAAATATTTTTTAAAATTTTTATTTTTTCTTTGTTTTCTACTGTGCATGAAAGCATTTCCTGGCGAAGATTTTTAACTTGTTCATCATTATAACCGAGGAAAATCAATTCTAATGCATATGTTCTTGTATAATCATATCGGTTGCAATAGGGCGGAGAAGTCATTATAAAATCAAAGAAATCATTATTAAATTTAGGCATCAATTTTAATGATGATCCCTGCAAAATATTTAGTTTTTTCGAATGAGATTTGTTGTCTTCGAATTGGGTAAATAAATCATTTCCGTTTCCAAATTTCAAATCCTGATAAAGCTGTATTAATTTTTTATTTATCGATTCAATAAAAGGATAAATTCTACCCTTGTTAAATTTTGTCTTACCCCAGCTTTTATTTGCTCTATAGTCCCAACGTAAATATTGACCATCTTTTCTTGTAAAACTTATTTCTTCCAAAATTGAAAATGCAGCAAATTTAAATATTCTTTTAATTTTATCATTATATATATTGCTACAATAATTCAAAAAACAATTCAAATAATTTTCTGTTTCTTTGGAGAAGGCTCCTTTAGTTATGGAAATATGACTTATTTTCTTGGGGATATTATTTTGGACCAAGTGGAAGTTTGTTTTGAAACTGTCTATTTCTTGCTTAAACTTATCTAAATTAACAGCTTCAGAAACTATTCTTGATTCAAGAGCGAACACACCTACTGGCAATAATTCTATACCAGTTGTATCCCAATTCAATTCTCTTGCTGCAAATAATGTTGAACCAACACCAGCGAAAGGATCAAGAATATGTCCAGGGGATGGATGATATTTAAATAGAAAATATTTAACTAATCTTTTAGAAAATCCTTCTTTATATTTAAACCAACGATAGAAGTTTTCTTTCTTATTGGCTTGAAAACTTACTAAAGTTCTGTCCAATTTAGGATCAATTTCTATCTGGTTTTGATAATTTTCAAAAAGGGTTACTCTTTTTGCATTACTTATTTTAATCATTGTTATTCATCAATATATTACTTACCTTACTTATTTATTAAATATTAACAAAGAAGACCATACATTCACTATATTTTTCACTGACACAAAAGTTTCTTTTTATAAGCTAACATATTATTAAACTTCTTTAAATCACATATTTTGCCTAATTCCGCAGTATATGCCATAAATTACTATCTCTAACACAATTTATGTTTAATTTGCATATATTTAATTTCACTGTCAATTTTTTATTGTTGGTAAAACTCGTGAGAACCTTCACGTACCACATTTAAGGTGCTGAGACGGGTTTATTCAGTCACGTTTAATCCGAGTTAATTTTTATATTATAAGGACTGAACATGTTCAGCCCCTACAATTTATTCTTTCGCGCTTTTCGTGTCTTTCGCCTGCCACGCCGTTATAAAATGAAGGCGGGTGGTTAATAATCAAAACACATCAAACGTATAAGACACCTTCAGGAAATAAGTATTCTTATTCTCGGACAAGGTGAGTTGAGAGTGTTCTTTTTCCTCATGATCAAGAGAAGTAATACCTGCATAGACCGCAATATTAGCATAGGGATTATACACAAAGAGCGGATAAAGATTCAACGTACTGTAACTTTCATTATTGACTGATACATCCGAGTAACTGTACTGCAAAATACCTCTTATCCAGAATTGCTTATTGAACTGATACTTCAAAGTCACTTGATGCACCTGCGCATGATAGATATCGTGCAGCTCCTGGTATTCACTTGAAACTTCGATATCGATCTTGTTTGTGGGTCTCAGATTGATAAAAAGTTTGTATTTCCTGAATTGCTCGATTCGAGGATCATTTTCATCGAACCACATATATTTTCCGCATACAAAATCAATATCAGCGACAAACAGGTCCATTGGATATGTCTCAAAGAAAACCCAGGGCGCGTACATGTAATTATCTTTTCCTGCAAAGTGCACCATCTGGAATCCAACTCCAGTCCAGATTTCCATTTTGTTGCTTAAGATCACTCCCGAATAGGGCTTCAGGTAGTGCTCTTTTACTTCAGAAAGATCAAGATCATATTTGATGTTTGCGTTATATCCAATTTCGAACAATCTCACGAACTGCTTATCATCAGCAGCACGTTTCTACCACTTGCTATGACTGGCAAGCAACTGAATGTCATTTTCCGGAATGAAACCAATATCTGCTTTGAAATTTTTAGAGATTGCTTTCAGGTTGATATTTGCAAAGAGATTTTCAGAATCATATGACAATTTTCCAAAATAGCCATATCCTTGATGCCAGGTCTTGTCCTTTGTTTGATCCGCAGAACCTACAAGCTGCACATATCCGCTTAAATTTTTCAGAATATGAAGCACACCATCAACATCTCCTACAAGATTGTAGTATTCCTTGAACTTTCGAATAGCGAGTGCACTGCGAATATATGCATTTCCGCTTCGTGCTTTTTTATCATATGTCAAAAAACCGAAATAGGCATTTGCAGAACCTTCATAGCCCTCAATAAAGCGCCCTCCATTTGCATTCTCATCAATTGCGCCAAGACCGAAGAGGTAATTATTACTGAATGCGCCGGAGAATTTCGCGCTGAATATCGGGTCTACAACTTTTCTAGTATGATAAATAGTAATTGGTGTGTTGAAGGGATTTGTGCTTTCTATGAAAAATGGTCTTTTCTCCGGATAGTACATTGGAAAGCGTTTATTCACATCGATCTCCATTGCATCCGCTTCAATAATACTGAAGTCGGGGTTGATTGTCATGGTAGTGGAGAGACTGGAATTGGGTTCATAGAATATGTTGAGCTCCGGCTCGTATTTCCTTTTGATCGTCGAACTGCCGGTTTTCTTATTCTCATCATGAGTGTAGTCAGTCAAAAAAGAAGGAATGAGCTTCAAGTTTCTGTTTGTCGGCAGTTCTTCAAAAATCAGAATTCCATAATTGTCATAGAAATTCAGACCGTTCCTGTCAACATGTGTGGCGCTTATCTCTTCCTTTCGTTCCTCGATCATTCTCTTGAGAAAGAAGCCCCATTTCACATTCTTACCGCTTTTGTATTTGATATTCTTCAAAGGGATCTTCATTTCTGTAGAATAACCGTAATCTGTAAGCGCTCCAAATGAATCATAATGAATATCTATGGACGTATCGGTATCATCGACCACAATACCGTCCGCCTGTTCACCGAAAGCATTTGAGCCAAAGTAGTATGCCTTTGCATTTGAAAAAAACGTATCAATGTACAGAAATATCCTGTCCGTATAATATATTTTGTCCCTGATACAGTGGAACAATCGGATTTTCTCAGGATCTTCCATGAAGCATTTCATCGCTACATAGATATACTCATCGTCATACAAAAGATACCCGGTAGTACGTTCGGAAGGATCAGTATTGTTTCCTGGTGAAGTCTGCTAGAAAGTATCAATTATCACCGCTTCGATCCATTCTCCGTTTTCGATAACGCCATCAATAACCGGCGGTTGGTGTGTTTTGGGTACATTAATAGTTAGTTTTGCTTGCAAGGCAAAGGGTATTATTAGAAATAGTAACAACCAATATTTGAGTTTCATAGGCACTCCACTATTAATTTTTTTCTATGAACTTCAGATTTCTTAAATCTTTCTGTTCATCTTGTGTGAACATTTTTTTCTGTCAATATTAAATACTTTGGTGAGAACATTAATGTCTCATTATTATTTACATTTACATGAATATTTTTCATTGTTACTCAGAATTAAATTTACTTTTATCCTTTTTTAATAAGACCTTTCTTAGAATGTGTTATCTTCCCGGATTCTTTCTTGGAAAATCGCATATTCTTTGATTTCTTCAAATTCTGCTTTTTCTGTTTTTCTTTTAGAAAATCTTTCATGCTCTTTTTCATACGTTGAACTCCTTTCTCATTTGATCCATATTGATAACTCTATCCGCTATTTTCTCTATAAGGAACCTGTCATGTGTTGCGAAAATGATAGTTCCCGTGTAGGATTCCAGGGCATCTTCCAGAGCTTCTCTTGCGGCTATCTCGAGATGATTGGTGGGTTCATCTAACACCAGCACATTTGCTCCGGACACGATTATCTTTGCCAATGCGACCTTACTTCTCTCACCTATGCTCAAGGTTTTAATCGGATTTCGGATCAACTTATCTGATATGCGCAGGCAACCAAGTACAGTCCGTGCAAAGGTATGTTTCTTCTTATCTCCACAAGCGACTTCTTCCATAACAGTATTATCAAAATTCAGATTTTCATGATCCTGCGAGTAATAGCCGATCTCGACTTGCGGAGACCAGTTCATATCGCCTTGAAATCCACCCAGATGACCAGTAAGGATCTTGAGCAGTGTTGATTTACCGCTTCCGTTTTTGCCGATTATTGCCACCCGCTCACCATTCATAATATGCATATTGATGTTTTTCAATACATCCTTTGACCCAAAGGTTTTTGTGAGATTTTCGACTGTCAGAAGCTGTTTGCTTTTGACTTGCAGATTTTCAAAATGAAATCTTCTTTTCTTTTCTATAAAGGGTTTTTCGGCTTCTGCTTCTTCGATCTGCTTCTCCACACGGCGATGGAGGTTCTTTGCCTGTTGCATTGCATTCTTTGCAAGATTACTGACGCATTCATAAACCGGAGCGTATCCTTCGGAACCTGTTTCCGCCTGGTGACTATGAGCCCACTCAGTTCGCTTTCTGGCAGCGATCTTCAGTTTTTTAATTATCTTTTTCTGCTCTACATAAACATGTATCTTTGTTTGAAGCTCCTGCTCTTTCTCCTGTTTATAGAAAGAATAATTGCCGGAATAATGCATTACACCTTCTGGAGTAAGCTCGAGGACCGAAGTTACACAAGTATCCAGAATATGTCTATCATGACTAATGATGATATAGGGTATCTTGATCTCATTAAGAAATTTCTCCAGCCAATCCAATGTTTCGATATCGAGATGATTCGTTGGTTCATCGAGCAGAAGCACATGCGGTTCTGTCAGCAGAATATGGCAAAGCGTAAGACATGTTTGCTCTCCGCCGCTCAGTGATGATATCTTTCGGGAGAGCATCTCCTTGTTGAAACCAAAGCGTGTTGTGATCTTTTCAACTGCAATCTCAAAAACATATCCCCCGTTCCTTTCATATTCAGAAAGTATAGAACCAACCTGTTCAGGAGTGAAATCTTCAAGATGATCAATTTTTTGCTTCAATACTGCTAATGTCGGATTGCTGTTCCATATAAAAGAAAGCCCTGAGTTTGCTGGCGGCAAGTCCAATTCTTGAGGAAGATACCCGATCGAAAGTTCAGGTTTATGATATAAAATACCTTCGACCGTGTTAATCTTCTTTCTCAAAATATCCAGCAGCGTCGATTTTCCGCAGCCATTCTTTCCTATCAGACCGATGCGGCTATGCTCATGAACTGCAAAGGATACATTTTCAAAGAGCATGTCCGGTTGCGTATCATACCGAAATGAAATGTTGTCAGCCCTGATTATCTGCATGATATATTCCTTGATTTCCTACGCTGTCAGAAGCTCAGATTCGCGCTCTTCCATAAACTGATTCGAATAGAGCCGGTAGTAGTAACCTTTTAATTTTATCAGCTCATGATGAGTTCCCATTTCTGTGATCTTGCCTTTTTGGATAACAAGAATCCTGTCTGCAGAACGTATTGTTGAGAGTCTATGTGCAATAATGAAACTCGTCCTATCTTCAAGCACTTTATGAATTGCATCCTGGATTTTCTGCTCGGTTTCTGTGTCAACTGAAGAAGTTGCTTCATCGAGCACGAATATTTTCGGATCAGTTAGGATTGCACGAGCAAATGAGATAAGCTGCTTCTCACCGGTAGAGAGCAAACTGCCGCCTTCTCCAACTTCGGAATCATAACCATTTTCAAGCCGCGAGATGAACACGTGAGCATTCACAAGTTTTGCAGCTTCGATGATCTCATCCTTGGTTGCATCCATTCTGCCATAAGCAATATTGTCCCTGATCGTTCCGCTGAAAAGATGCGGTGTCTGGAGCACATACCCAAGACTGGAGTGGAGCCAGAGCAACGATCTTTTCCTATAATCTACACCATCGATAAGCACCTCGCCTTTTGTGGGTTCATAGAATCTGCATGCAAGGTTGACGATCGTGCTTTTGCCGGAACCGGTTTCGCCAACCAGCGCAATTGTCTCTCCTGCCTGCACTTCAAGATTGAAATCATCGAGAACGTATTCACCGTCTTTATACCCGAAAGAAACATCCTTAAAATGAATATTTCCATCGATGTCTGGCCAATTTTCCTTTTTGCATTCAGTGATGTCTCCATACTCATCAACAACTTCTGACGTGTCCTGGATATCGGGTTTTTCGTCGATCATAGAGAAAATTCTCTCTGCCGATGCCTGGGCGTTCTGAAGCTCCGCAAAAACCCGCGAGAGTTCACGAAGCGGCTCGAAGAATTGAACTGTATATGAAATGAAGGCAACAAGAGTACCATAAGAAATTGCCCCAAGAATAACACCCGACCCACCTCTCCAGAGCACCAGTCCTGTTCCTATGCTTCCAAGTGTGAGCACGACCGGCAGATAGAGTGCCGAGAAAATCGCTGAACGAACTGAAGAGCGGTTCATCTTAGTCGTGATCTCCTGAAATTCAAGCAGGTTTTCTTCTTCACGAACAAGTGTCTTTGTTGTTTTTGCTCCGGTAATCCCTTCACTGAACGCACCGGTGATCTGAGAATTTATCTTCCTGACTTTCCTGTATGCTTTGAGAATTTTCTTTTGGAAATACAAACTTATCACAACTAATACAGGAACAACGGTGAACGTGATCAGCGCCAACTTCCATTGCATAAATAGCATCACGAAAACAATGCCGATCATCAGTGAAACACCCCAGACCATATCGACCAGCCCCCATGAGATAAACTCGCCCAAACGGGTGCTGTCCGATGTCATTCTGGTCATGATCCAGCCAACTGGAGTCTTATCATAATAATTAAATGAAAGCTCCTGAAGATGCTTGAAGCCCTTTTTTCGAATGTCATAAGATATGCCCATCTCGATCTTTCCTGCAATAGCAATAAAGAAGTAGATATTCAAGCTCTGCAACAGGATGAGCACAAAATAAACTACCCCAAAAGCGACTATTCCATCTGTATTTTGCGGAACAACGAAATGGTCGATCGCATATTTGGTCATCAGCGGGAATATCACATCGACACCTGCCAAGGACAGCATGAAGAAGCCGAGAACGGCTAACCTCTTTTTATAGGGTTTTATGAACTGATACAATTTTTTCCAGAGCGATATATCAAACCGCTTTGTATATTCCTGCTCTTTATAAACACTCATTTTTTTATCCTAATTAATTTTAAGAATTGCCATTTTATTATGCTGTTTCCAAAGAAATTTCCTATTTATTAATGCCGATTTTTACGTTATTCTTTTCCAGTTCAGTTTCCAGTTCTTCTTCGAGAGAGTTCTGAATATTCCAGATGCGCTTGTACAAACCTTCCTGATTTACCAGTTCTTCATGAGAACCGATCTGAACGAGTTTGCCATGCTCAAGAACGAGAATGATATCTGCTTCAGAAAGTGTGGTCAGCCGATGAGAGATAATGAAGGTTGTTGCCTTCCGGGCTCTCCTGTTCAGTTGAGCTCTTATTGCAGCATCGGTTTCTATATCGACAGCGCTGAGCGAATCATCAAATATAAGAATGGGAGTATTCATAAGCAGAGTTCTTGCCATTGCTACTCTCTGCTTCTGACCGCCGGATAAAGTTACACCACGTTCACCAACTGCAGTTTCATATCCTTTTTGGAAATCTAATATGACATCATGAACTGAAGCTATCTGTGCGGCTTCGAAGATCTCGTCATCTTCAGAATTAATTCTACTTATTCCGATATTCTCTTTAAGGGTACGGGAAAACAGAAAGGGTTCCTGAAGCACGATTCCAACATTTTTTCGGATTGCATGCTTATCAATATCCTTGAGTTCAATACCGTCTATGGTTATCGAACCGCTTGTGTAATCATACAGTCGCGGAAGAAGATGAACCAATGAAGTCTTTCCGGAACCAGTGGATCCAAGAATTGCAACTGTTTGACCGGGCTCGACAGTGAATGAAACGTCCTTCAACACGGGCTTGCCTGGTTCGTATTCAAAGCTCACATTCTTGAATTCTATTTTTCCTTTGACTGCTATTTTCTCATCATCATGAAACTCTTCAGTCGGCTCATCGAGGATTTCGTGGATACGACCGACTGACACCATTGTCTTACCCATATCGGTCAGCACTCTTCCCATCTGCCTGATAGGCCAGAGCATCATACCGACAAATGTTGAGAATGCGAGGAGCGTTCCGAGAGATATCACACCATTTGCAGCCCAGAAAGTTCCGAGTATGAGAACCGCAGCAATTTGTATGAGAGAGAGAAAATCCGATATTGACCAGTACCACGCAAGAAGCCGGATCAGTCTATAAGTGAGGTCACGATATTCGCAGTTCCTGGTATCAAACTTATCCATCTCATGAGCTTGTCGAGCAAAAGCGCGTACAACTCTTACGCCGGAAAGGTTCTCCTGAAGTACTGTTGACATTCTTCCTTCTGATTCATCAGAAAGCTGGAATGCCTTTTTTACTTTGATGAAGAATATCACTGCAAATCCGAAAATAAAAGGAACAAGTGCCATAGAAACAAGTGTCATCGGGACGCTCATTGGTATCATGAATGAAAGTGCAAACCCGACCATGAAAAATGCTCTGCCCACTTCCACGAACTGGATCGCAAGAAACCTTCTTATCGTTTCCACATCAGAAGTGCAGCGTTGTATAAGATCACCCGTTTTTGATTTCACATGATAATTATAGGGTAAAAGCTGGAGATGATTATACACTTTATCTCGAATTCTTTGAGCAATGGATTCCGATGCAATTGCAGACCACTTTCCTTTGAAGTAGAGAAATATTCCTCTTATTAGAGTGATGATAATAAGTAATATGCTGCAGATCCACAGCTTGCCGACCAAGCCGGAGCGACCTCCAAAGAAATTAAAAGCACCCGTAAATATCGGCTTGAGCCAGCCCTGAGCTTCGAGAGCTTTTTCGCCAATTATGGAGTCAACTGTAACCCTCAAGATCATTGGCCAGAAAAACAGCAGAAAAGTTGCCATTCCAATTGCACCAATGGATATGATGTAGAGAGCTCTGTTGCCCTTCATAAATTGCCATAAATAATATAATTTTTTCATAAAGACCTGCTTAAAAACATATTGATTAACATAAAAAAAAACGCGAGTTCGTTTTGAATCCGCGGTTCTTTTCTGGAATAAGTATAAACTAAAAAAGCCACGGATTCGCTCGTCCGTAGCTTACATTAAAAAATGTTATATTACTGTATGTACCTCGGACGGGTTGTTGTTGAATCAACTAAAAAGCACACTATTTGCATTGTAGATAGACTGGTTGTGTCGCCTAACTTATTTCGAATCATGCTATTAACCTCCGTCCGAATTTTTATTTGAACCAAAACTGGTATGCTAACTCTTATAGTGTCAAGAAAATGTGATTTTTTGCAGACAGAAATTGATATTTACACTAAATTGCCGACTGATAGGGAATCGTGAATCCATTTCTTACTCGTGGAAAATTTATGGAGATACTTAACGTTTCAAAAAATATAAAACGGCTGTCATTCCCGAGCCCCATCGGGAATCCAGTTTACTAATTCGACTCCTAAGGATTTTATGACGAGGAGTCGATACCCTTGCAAGGAATCCTCGTTCCTTAGGATTCCTAATGGATTGTTCTAATTTGTCATTCTTGACCTGATCGGGAATACAGTATTTTATTCGTGGGAATGATATTTCCGTTATAGTGTTGACTATTCCTGATCATTCGAAGATTCTCTTATTGTGTTTTAACTTTGCGAAAGGAAGGCAACTTTCGCAAAGCCGCATGTCATTTTAGCCATGAATCGCAGCGAGCAAAGTTATCCTGTTAAATAAAAAACAGATTTCACTCATGTGTAATAAAAGATATAAGAAATTACACAGGGTAAACGGGTTAAAAGTGTGATTCGAGGACTAGTGATAAGTCAATTGTGAAATGACGTAAATTGAATTTTAACAAAATTTAAAACCTCATCCTAACCTTCTCCTAATTGAGGAGAAGGCAATATTAAGGAATGTAAAAATTCAATTATCACTTCCAATTGAAGCTTGACATGACAGTAGGTGCACATCCTCGCTTCATACTTCGCCACGAAGCAAGTACTCGAAGTTTCGAGGTGTCATGGACCATTCCATGACACACTCACGACCGTCAGGGATTGGTCCCTGACTGCTCAAATAATCAAATTACTTATCACAAGCTCTTCGATCTGTCTCCGTTAAATTACGCCGTGGCAAGCAGAAGAAATTTTTATTTTAAATTTTATCAGTGTTAACCCTGTGAAATAATCCCGATGCATCGGGATTCCTGCTTTGCAGGATTTCACGGGGTAAATCAGCTCCATCAGCGTAAATCTGTGTCCTATTTTTTTTTAAAATATTCAATAATTTCATCCCCGATGAAAAACTTGACACCAGTCCTCGTGCAAAGGACTTATGTGTCAATTCAAAAAGGAGTTGAAAATGCCTAAAGTAAGAACATTTGCAGCTAAATTAGCTCATGCAAGTGCCGGTAAGAGTAAGGTTATCTGCCCAGTTTGTAATACTGAAATGACTACCATAAAAGTTATCCGAAATCGACATAAAGATGGTAAATGGTCTCCCAAGAGAGAAGTTGTTCAGATCTGTAAATGTAACGAGAAGGAAATCTTAGGATAAGATTGTTATTTTCATAATTGCATTTGGTTTTTTGCCAAATAATCCTCTTATCGTAATTGATGAGAGGATTTTATATATAAAAAAAATAGGATAAAAATATATTATGAAGAAAAAAATATTCTTGGTGATCCTCTTCATTTTTGTTATTGTATTGAATTCTTTTGCAGCAGACGATCCCGGGAAATACGGCTTTCAGATACTAAAGATCGGTCTTAGCGCCCGAAATGCAGGCAAAGCGGATGCAGTTATTGCTTCTCCCGGAGACGCAACCATCTTATGGTCAAATCCTGCTGCCGTGCAGATAAGTCCTTCATCAAATTTCTGTTTCAATCATACCACTTACATCTTTGATAATAATATCGAAAATGCCTCACTTATTGTGCGTAACGGCAAAAGTAGCTGGGGATTGGGTCTTACCTATCTTGATTACGGCATGATCGATAAGACCGATGCACATGGTGACACGATCGGAGAATTCCATCCTCTCGACATTGTTTCAAGCTTCACCTACGCTCGAAGGTTCACACCAGGCATCTCTCTCGGTGCAAATCTGAAATTCATATATGAAAAGATCGATACTGATGCAAGCTACGGTTTCGGTTTTGATTTTGGTGCAATCTATGACTCATTTATAAAAGGACTCAATTTCGGAATGGTCATTCAGAATATCGGCACTTCATCAAAGCTGAAAAAAGAAAGTATAAGTTTCCCACTGGTCATGAAGCTTGGTTCGCAATATTCTTTGGAAGTGAATACCCAGAATACATTCACTTTTTCCGGAGAACTCGCAAAGTATTCTTCTGAAGGAATTAAGGCAAATCTCGGTTTTGAATATGGTTTTGCCGATATGATATTTTCCCGTTTGGGATACAAATTTAACTATGATGAGCAAAATGTCACCGCTGGTCTCGGTATAAAACTTAATGAATTTAACTTTGACTATGCTTTCACGCCGTATCAGAATGACATCGGTACAGCTCATCGATTTTCAGTTGCATATAACTTTTAGGAACGCCCTATGAAAAAGATCGCACTAATACTTTTGTGTCTTACTTGTGCTTCACAGCTTTTGGGAAAACCAAGCTATTCCTCTCATGAACTTATAGCACGTTTTTCTGATAAAGTAGTATTCAAAGACTGCACTACGGGTATTGATGCATTTGATTCTTTCCTTGATCAGTTCGGTGTTCAGTCATCAGAACCAATTATTGAGAAGCCCGATCTCCATATTTATAAATTTACATGTGAAAAAAAAATTGATTTTTCTGCGCTTATTGAACTTTCTCAAAAAGACGAATCGATCATTTATACTCAGCCAAACTACCTGAATGAGATGCTCTCTATAACGCCAAACGATCCATACTACTATCAACAGTGGGGATTGCCGGCAATCAATGCAGATAATGCTTGGGAAATTGAAAAGGGTAATGAGCAGGTTATAATTGCCATCATTGACTCCGGAATTGAATATGATCATCCCGATCTCGAGCAGAACATCTGGATAAATCACGGCGAGATACCGGATAATTATATCGATGATGACCAGAACGGTTATATCGATGACTGGATGGGATGGGACTTCACAGATACAAATATTATCGATGCAATGGGTGATTTCCGAGAGCGCGATAACGATCCCAGAGATGACCTCGGACATGGTACGCACATTGCAGGAATTATTTCCGCTCAGACAAATAATCATACTGGAGTATCAGGCACTACATGGTTTGTCAAATGCATGAATCTCAGAGCCGGTTTCCGAACCACGCTGGGTGGTTATCTCGAAGATGATGATGTGTCCGCTGCTATCGTCTATGCTGCTGATAACGGTGCGCAGATAATAAGCATAAGTTGGGGAGATGTGACCTTAGCTCCCATTATAAATGATGCCTGCAATTATGCTTATGACCTTGGCGTTTCTATCATAGCTTCTGCCGGTAACGAAGGCGGCGTTGGGCTTTTGTACCCGGCAGCTCTCGATAATGTGATATCTGTAACAGCTGTTGACGAAAATCTGAAAATCTGCTCCTTCTCCAGTTATGGTGAGGGTATCGACCTCTGCGGACCTGGTTTGAGCATTTACAGCACATATCTACATAATGAGTATAAAAACGAAAGCGGCACTTCTATGTCAGCACCCTTTGTTGCAGGATGTGCGGGCTTGCTCCTTTCACAAAATCCCCTGCTCTCAAATATCGAAGTGTACAATCTGATAAATATTTCTTGTGACGATCTTGGCGAAAACGGCTATGATAATATATATG
The DNA here is from genome assembly GCA_030611765.1 of Candidatus Cloacimonadota bacterium. Classification (GTDB taxonomy): domain Bacteria; phylum Cloacimonadota; class Cloacimonadia; order JGIOTU-2; family JGIOTU-2; genus Celaenobacter. The sequence goes on along the minus strand of JAUWPE010000043.1, from coordinate 1,479 downwards.
GATACGGAATCATAAATGCAGAAAAACTTATGCTAAATGCAGGAATTGATATCAAGCCCCAATCCGCAATTTTCTATCCGCCATATAATTCCGGCTACTCTCAGGATATCCCAATTATAGGTACAGCATATTGTGAAAACTTTTTCTACTACAGATTGAGTTACACCACAAAACAGGAACCTGTCGAAAATGACTGGCTCGATGTCATCACCCATAATCCTGAACCAACTTTATATACTGATCCTGTTATTGATGATACACTCGGCACATTTCTTCTATATGGAATTCAGGATTCAACCTATTACATCCGCCTTTCCGTAAAAGATATTCACGGAACAAATTATATCGATATCGTAAAAATAAGTGTGGACAGAACACCACCTCAATTTGTTGAAAATGCAACTGCTACGACCTATCGATATGATTTCGACATGAAGGATTATTACATCCTCTCCACTGCAACCGAACCCTCACAATTCTATGCAACCTGTTTTTCATCCGATGCAGACACCTTCTCACTTATTCAGAAAAAATACAACTACTTTACGACCATGAGACTTCCACAACACCTTCCTGATGAATCCTACTCATTCTCTTTATCGATTCAAAACCATGCAGGTCTTACTGCAACTTCCGATATTTTTGCAGATGCAATTACAATCGATAATAGCACAATTCCTACAAGTGGATTTGACCAGATCGCTTCTTATGATCATTCAGTATATCTCTGTTCGAATAACTATGATATCAATGGAAATGGCAAAATCGAACTTGTATTTATGGAATTCCCTGATGAGGGTTCTTATGGTCCTGTGCGTTTCTGTGAATATGATAATACAGAGCTTGAAGTAGTAGTAGTACATACGATGAATAATGAATTCATTCCATGGAGTATCGGTGATACAGATGCGGACGGCAACCATGAGATACTTGGAAATCAGGCAGATTCTATGGTTATTTTTGAAGCAGAGAACTCAACTTCCTTCCCAAGCAGATACGTGAACTCCATCAAAGATGCTTATACCGGCACTTTCTATGATTTCAATAACGATGGAATTGATGACGTAGTAATTCGTTCTGCTGATATTATTGGAACCGGAACCTACTCTCATTATGATGTGTACTCGAGGAGCGGAGATAATTTTAATCTGGAATGCATGATACTCAATAACACCCACACTTATTCCAGAAATGAACTCTCTCCTTACATCCGGTTTGGCGACCTCAATAATGATGGAAAAAGAAATATTCTCTTCTCTGATATAGACGGTGATATTTTAATATATCAAATCAATAACAATTACTCGGTTGAACGAATCGATTCTTTAAAAATTCCGATTCCTAATGCTTATTACAACGCAATTGGCGACTTCGATGGTGATGGACTTCTCGAATTCATGGTGGGAGGTTATGCAGATGGTGACGATGCGAATAATCAATTTTGGCTTTACGGAGTTTATAAATACATCGATGGAAATC
>JAUWPE010000073.1 GCA_030611765.1 Candidatus Cloacimonadota bacterium | reverse complement strand
AATTAATTTTGCCCGAACTGTTATCTTCAGCCACACTTCGATTGCCTTGCGGATGGTTGAAAACCTCCGCAATGGTAATCCGTTCACAACCATTGCGAAGGTCAAGACCATTCGCAAGGTTTCAGATTGTTTCAGCACTTTGCCCCTCTCCGTAATTGGGAGCAGGTGATGTACCACTTTTTAGTATTTGAGAAGAGACATGTTTACCTGCTTTTGTGTCAGGTAGTTGTTCAGAAACATGAATAATTCTAACTGCATAATCAATAAGACGTTCCTGTAAATCAAACTTCTTTTGATTATTTTCTTTATTCTTTTCTTTCTCACTCACCTGTCTTTTTCCTTCATACTTGGATATTCCGTGTTGGATATTGCCTGCCCTGTAGGGAGCTTGCGACTGTTCGGGGGATATTTTTTCCAACTTACCCACTTAATTATCCAAAGAGACTTCTTCATTTTCTTCAGGTGCTTCGTTCCCATTCATTTCTTCATTGAGTTCATCATTCTCAATGCCATTTGCATTTTCATCATCTTCAGGAATATCATCTTCTTCGTGAGCTACACGGGCAACATCTGTAACTTTATCACCCTCATTCAGAGTTATTAGCCGCATTCCCTGAGTGTTTCTGCTGATCACAGAAATGCTTCCCACATGCTGTCGTATCACTTTGCCGGAGCTTGTTATGATGATCAGATCGTCATCATCAACAACTTCTTTTACACTTACGAGATTGCCATTTCTTTTTGTGGTTTTTATAGTGATGACACCCATGCTTCCGCGCTTAGTTACTCGGTAATCAGCAATTGGAGTGCGTTTCCCGTAGCCATTTTCACTTATGGAGAGCAAAGTACCTTCACGTTTTACGATGACCATTGAGACAACTTCATCAGCATTTCGCAATCGTATGCCGATAACTCCCTGTGAATTTCTTCCCTGTGCTCGGACATCGGTTTCGTGGAAACGGTTGCCGAATCCGTTCTTTGTGGCAAGAATAATATCGTTGTCACCCTCGGTAATTCGGGCATCAATAAGTTCATCTCCTTCGATGAGTTTGATCGCAATAATACCACAGACACGAGGATGAGAGAATGCTGCTAATTCTGTCTTTTTAATTATGCCGTTCTTAGTGACAATAGTTACAAAACGCGGAAGTTCAAAATCACGGACAGTGACATATGCCTCGATCCTTTCATCTCTCTCGAGCTGGAGAAGGTTAACAATTGCTTTTCCGCGTGCTAACCTGCCTACTTTGGGAATTTTATGCACTTTCAGCCAATGACATTGTCCGAGATCTGTAAAGAATAGTATAAAGGCATGTGTGGATGCTACAAATACGTTTTCTATGAAGTCCTCTTCTTTCAGATTGGAACCTGCCAATCCTTTTCCACCACGTAGCTGTTTCCTGTAAGTTCGAATAGGAAGTCGTTTTATGTATCCTTCATGGGATATCGTTACAACCATTTCCTCGTCGGCGATCATATCTTCAGTCTCAATATCTGCAGAGCCCTCAAGAATGGTTGTTTTTCGATAATCATCGTACTTTTCTTTCATTTCAAGTACTTCAGATTTAATGATCTGCATGCGTTTTCCACGTATTTCAAGAATGCTTTTCAGTTCTTCGACTGTCTTTACAAGCTCTCGGTATTCAAGTTCGATCTTCTCACGTTCCAGTCCGGTTAGTTTCTGAAGACGCATTTCGAGTATTGCTTTTGCCTGGATCTCCGTGAAACCAAATTTTTTCTGCAGGTTTGTATTTGCATCTTGCGTACTGTCGGATGCTTTGATAGTTGCGATTATCTCATCGATATTATCCAATGCGATACGGAATCCTTCGAGAATATGAAGCCGTTTCTCTGCATTATCCAGTTCATACTGAGTTCTGCGCACTACCACTTCGTGTCGAAAATCAATATAATTCTGAATAAGATCTTTCATATTAATAACTTGTGGAACTCCACCAACAAGCGCACGGTTATTGATCACATAGCTTACCTGAAGCTGAGAATATTTATATAGTTTTTTCAGTACAGAATCTCCATCGGCATTCCTTTTTATTGTGATGACCAGGCGCATTCCCTGTCGCCCGGATTCGTCTCTTATATCGCTGATGCCCTCGACCCTTTTATCTTTTACTAGCGATACAATTTTATCAATCAGCAGTGTTTTATTCAACTGGTATGGAAGTTCGGTAACAATGATCGCTTCCTGACCGTTATTTTTTGTCTCAATAGAAGCTTTACCTCTATTGATGATTTTGCCATATCCGGTTTTGAAATAATCGCTGATTCCTTGTTTTCCGATGATGTATCCGCCGGTTGGAAAGTCCGGACCCTTCATATATTGTATCAGGTCAAGTGGTTCGAGTTCAGGATCATCGATAAGTGCACAGAGCGCATCACAGGTTTCTGAAACATTGTGGGGTGCCATATTAGTTGCCATTCCCACAGCAATACCGGACGAACCATTTACAATAAGGTTTGGAAATTTTGAAGGAAATACCTTTGGTTCTTTTCGTGTGTCATCATAGTTTGATTGGAAATCAACTGTATCTTTGTCGAGGTCAGCCATAAGGTCAACTGCTGCATTATGCAAGCGCGCTTCGGTATATCGCATTGCTGCAGGCGGATCGCCGTCCTGTGAGCCAAAGTTGCCTTGTCCCTCAATAAGAAGATATCGCAAACTCCATTTCTGAGCCATTCTCACAAGAGTCGGATAAATGACCTGTTCACCATGAGGATGGTAGTTTCCAGAGGTGTCACCTGCGATCTTTGCACATTTTCGGAATCCCTTTCCCGGTTCGAGTTTGAGCTCGTGCATTGCATAAAGAATTCTTCGCTGTGAGGGTTTCAATCCGTCACGTACATCAGGCAAAGCTCGTGATACGATTACGCTCATGGAGTATTCCAGGTAAGCTTTTTTCAGCACATCATCAATTTCTATCTGTTCAATTCTTGATCTATCGTGAATCATGTATCCTCCAATTATACATCAACTTCTACATATTTGGCATTTTTTTCAATAAATGCTCTTCGTGGCTCGACGTCACCACCCATTAAGATCGTGAAAATACGATCAGCTTCGATCACATCATCCATTCGGACTGCAGTGAGAATTCGTTTTTCCGGATCCAGTGTAGTTTCCCAAAGCTGGTCTGCATTCATCTCACCAAGACCTTTATAACGCTGAATGCTCACACCTGTTGAGCCGAGTTCTTTTAAAAGCTCATCCCGCTCGTCATCAGAATACACATAACGTGCTGTTTTTCCCTTTTTGATCTTATATAAAGGTGGACGCGCAATGTAAATATTCCCATCCTCAACAAGAGGTTGCATATATCTGATAAAGAAAGTGAGCAAAAGCGTGGCAATGTGTTGCCCATCAACGTCGGCATCAGCCATGATAATTACTTTGTTATAACGAAGTTTAGATTTATCAAATTCATCTCCGATACCTGCGCCCAAAGCAAGGATAATGGGTTGTATCTTCTCATTATTAAGAACTTTATCGATTCGTGCCTTTTCTGTATTAAGCATTTTTCCCCATAATGGCAAGATCGCCTGAAAGGTTCTATCCCTTCCCATTTTTGCAGAACCGCCTGCTGAATCACCCTCAACAAGAAATATCTCGGTTTGTGTTGGATCTTCGATGGAGCAATCAGCAAGTTTGCCGGGTAAACTTCCGCTTTCAAGTACAGATTTTCTTCGTGTGAGTTCTCGTGCTTTTCTTGCAGCTTCTCGGGATCGAGCTCCCAATATGGCTTTATTCGAAATTGATTTTGCTTCCGCCGGATGCTCTTCAAAGTATTCCATCAGTTTTTCATATACAATGGAATTAATAATACCATCAATATCAAGATTCTGCAATTTTGTCTTTGTCTGCCCCTCAAATTGAGGATCTTTCAGCTTCACGCTTATAACGGCGGTTATTCCCTCTCTGATATCTCCTCCCTGCGGAGTACTTTTCTCATTTTTTGAGAGATTGGAATTTTTAATATATGTATTAACAGCACGGGTTAGAGCGGATTTGAAACCGCTCAGATGTGTACCGCCTTCGATCGTGTTGATATTGTTTGCAAAGCTCAGAATTGATTCCTGATAGCCATCATTATACTGAATAGCAACTTCAAATTCGGTGTGATCCCTTGTGCCGGATATATAGACGGGTCTGTTGAAGATAACTCTTTTGTTTTCATTCAGATATTTTACAAAAGAGACGATTCCGCCATCATATTTGAAATCATGCTTCTCATCGTGTTGCTTATCTTCCAGTATGATTCTCACACCTTTATTAAGGAATGCTAATTCACGAAGTCTTACAGAGAGATAATCAAAACTAAAAGTAATATCATTAAAAATTTCTTCATCAGGCATAAAAGTGATTTCAGTACCAGTATTTTTTGTTTTTCCAACAATCTCCAAAGGAGATTTTACTTTTCCACGCTCATAATATTGTCTGTATATTTTTTTATCTTTATAGACTTTTACTTCAAGCCATTTTGATAGGGCATTTACTACTGAAACACCAACGCCGTGCAGTCCACCGGAAACCTTATATGATTTGTCATCAAACTTTCCGCCGGCATGTAGCATGGTCATAACTACCTGCAACGCTGGTACTTTCTGTTCTTTATGTATGTCAACCGGGATTCCGCGACCATTATCACTAACAGTTACAGAGCCATCGGTATTCATGATAATTTCAATTCTATTACAGAATCCAGCCATTGCTTCATCGATGCTGTTATCAACAACTTCATAGACCAAATGATGAAGACCGCGTTCACCGGTTCCGCCAATATACATAGTAGGTCGTTTACGGACTGCTTCCAGTCCCTTCATAACTTTAATTCGAGTCGCATCATATTTTGCTACCATATTACCTCAATTCGTTAGTTTTCATTTAGATCTTCAAGTAAGGAATCGTACAAATCTTTTTTTGAATTTATTGTAGAAGGAATCCTACCCAGACTTATGACGAGATCAACTTTAGAATTTCTCGGAATATCTATTCCGTACACGGGCTGGCTATATATAACCTTTCCTTTTTGAATTTCATTTGAATAGGAATAATTCACGTTACCCACTTCCAGACCGCTATTTATGAGCCGTATTCGAGCTTCATCAAGCGTTAAATTATCCAGCGTGGGTATCTTAATAAGCTCAGGACCTTTGCTCACGATCACGTCGATCGTGTAACCCTTTTTCACGATAGTATTTGCCCGAGGTTCCTGCGAGATAATGCTCCCGTTCAGAACTTCTAAGCTGTTTCGCTCACCAACTTTATCAATATAGAGTCCCATTTTATAAAGATCGTGCTTGGCTTTTCTGTAATCTTTATTAGAGAGATCCGGCACCTCGACCTCATTTCTGTGGTGGGTATAAAAATATAGCACAGTGCGGGAAATCACAAACCCGAGCAAGAAAATAATAATAAAACTCAGTATAACAAAGCCAATTGTTTTTAATGTTTTCATTACACTTTCCTTAATGCAGATGCAAAGCTTCCATCCATGTTATGCTTGACAGGATAAGTTTTTATATAATTGCCGGATACGAAATCTTTCTCAACAAATTGTTCAGGATTTTCGATGGAATAATTTGGGTGATTTTTCAGAAATTTTTCTATCTGATATTCATTTTCATCCGGGTTGATCGTGCAGGTTGAATACACCAAAATGCCATTTTTCTTAAGAAGAGAATCTGCCTTCTCCAGAAGTTTTTGCTGCAAAGGTATCAGACTTTTTAGACGATTTTCAGACTGCAAACGTATGTCCGGTTTTCTTTGCATCACTCCCCATCCTGTGCAGGGAGCATCAATAATGATCTTATCGTATTTCTTTCTGGATTTGAAGTACAATACATCCTTCATCACAATATCAATTGATGGATGATCCATACGTTTTGCATTTTCTTTGAATTGTTTGATACGTCCCGGATCATTATCAACTGCAGTTATTTCAGCGGTATCTTTTGTCATAGAAGCAAGATATAGTGATTTCCCGCCGGGTGCTGCGCACATATCTAGTATTTTTTTACCTTTTGCAGGATGAAGAAGAAGTACTGGCAGCAGTGCACTTTCATTTTGAATATAAAAGTATCCTTTTTTGAAATATTCATCATCAAGGAAATTGAAAGTTGATTCTATAACTACCATGTCATTAAAATATTTACTTTTGCTGAACTGAACATTCTTTTCAATAAGATATTTACTGAATTTATCGTAAGAAATTTTATCAGTCTCAATTCGAAGAGTAAGCTTTGGAGTACTGTTAAAATACTTGCATAATGCAATCGTATCCTCTTTGCCAAAAAGCGGCACCCATTTCTCGATCAAATAAGCAGGAAAAGAATATTTAACAGATATCTCCTGAACTTCATTCTCAGGAAATCGGATTGGCTTATCCTTTCTGATATAAGAACGAAGAACTGCATTGATAAAACTGCTCACCCCTTTTTTGAATTCCTTGTTGCTGATCTTGATCGTTTCATTTACTGCAGCATAAACAGGTATAGAATCCAGAAAGGTTAACTGAAACAGCCCAAGCAAAAGAAGATTCAGCACTTTGGGGTCGGTTTTCTCAAAATCAATATAATTTTTCAGTAAAAATTCCAGATGGATCTTCTGTTTGATAGAGCCCTTTACAAGTGTATAGTATAGACTATGATCCGGTTTTGAAGTGATCTTTGCAGAAAAGCGAGCCAAGACTTTCTCGGAATTATTTCGTTCAAGAAGAATCTCATTTAAAGAATAAAAAGCTGCTAATCTCGGGTTCATTTTTTGGAATAAAAGTTTCTAATTATTGCTTTTACAATATCCTCAGCAGAGCTGGGAGTATTTTCAGACATAAATTTCTGTATTTTTTTTAAGATAGATGATTTTGAGTATCCAAGAGATATCAATGCGTCTTCTGCGTCATTCACGAAATTCTGTTCTTCCGGTGTCGCAGTATATTCAATGAACTTGCCTGGAAGGATATCATCAAAGCTGTCTTTGAGTTCTATAATAATGCGCTCAGAACTCTTTTTTCCTATGCCCGGCACAGTAGAGAGAAGTTCCACATCCTGGCTTGCAACAACATCAAAAAGATCTTTAATTGAGATGCCGGAAAGAATTGAGATTGCGATTTTCGGACCAATACCTGCAACTTTCAAAAGAGAATTGAACACAACCCGTTCCTCTTTTGTGCCAAATCCGAAAAGTCGCTGTTCGTTTTCCCGCACATGATAGTGAATATAGAGTTTACCAACCGAACCAAGCTCACCAAGCTTATCATAAGTGCTGATAGGAATGGTGATATAGTATCCAATGCCATTCGTTTCCAACACAATGTTTGTTGTTTTTTTCTCTACGATCGTTCCGCTAATATACTCAAACATATTGCAATTTATTTACATGACAAAGAGCTATCGCAATTGCATCTGTGATATCGAATTGCAGCTTCTCGTCCTTGATCTTGATTATCTTTTTAACCATGTATTGAACCTGTTGTTTTGATGCATTGCCATTACCCACAACTGCTTTTTTCACTTCTCTCGCAGAATATTCATAAATGGGTATCTGTGCCTGTTCCAAAGCAAGAAGCAGTACGCCGCGCGCTTCTCCAAGAGAAACAAGTGATCGGACATTTTTTGCATAGAATATTTTCTCAATACTCGCAATTGTTGGTTTGAATTCAGCAATGAGCTTATTGAGTTCCACGTAGAGCAATGCAATTCTTTTTGCGAGTGTCATTCTGGGATTATTTTTAATGACTCCATATGCCAGCAGTTTTACCTTTTTATGTTCCACAGAGAGAAATGCATATCCTGTTACTTTCGAGCCAGGATCGATACCTACTATTATTTCTTGTTTATTCACCTGCAACTTGCTCTAATATTTCATCATCGATCTGGAAATTCGCATAGACATTCTGCACATCTTCGAGTTCTTCGAGGGCTTCAATGATCTTAATGACCTGAGTTGCATTATCATTTGCAGGAACAGTGTTTTGAGGAACATATTCGAGATCAGCTTTGTCTATCTTTATATCTTGTTCTTCCAGACCGCGTACAATGTTATATAATTCTTTTGCATTTGTAGTTATGATGAAAAAATCATCCTCTTCGGAGAAATCATCAGCACCAAGATCAAGAGCTATCATCATGAGTTCGTCTTCATCGTGTCCTTCTTTTTCTATGAGAATAGTTCCGGCTTGAGTGAAATTCCATGAAACCGAGCCCTTTTCAGCGAGACTACCATTATGCATGGTGAGTACGTGACGGATTTCAGCTACGGTTCGCTGTTTGTTATCTGTAACGGCTTCAATGAGCATTGCGACACCGCCGGGAGCATATCCTTCATAAATGATATGTTCATAGTTGACCCCTTCAAGCTCACCGGTTCCCTTTTTTATAGCCCGTTCAATATTATCTTTAGGCATATTTTCGGAAGTTGCCTTATTGATTGAATTTCGAAGTGCGGGATTCATCTCGGGATCTCCCCCGCCGTCTCGTGCTGCAACAATGATCTCACGGATGATCTTCGTGAAGACTTTTCCGCGCTTTGCATCTTCCTTTGCCTTTTTGTGCTTTATTGAACTCCATTTATTATGTCCGGACATTATACCTCCATCAAATGATTGATATTACTATTCATCTTCCTTTTTGGTCGCTCCAATAACTTTTTGAGCTTGATCATTTGGAAGCTTTTGATAATAGGCAAATTGTTGTGTGAAATATCCACGCCCCTGAGTAATTGATTTCAATGAAGTATAATAGGAGTACAATTCCGAAAGAGGAATCTCTGCATTAAGTATCTGCCTGTTCTCTTCCTGTGACATACCGAGAATTTTTCCTCTTCTGCTGCTGATATCGCCCATGACATCACCCATATATTCTGTGGGAACGACTATCTGCACTTTGTGAATGGGCTCGAGCAGGATCGGATTTGCTTGAGCAAAACCATCTTTTAACGCATGGGAAGCAGCGATCTTGAATGCCATTTCTGAGGAATCAACATCGTGGTATGAACCATAATAAAGTTCAACCTGTATATCTACGACAGGATAACCTGCAAGAATGCCGTCTTTCATGGTTTCCACAAGACCTTTTTCAACTGCCGGGATATATTTGCTGGGGATCACGCCGCCAACAATTGAATTCACAAATTCAAATCCGGCTCCAAGTTCTGTTGGTGAGATTCTTACAAACACTTCACCATACTGTCCATGTCCGCCGCTCTGTTTTTTATGTTTGTATTTAACATCCGATTTGCCGGTTACAGTTTCCTTATAAGGAATTTTCGGATCAGTAAGATTTGTTTCAACATTGTATTTGTCCTTCAAACGTTTCTGCACAATACCGATCTGTATCTCACCCTGTCCGGAAAGAATATTCTGATTAGTTTCAATATTCATTTCTGTTCTTATGGTAGGATCTTCGTCAGTGATCTTTGTGAGTGCGGGACCGATCCTGTCTTCATCGGATTGGCTGACTGCATGGATAGCTTTCCAATATACAGGTTCAGGATAACCCAGGGGCTTAACTACGAGATTTTGTCCTTTTTCCGTAATAGTATATGATGTTTTAGTATTTTTCAGCTTGACCAGTCCCCCAATATCACCTGCTGAAATCTCATCGACTTCTTCGCGTTTTTTGCCGCAAACTGAATACATCTGACCTATCTTGTCTTTTGCAGCTTTTTCAGGAAGTTCAACTTCAACACCTGTATTTAAGTTGCCTGAATACATTCTCACCAGAGCGATTTCACCAAGATTAAGTTCAGTTACAGATTTTATCACATATCCGAGTTTCTTATTGTATTTTGTGAGATCGAGTGTCTCTTTCTCTCCGTTTTTTTGCACAGGAATCTCTGTAATATCTTTTGGTGAAGGGAAGAATATATTAATTAGATTAAGAATTTCTTGTATGCCGATATTTTCGGAAGCAGAGCATGCAAATACTGGAATAGCAGTGCCCTGTATGATAGAATTCTTCAGCCCATTGCTTATCTCTTCTTCAGAGAGCGACCCCTCTTCAAAGAATTTCTCCATGAGTTTGTCATCGGATTCTGCAGCAGCTTCAATAACTTTTTCATGCCATTCCTCGACTTCATCAGCAAGATCAGCAGGAATTTCGATCTCTTTGCCCTGGCTGTATGCCTTCTTGTTGATCGTGTTCACAACACCTTTGAAGTGTTC
>JAUWPE010000153.1 GCA_030611765.1 Candidatus Cloacimonadota bacterium | reverse complement strand
GTGGGTACCTGCCCGTAGAAAAGCTTTAAAAATCGTTTTTACTCTATGACCAAGCAGATTAAAAACTTCCAATTTTTCATCTTACGACTTGGGTAAGGTAAAACAATTAGTAGTCCAGGGTTGGAAGTGATTAGTATCTTATCAAGAATATTCGTGTAATTTTTGGCAAGAAATTTTTATTCTGCCTTGAGACTCTTTTATAAAGGCTATTTAAATGACTAATTACAAATTTCTAATTTTCACCCTTCGCAGTAGCAGTGCTACTGCTACGTAGAACGGGTCTAATAAAATTTGGAATTGGGAATTTGTGATTTTATAGTATTTGGATTCTGAATTTCTAACTTGGAGCTAATTTGATATTTATCATTTAGAGTTTTATTTGATATTACTCCCGACTTGTCGGGAAGAACTTAAATCTTACTCATCTTTCGAAGAATATATTATAAAGGTTAAATATGATTTATTAAGTAATTTCCACTCCTTCGAAACTTCAGTAAAACTGATTACTGCCGGGTTTTATAATTTGATCTTCTCGACCAACATGTAGTTTAATTTTTAAGAATGGTGGAGAAGAAGGGACTCGAACCCTCGACCGCAGCATTGCGAACGCTGTGCTCTCCCAGCTGAGCTACTTCCCCACATTATTTTATGTTGTATTTCTTTTTTGTTACTCTGGATGTCAATAAACAGATTTTTAATTTGGCATTATGATTTCAGTTTCTCGACCAATTGCTCTTTTGTATCCCATAGTTTTTTTGAAAGCGAAACATGATAGAAATGCGGATTCACAAAACGTTTTACACCCGGATCGAGACGGTTAATGTCCTTCATTCGAGTTTCGCGGATCTTTTCTAATGTGGGCAGTTCGTACACAAGCTTGCCGTCTTTCAGGATATCAATATGCAGTTCTTCAAGCTCGGAAATTTCATTTCTCAGAAGCGTTCGTTTCTTTGTATGTTCAATAGGATGAAGCAGAGTGATCTGGTCACGATTTCGAAGATCTTCATCATGCATTGCGATCAGGTCTGCAGTAGCTTTTCCACGAACGTCATAGATGCGCCAGATCTTTTTGTGCCCGGGATTGAGTATTTTTTCTTTTGCGCCAGAAATCTTCATCGCAGGAAATAACTCGCCGTTTTTCTCGATTGCAACAAGTTTATACACACCATCCAGTGCCGAAGCTCCCTCAGAAGTGATCAATCCGGTTCCCACTCCAAAAGCCAAACGGTTTATAAGACTATCAGCATCAACATCATTTTGCGAAGCTTCCTCTTTGATCTGTGTCACGATCTGCCAGATGACAAGTTCGTCGAGTGCATTAGAAAGCACTATAACAGTATTTTCGAATCCTGATTTGTTAAGCATCTTTGCAGACTGGATCGCAAGAAAAGCAAGGTCGCCGGAATCAAGGCGAATGCCAACGGGCTCGTGCCCCTTTTTCCTAAGATCTTCAAAAACCCTTATTGCATTTGGAAGTCCGCTCTCCAACGTATCGATCGTATCCACAAGCAAAAGGCAATCATCCGGATAGACATCTGCGTATGCACGGAAAGCATCGAGTTCATCATGACCGAGAGCCATGAATGCCTGAACCATGCAATGGGCGTGTGTTCCCCTTGGCGGATTGCCCAGCGTATAGGATATGCCGGTATTTGAAGAGAAATCCGCGCCGCCGATGAGTGCTGCCCTGGTACCTGCAAGCGAACCAAGCCCCTGAGCTCTTCTCATACCAAATTCGAGGAGCGGTCTTCCTTTACCGGCTACGTGAATTCGTGCAGCTTTTGTGGCGATCAAGGTCTGATAATTCAAGAAATTCAACAGAGGTGATTCAAGAATTTGTGCCATTGCAAATGGACCTTGTACTGTGGTCAACGGTACATTTGGATGAACAACCCTTCCTTCGGGAATTGCACGAAGCGAAATGCTATCAAAGTTGCCATACTCAAGAAGATATTGTAAAAAATCCTCTTCAAACAACAATTTTCCACTTTCTCTCGCCTTATGCTTTCTCAGATATTGAATATCCTTTTCCCTGAATCGAGCATCTTTCATCCAATCCAGTAACCATTCCAGTCCTGCATTGATGCAAAATCCGGCTTCGTGCTTTCCGTAGTCAGGATTGGCTCGATAAAAATGATCGAACTGAACGGTTTTCTCATGTATGCCCTGTCTGTAAAACATCTGAGCCATAGTAAGCTGGTACATGTCTGTAAACAGGATACCTTCTGCGATTCGTCGTTGTGCTCTATTCATTAAAAAACTCCTAAATAAACTTTTTATGAAGAATTTACCCTTTGTAATGTTAACGAAGGAGGATCATTTTATTAACTGAAGTATGATTCTGTGTGGTTAAAAAATATAAATAAATTCCTGGATTCACCTTCTGACCGTTTTCATCTTTTCCATCCCATGTAACAGAGACGGGGAGATTGGGAGAGGGGGCGACTGGGAGAAGTTCCCGCACGAGTTGTCCTTTGATGTTGTAAATTTTGATAGAGGCATTATGGTTTCCTGCGGGTAAAGTAAAGGAAATCGTGGTTGAATGAGCAAATGGATTTGGATAATTGCAAAGATTTAAAAATTCCGGTTCAACATTTTCCTGGATATCAGTTACTGGTTCAGGATCCACTTTTATTAGATAAACATTGTATTCACCCTCTTCGTATATGTATGTGTCACCAACCACTATATATCCTTCATCGTTTGTTTGCCAAACAGACCTTCCACGATCAAGGTTACTTCCGCCGATCGTTTTAGTCCAGGATGTATCACCATTGCCAAGGGTTTTGATCAGCCATACATCGTAATTCCCTGCTCCAAATGATTCCGTAAAACCAGCAATAATATACTCTTCATCAGAAGTTTGCTGAACTGAAAAACCACGATCATCATCAATTCCACCAAAGGTTTTATCCCAAACACAATTCCCAGCATTGTCTGTTTTAATGAGCCATACATCATAATCGCCTGCCCCGAAAGATTTTGTATAACCAACAACTATATATCCGCTATCTATTGTCTGTTGAATGGAATATCCATGTTCGCTTGAGCTTCCGCCAAAAGTTTTCGTCCAGGAAGTTTCACCATTGCTATCTGTTTTGATCAACCAGGCATCGCTGCTTCCTGATCCGTAAGAGTATGTATATCCTGCAATGATATAGCCACCGTCATCAGTTTGCCGAACACAGTGCCCGATATCATAATTATCACCGCCAAAAGTTTTTACCCAAGAAGCGTTTCCGCTACTGTCTGTTTTTATCAGACAAACATCCCAAACACCCATACTGCCTGGATCTTTACAGCCCGTAACAATATAACCACCATCGGACGTTTGTTGAACAAAATATCCCCAATCCCAGCCGGTTCCACCAAAAGTATTAGACCATAATTCATTACCCTGAGCATCGGTTTTTATCAGCCATATATCATACCAACCAGCGCCAAAAGAACCAGTTGTACCAGCAATAATATAACCGCCATCGGCAGTTTGCTGAACCTGCCATCCCCAGTCGTATTGACCGCCGATATACATTTTTGTCCATGTAGTGTCGGGAGCAGTTTGAGCAAATAAATATGTTGAGAGTATAAGAAAGATTAAAAGTGATAAAATATTTTTCATGTTCATCCTTATTTTATTGTATTTCTTCCAAAAAATTCTTAAATGCTTCTTCATTTAAGATTGAGACATTGTTTTTTCGTGCTTTATCAAGTTTCGAGCCGGGATTTTCACCTGCAACCACATAATCGGTTTCCTTGCTCACACTCGAAGTGGCTTGCGCACCGAGATCTTCGACTATCTTTTGAGCTTCGCTGCGAGTGAAGTCATGAAGTGTTCCTGTGAAAACGAATTTGAGACCATCCAAAGGAAGTTTTTTCTCACCGATTTTGAACACAGGATTTTCAAGAGTGAGTCCTGCTTCTTTGAGCTTTTCTATTTGTAGAAGATTTTCATCTTGAGAAAAAAATGTAGTAATGCTGTCTGCGATTTCCGGACCGATCTCATAGATAGAAAGAAGTTCGTCTTTCGAAGAACACCTTATATCTGAAAGAGTTTGATAATGTTCTGCGAGCACACGTGCAAGGTGTTCTCCCACATTCGGTATGCCAAGAGCAAAAAGAAATCTCGGCAAAGTTTGATCTTTGCTTTTTTCAATTTCATCAATTAGATTTTGTGCTGATTTTTCACCAAATCTTTCGAGCGAGATCACATCATTCTTTTTCAATTCAAAGATAGAAGATATACTTGTGATGATGTGAGCATCCATAAGTTGGCACACTTTTTTACCA
>JAUWPE010000185.1 GCA_030611765.1 Candidatus Cloacimonadota bacterium | reverse complement strand
AAATGCTGCCTGCACGTCGAGATAATCGTATTTTTCAAAATTTGGATCGGTTACATACGCATCCTGCAAAACTGGATATTTACTGCCATAAGTAAGATTTATAAAACCCCCTTTGAACATTAAACCAATACTGATCTTTGTGCTGAATGTGAATTTTTTCTCGAAATCCCAGCCGAACCTAATTCCAGGGCTGATATAAAACCCAAAGACCTTATCTTCACCTGCAAGACAAACAACCGGTGAACAAACGACAAGGCATAACATGAAAAATGAAATAATTTTTTTCATAATGATCCGTTTCATACAGAAACCGAACTAATTTTTATATATAGTCAAGTTTTATAATTAACTTATCGTGGGTGTTTCATAGAATTTTGCATAACTTTGGCCAAGAACTTGACACGAAAAATGAAGTTTGCTTAGAAGCTAATCAAAATAATATCAGTGGTGAATAGGATGGCAGAGAAGCTTATCACAAAGGAGATGTGGATTGAAGAAATTCTGGAGAAATATCCCAAAGCTCAGGAATTCCTCTCAAAGAAAAATATCGTATGTGTAATGTGTGGTGAGCCAGTGTGGGGTTCTCTAAAAGAACTGATGCAGGATAAGGAATTTTCCGACGAGGAAATCGATACAATTATTAAAGAATTAAATAAATTTATAAAGGAATAAGGAGGTATCTTAATGCCTAATGCAAAATTGCAGGTGCCATACCCCGAAAACGAGCCGATACTCGGTTATCGGGCTGGATCGCCTGAAAAGAAACTTCTTAAAAAAACGCTCACGGAAATGATGAGCAAAGAGATCGAGATTCCCATCATAATTGGCGGGAAAGAGATCAAAACCGGAAATCTTGGTGAATGCAGAATTCCTCATGATCACAAGCATATCATCGGGAAATATCACAAAGCAGGAGCCAAAGAAGTTGAGATGGCTATCGAAGCTGCGCTGGAAGCTCGTGAAAAATGGGCAGCCATGCCGTGGGAAGAGCGAGTCGCGATTTTCCAGAGAGTTGCACAATTGCTTGCCACAAAATATCGTCCCATCATCAATGCTGCAACCATGCTGACGCAGAGCAAAAATGTATTCCAGGCAGAGATCGATTCTGCGTGCGAGCTTATAGATTTCTTCCGCTTCAATACTTATTATGCGATGAAGATATACGAGCGACAGCCGAATTCTGCTCCCGGAATGTGGAATACGCTCGAGCATCGTGCATTGGAAGGATTCGTCTTCGCAGTAACACCTTTCAATTTCACTTCAATAGCAGGAAATCTGCCGTCAGCACCGACACTAATGGGCAATGTTACGTTATGGAAACCAGCGTCATCAGCAGTGTATAGTGCCTATTATCTTATGAAATTATTTCAGGAAGCAGGTGTGCCGGATGGTGTGATAAACTTTATACCCGGTTCCGGAGCACAGGTTGGAAATCCTGTTCTGCAAAGCCCTGATCTTGCGGGTGTGCATTTTACAGGAAGCACAGCAACTTTCCAGAGCATGTGGAAGACTATTGGCGGAAATATTGAGCATTATAAAACCTATCCGCGCATTGTTGGAGAGACAGGCGGTAAGGACTTCATTGTTGCTCATACTTCGACAGATATTGATGCCCTCAGAGTCGCAATTGTTCGAGGTGCCTTTGAATATCAGGGACAGAAATGCTCTGCTGCATCGCGTGCATACATTCCAAAGAGCGTGTGGGCACAGCTTAAAGATCCGCTTGTTGAGGATATCAAGTCCATTAAAATGGGTGATGTTATGGACTTCAGGAATTTCATGAATGCAGTCATAGACAGAGCTGCCTTTGATTCCATTACAGATTATATCAAATATGCAAAAGCTGCAAATGATGCGGAGATTCTTGTTGGTGGAAAGTTTGACGACTCAAAAGGTTATTTCATTGAGCCCACTGTCATTCTTACAACCAATCCAAAATTTAAAACAATTCAGGAAGAGATTTTTGGACCAGTCATCACGATTTATATTTATGATGATGATAAATACGAAGAAGCGCTTCATCTCTGCGATGAGACCTCGCCTTATGCGTTGACAGGTGCCATCTTTGCAAATGATAGAGAAGCAATACTAATGGCAAAGGACATTCTGCGAAATGCCGCCGGAAATTTCTATGTGAATGACAAGCCCACAGGCGCAGTTGTCGGACAGCAGCCATTTGGTGGAGCGCGTGCTTCAGGAACAAATGATAAGGCAGGGGATATGGTCAATCTCCTCCGCTGGGTATCGCCTCGTACGATCAAAGAGAATTTCAATCTGCTCACGGATTATCGCTATCCCTTTATGGAAGAAGAATAGAAGAAAATGAACCACGAAAAACACGAAAAAAATATTTATTTTTCAAGAGAAATTTACTTTTGAAATCTGTTATCGTGTTCTATTACTTTTCGTAGTTTAAAATCAGACATGAAAGAAGAAGAAAATGAACCACGAAAAACACGAAAAAGTAAAATTTATGTTTCAAGAGAAGCTTTCTTTTGAAATCTGTTATCGTGTTCTATTGCTTTTTGTAGTTTAATAATCAGGCATAGAATAATATGAACCACGAAAAACACGAAAAATATGAAATGGCTTTGAACATTAAGCTTTTTAGTCCCTTTTTTGTGCTTAAAGTGTCTCTCATGGTGTTGCATTAAGATGCTAAATAAAAAATAGTATGAACCTCGGAATATACGACATTAATGAAACGACTTCAAAATATCATATATTTTAGTTTTAATTTCGTGGATTTCGTGTTTTTCGTGGTTAAAATTTAGGAGTTAAATGAAAGAAATACTTGAAAAACTCGGTATTAAAGAAGT
>JAUWPE010000036.1 GCA_030611765.1 Candidatus Cloacimonadota bacterium | reverse complement strand
CTTGCTCATGCAGGTTATTTTGAAAGAAGCGAACTTAATACTCTTCGAAAATACAAATCCAGATTGCAGGGACATCCTGCATCACTCATGCTTCCTGGAGTTGAAGTTTCAACCGGATCGCTTGGACAGGGACTTTCTATCTCCTGTGGCATTGCTCTTGCCGGAAAAATGGATAACAAAAAATATCGGGTTTATACTCTGATTGGAGACGGCGAGCTCGATGAAGGACAGGTTTGGGAAGCTGCTATGTTCGCATCACATAAAAAGCTGGATAATCTCTGTGCAATCTTGGACAGAAACCATCTTCAGATTGACGGAGATACGGAAAAAGTCATGGCGCTTGAGCCATTGAAAGCAAAATGGGATGCCTTCGGATGGCACACGATTCTCATCGATGGGCATAGTATTTCTGACATTTTACATGGCTTTGAAGAGTTCCATTCTATTAAGAATAAACCCACTGTAATTCTCGCAAAAACAGTAAAGGGAAAAGGTGTTTCTTTTATGGAAAATATAGCCGGTTGGCATGGGAAAGCCCCTGATCGTGAGCAAACGGAACAGGCATTGAAAGAGATCAAAGCAAGGATTAACGCATGAAAACACAGGATATAAAACCGATACGAGACGGATATGGAAATGCACTGCTCAAACTTGGAGAAACAAATCCGAATGTGCTTGTGCTCGATGCCGATCTTTCGACATCCACGCGAACCAACTGGTTTGCAGAGAAATTCCCGGAGCGATTCATCGATGTGGGCATTGCAGAGCAGAATATGGTTGATATTGCTGCAGGACTGAGCTTAGAAGGCAAGATCCCATTTGTGACAACCTATGGCGTGTTTGTATGCGGAAGAGCTTTTGATCAATTACGCAATACAGTATGTTATTCTCAACTTAATGTAAAAATAGTCGGCTCCCACGGCGGCATTTCTGTTGGACCGGACGGAGGTAGCCATCAGGCGATCGAAGATATTGCATTGATGAGAATTCTCCCCAGCATGACCGTTGTTGTCCCTTGTGATCATTTCCAGGCATACAAAGCAACTATGAAACTTGCAGAACTAAAAGGACCGGCATATCTTCGTCTGGCACGAGAAGCAACTGCAGCTATTACTGATGAAGATTCGGACTTTGAGATTGGAAAAGCACAGATAATTACCGAAGGTGATGATTGTGCTATTTTCTTTGCAGGTACGATCGGTGCCGAATTAATGAAAGCGGTTAAACTTCTACATTTTAAAAATATTTTTCCGACTATTATAAATATGCACACGATCAAGCCAATTGATAAAGAATGTATTATAAAATATGCCAAGAAATTCGGGAAGCTCATGACTGTTGAAGAGCATTTGCAGGCAGGCGGATTGGGTTCTGCCATTGCCGAAGTGCTTGCAGAGGAATATCCTGCAAAAGTGAAAATGTTGGCAATTTATGATAGATTCGGTGAATCAGGTCAACCGGATGTGCTGCTCGATGCATTCGGACTTTCTGCAGAAAGGATTTGTGAGAAGGTTGAGGAATTTGTGAGAGAGTGAAACAATAATCCCAGACTTCACCGATTTCGCTGCACTCGTTCTCAAGTTGAACTTGAGGAACGAGATGTTGATTAATTACACATTTAGTCAGAACCTCATAATCACGATTTATCGTGAGAATGGAGTTCAGTGTGACATTTAAATATCTCTTCATTCTGAACTCCAGACCACATTATGCGATTACTGAAGTTCAGTCTGAAGAAGAACCTTGCGAATGGTTGACGCAAGTGACCTTCGCAATGGTTCGATAAATTTTAGAAGAATATATTTAACAACAATGTAACAGATGTATTGTATCCACTTACTTTCTGATATCTACAATAATCGCTATAATCATCTCCTACAGAAGGACCGAAAATTTCTTCATAACTCTCCATCGACTCCATCGTGACTTCTCCTGCCGACTTATAATTATTCTCTGTTACACCTTGGTTCAATCTTAGTTCAATTTTGTACTTACCTATGTTGTATTCAATTCCACAAATAACTTCTATGTCGAATATGTTTGTGTAAGACATATCATTACTATGAAGCTTATACCCTCCTTGAGTAAATTTGTATTCACCATTAAGGAGTATGTTGAATGAAGGTCCGAAGATGAAATTCATCCTGCCTGATGCAATGTTGTGAGTAATTGTTTTAAAAAGAATCGGAATTTCCAGATAATATAATTGATAATGCCCCTTTGTTTGAAAAGTTAACTCAGATCGATCTTCGTCTATCAGTCCATCTCCGTCGTTGTCGATGAGATCATATTCGTCTTCATCGAAGCTGCCGTCAGCATCATTATCGATGAATAATCTTTCTTCACCGTCCCGATATACCAATTTCGAAGTGAGAAGTAATTCCGGTTGGATAACAAGCCAATTATTCACTCTTTTATTAACGAAAGCACCAATTGAAAAACCCGGCGTGAAATCTGTATTTTCTGTTGCATTTCCTAATAACCTCGTGTAATTAAGTCCAAACTTTATCCCTTTTCCATCAATTTCTATCGCAAAAAGAGATGAGCAAAAAGATATAATTAAAATCATAAAAAGTAATGCTTTCATTGTTTTTATTATTTTCATTTCATGATCCAATATTTGCATTTGCATTACACATTTTAAAATTCCACTACAACAAGATTTTCAAAACCCGGCGGAGAAGTTTCATCAATAACTTTAAACGATATTTCAGATTCGTCATAGAAGTTGACTAATACGTATCTGCAAGGATGCGCCCAATTTGCATAGAAATAATCATCAATAAAGAAAAACCAGCATTTCCATTCAACAATGTATTGGTTGTTCCAACTGCAAATAGTTGAATCTTTTTCTAAAGACTGTTGGAGTTCATAAACCATTATTCCACCGGGAATGGAATCCTGTAAAACTTCAGTTAAAAGAATCTCTTCAGCTTGTTCAAGGGTAATTGTGATCTGTGGACCCGCTGAATGGTCTCTCGAACAATTTACTAATAAAAAAGTAAAGAGTACTATTAGTATAAAAATTAGTTTTTTCAAAAAAAACTCCTTATTTTTTCGTATCACATTTGCATCCTCAAATAATTATATTAGCACACTAACTTAAAATAAACTTCATAATTTATTTAGTATCAGTACATATTTTTTTTCAATTATTTAATAGAAAATATTTACTATTCTCATCAAGAGAATCTGAGAATTATCTAACTTGAATGTCAATAAAAACAAATTTATTTGGGGGAGAGAAAATAATGATGAATGATAATTTATCGATTATTTTATAAGGCAAATTGAGGCGTAAGAATTTTTGTAAGTTCTAAATAAGCTATTTCAAATTCTCTTTTTAAATTTTCAATAAGTTCTTTTACCGATATAATGTTTTCTATTCTATAAGCATTTGAGCCGGCAAAGCTGAAGCCATTGGTTAAATTTCCAATTTTTGCTTTCATCAAAGCTTTTGCAATACAATAGAGCGATGTTTTGAAATCACAAGTTTTAAGGCATTTCCACGGGCATGTAAATGGCTTCTTTATTCCGTTGCTTACATCTCGAAGAAAAGTGTTAATTATTGCCCTACCCGGAAGTCCAACAGGACTCTTTATGATAACGATATCTTCTTTTTTACAATAAATGTACTGCTCTTTAAATCTAATATCCGCATCACATTCATTTGTTGCTACAAATCTTGTGCCCATCTGAACACCTGAAGCTCCCATTTGGAGAAATTTTAAAATATCTTCACCTGTAAAAATACCACCTGCAGCAATAACAGGTAGATCCTTCCCGTATTTTATTCTGAAAGGTTTTATCACAGAAACTACCTGCGGAAAGATCTCTTCGAGTGCATAAGCCGGGTCATCGATCTGCTCCGGTTTAAAGCCAAGATGTCCACCTGCTTTTGGACCTTCCACAACTACTCCATCCGGTATGTGATTAAATTTCTTTTCCCATATTTGAAAAATGATCTTTGCAGCTCTTGCTGAAGATACTATGGGTATTATTTTGGTTTTAACAGATTTCAAAAACTCAATTGAAACGCCATTGGGTAATCTCAAGGGCAGTCCGGCACCTAAAAATAAAATATCAATTTCTTCTTCCAATGCAGTTCTTACAAGATCATCATAATCCGAAACCGCAACCATAACATTAATTCCAATAATACCTGATGAAAGACGTTTGGCTTTTCGGATCTCTTCACGCAGAGCAATGATATTTCCCGCTCGATAATTTTTCATATCTTTATCACGCAACAAGCCTAATCCTACAGAAGAGATCACACCTATACCACCCTGATCGGCTACTGCCGACGCAAGTCCAGCCATCGAAATACCAACTCCCATGCCGCCCTGGATTATAGGAAGTTTTACGGTAAGATCATCAATTTTCAGTTCAGGCAATGAAATATATTTTTGTGTCAGTATCATTTTTATTTCCTTCGAACAATTTGATCATTTGTTCTAAAATTACATATATTCATAATTAACTTTTCCTTATTTCATTGGAAATAATGTCAAACATTCGATTACTTTCTTCGATTGGATTATATTTCTTTTTTTACACATAGTTATATTCTATTCTTTTTTCTTTGCTGGTATATTTCATGATGGCTATTATGTGTCAATGATAACGTAAATCTTGCGAATGTTTGGTAAATAATAATGGAGTAGGATGAACCTTCACCTGCCCACCGGGTTCACCAAATTCCGATGCATCTGGAGAAGATGGGCGAAATATAAAATGGTGAAATAGTCTCGTTTCCAAGTCGAACTTGGGTACAAGTAGTAATGTTGGAAAATCACATAAGCTCAATCCGATAGTGCTTCAACTCCTTTTTTAATTTTTTGTAATCCGGGCAATAGCGTGAAAGCTCGTTCCAGAAATCCTTGCTGTGATTCTTGATCTTGAGATGTAAGAGTTCATGCAGTATCACATATTCATGGAGTTCGTCCGGCAGTATGTACAATTTATAATTGAGATTAATATTGTTTTTGTGCGAGCAGCTCCCCCAAATCGTTCTCTGGTTTTTGATAAACACCTGATTATATTTAAAGCCATGCTTGCGGGCTAAAGATTCCAGTTTATGTATGAGCGCTGCTTTTGCAGTATTTCTATTTATCAAGCTCAGATCACGAATTGGACTTTTATAATTACTTTTAAGGTCTTCAAGTTTTTGAAGATGCTTCTTGATCCAGTCGGTTTTAGTTAAAACAAATTTTTCAGCTTGTTTGAAACTTACGCCTTTTGGCACAGTGACCCTTACTCTTTCTGATCTAACTGAAATACTGATACGCTTGGCTCGCTTGCTTCTTTCGAAGAGGACTGGACCGATGGAGGGGAAGTTGATTTGCATATTAACCTTTTATCAATTTTTGTATGGGAATTGATTTCATTAATCTCAAAATTATGTCAATATTTCATATTAAAGCCTGTACTTCATAATCACGATTTATCCGCGCACTGGCGGATGGAGTTCAGAGCGAACCTTTCTCTATTCCCTTCATACTGAACTCCAGATCGCTTTCAGCGATTACTGAAGTCCAGTCTGAAGTTGTGACAAAATTATTGATTTTAAATGTTGAGTTTACTCTAAAAAGTGTGTAATTAGAAATATGTTAGAAAATGCATCAAATATTTGGAAACCTATCCCAGTTAAATGAATAGGGATTTAACGGGACAAGTGAATCGGTTACAATTAGCTATCTTCCTATTAACCACCAACTTACCCGGTTAAATATCCTGTGGATTTCACGGGTTAAAAAGTTGGTGGTTAATGAAACAAAAAAATGAATTAACCGTTTTATTTATCCCGTGAAATGCTTTTCTTTTTTATTTCACTGGGAACGGTTTCTCGATTTCTTAAATTTAACTTTTTAGAGTGGACTCATTATTTATTCTCCTCTAAAAACTTCATTAGTTTTTGCTCTAATCTTTTTTAAATTCCTTATGCATAGGAATAATCTGTCTTAATTTATCTTTTCCAATTTTTCTCGTCCCTAAGTTGAACTTGGGGAAATTGGTTCGAGTGATAACTATGATAAATAGACTCTTCGACAAGCTCAGAGTGACAAAGTTATAAATAATTTGGGTGTAAATTTTCCATTACTTGTCACAGCAAAATTCCGAGTATCGGAATGAAGACGGATGCACTTTTCATTTTCCATTTTACATTTTGAATTGTTTACTTCTCCATTCCTTTATATTGTAATTCGTAGAGTTTATAATAAATTCCCCGCAGTTTGAGCAGTTCCTGGTGTGTTCCCTCTTCAGCGATACGACCTTTATGTATGACAACTATCCTATCAACATCCTGAATGGTAGAAAGGCGGTGTGCTATAATGATCGAGGTTCGGTTTTCCATGATCTTATGCAGCGCGTCCTGAATGAGCATCTCAGTTTCCGTATCGATATTGGAAGTAGCTTCATCAAGCACAAAAATACTTGGATCCCCTACCAGCACGCGAGCAAAGGCAAGGAGTTGGCGCTGACCTGCAGAAAGCACTGAGCCACGCTCTTTTGCATCATCATCATATTTTTTTGGAAGTTTTGATATGAAGCGGTCAGCATTCACATACTTTGCTGCTTGAATGATCTGTTCTTCGGAAATATCTTGTCGGAACAAAGAAATATTATCGCGGATCTTACCAGAGAAGATAAAGACATCCTGCTGAACAACACCAATATTATTGCGTAGTTCTTCCAAATTATAATCTTTGATCGATTTTCCATCAATAAGTATCTCACCTTTCCGGAAAGGATAGAATGAGCTGACAAGCTTCACAAGGGAGGTTTTTCCGCCTCCGGTAGAACCTACCAGCGCAACTTTTTCACCTTTTGCGATTTTCAGATTTATATCTTTAAGCACCCATTCTTCATTTTTATATGCCATCCACACATTTTTAAATTCGATCTCACCCTGCAAACGGATTGGATGCTCGGGTAGCACTGCATAATGCTCTTCTTTTTCATCCATGAGTTTAAAGATACGCTCCAACGCAGCCATCGCGGATTGAATCACATTATATTTCTGGCTCAGATCATAGAGCGGATCAAAGAAGCGGTGAGTATAACTTATGAAAACCACCAGCACACCAAGTGACATCTTATTCTGGATGATGCTTCCGGCGCCATACCAGATGATAAGCGCTATCCCAAGGTGAACCATGACATCAATAAGGGGGCGGAACACTGCAAAAACACGTAACTGTTTTTTCTCAGCATCGAAATAGTCCTGTGTAACGTTCTCGAATTCGTTCAGTTTCTTCTTCTCCTGATGAAAAAGTTGAATTGTCTGAATGCCTGAAATATTTTCACTCAAGCTGGTATTTATCTTTGCAAGGCGAATCCTTACAAGCCGATAGACCTTGCGAATATCGACTTTGAACTTGAACATGAAGAATACCACAAAGGGAAGTATCACAAAGATAATAAGCGCCATTTTCCAGTTAATAATGAGCATAACAATAAGAATCGCCAGCATCATGAAAATATCCTGTACCAGTGTGATAAGTCCCTCACCGATCATTTCGGATAGAGCATTTACATCATTGGTAATACGTGTAACTAATCGCCCGATCGGATTCTTATCAAAGAAGGACATTGGCAGTTTCTGCAGATGATTGAAGAGCTTCATGCGCAGGTCATACATAGAATGCATCGCACCGTACTGAGTAAGATATATCTGGGCATAACTGAACACAAATCGCAGGATGAGGAACACAAAGAATATGATCGCCAATGTCTTTAGACCGCTTATATCACGAGAGCGAAGTGTTTTGGTGTCATCAATACAAAGCTCGGATAGATTTTTCTGCTGAATGATATAGTATTTTCCGAATGGTTTCAGGTATTCAGGATTTTTTTCTGCGATTGGTGTATTTTTCTCATTTATCGGATATGCAGCATAGATCTCTTTGCTGATAAGATCATTGGCAAGGAGCATCTTAAAGTGTTTTGGCAGTATTTTATCGAGATCGTAGCTGTGCAGAAGTATCTTGCCTTCCTGCTGACTTACAACGTACTTTTTATATTTTTTTGTGAAATGCTCCCGCAGTTCAGGATAATTTTCTACAGTGAGAATTTTCAAAGAAGGATTTATATATTCATCAATAGCATATTTGGTGATGTATGGAATTGCAATTGCGAAGAAGGCAACAATGATCAAAATGAAAAATGAGATGATGAAATACACCTTGTAGGGCGCGAGATAGGCAAACAAGCGCTTCATCAACTTGGAGTCGAGTACCTTACCGCTATCTTTTTCTTCTTCAAAGGCTGACGAATATCTTCGCATACTACATTTCCAGTTCTTCTCTTAATTTTTGACGATTATAGATATCCGTATAAATTCCATTAAGTGCAAGCAGCGATTCATGTGTTCCCTGCTCTGCAACTTTGCCATCATCCAGCACAACTATCTTATCTGCATGCTGCATTGTAGAAATTCTATGTGCAATGATGAGCACGGTTTTATCCTTC
Source organism: Candidatus Cloacimonadota bacterium (assembly GCA_030611765.1). GTDB lineage: Bacteria > Cloacimonadota > Cloacimonadia > JGIOTU-2 > JGIOTU-2 > Celaenobacter. The sequence continues at coordinate 9,991 of JAUWPE010000036.1, read as the reverse complement.
TGGCTTACTCGAATATTTTTTAGAATGATATCTTCAGTTTCTGTATCTACAGAAGAAAATGCATCATCCAGGACAAGAATCGGAGCATTTTTAATAAGAGCTCTGGAAAGCGCCAGACGCTGTTTCTGACCTCCCGAAAGCGAAACTCCTCTTTCCCCGACTATGGAGTCAAACTCCATCTCAAAGTCCTTTATGTCGTTGTAAAATTGTGATATTTGAGCTATTTCTATGACATCCTCGTGTGTCACGTTTTCATTGCCGAACTGAATATTATCTTTAACTGATGATGCAAAGAGAAAAATATCCTGGGAAACCACTGCGACTGACTTGCGCAGCGTATCCAGCGGGATTTGATATATCTCATGGTCATCGATATAGATTTCGTTTTTAGGTGGATTGAATAAACGTGTCAGGAGCTTTATCAGCGTGCTTTTCCCTTCACCTGTCCTGCCCACTATCGCGAGAGTTTCACCTGCCTTAATGTCGATCGAAATATCCTTAAGCACAGGTATTTCTGTAGCAGGATAGGTATAGTGCAGATGTTTAAGGCATATGTTTCCTTGAAGAGAGGTTATTGATCTGTCCACACAAGGTTCATCAATTATCTCGGGTTTCTGGTTCATGATATCCTGAATTCTATTGAGAGATGCAGTACCTCGCTGATAGAGATTCACGATCCAGCCAACTGCGATCACTGGCCAGATAATGAGGTGGAGATAGCTGTTGAATGCAACGAATTCCCCGATCGTGATCTCCCGAAGGATGGTTTTAGTTCCACCGATATAAAGTGTCAGCATCATACTTATGCCGATGATCGCAAACATCGAAGGGAAGAACATACCCCATATTTTCACCAGTTTGATATTATGTTCCACAAGGTTTTCCGCAACTTCACCGACACGATCTTCATAAGCATTTTCACGACCAAAAGATTTTATAACGCGCACACCGGAAATGGTTTCCTGCACTCTATCTGAAAGATGTGAAAATGTGTCCTGAACTTTTTTGAATAAGCGATGAAGTCTCTTGCCGAAATATATTGTAATAAAGGTTACAATAGGAAGTGGAATGATCACATAAAGTGTCATTTTGAAGTTGATGTTACTCATAAGCACAAAGGAAGCGATCGTAACAAAAAATACATCAAAAGCAAGTACTACACCAATGCCAAACAGCATGCGTACGGCATTAAGATCATTCGTTGCATACGCCATGAGATCACCCGTATTATGATTTTGAAAGAAACGGGGTGATAGTTTTTGCAGATGCTCGTAATAGTCATTACGGATCTTCTTTTCTATTTTAAAGGAATTAGTAATAAGAAGAATTCGCCACAGGAAACGCAGCAAAGCCATAAATATAGCAAGCCCGAAAATAAATCCTGCGGATATCAAAACAGTCTTCATGGTGAAACTGGGATTGTGCAGAGAGTCGATCACATGCTGGATGATCTTGGGTACGATCATCTGAATGGCGTCAACGATTATTAGGCAGAGCACACCAATCGCAATGGTTTTCTTATAATGTTTAAGATAGGAGATTATCAGCTTCAGATTTTTCATAGTTTAAGATATATTTTTGAAGAAGATTATGGAAGTGCGTCCAGCAATTTTTTTGCTTCTGCTCCCCAATTGGAGTTCGTGCCGTAGCGTTCGATAACATTTTTGTAGAACAGCCGGGATTTGTCGAATTTCTGAAGCTTTTCATAAGCTATGGCGATCTTGATATTGGCATTCACATACCACTGATCCAGATAGCTGTAATCATACACGATCTTTAGAAGCGCTTCAATTGCCTGGTCATACTCCTTCAATCCATAATAAGATTCCCCTATCCAGTAGATGATCTCAGCTTTTACTTCACTGTCCGTGAATTTATCCTGTATGGTTTTGAAAAGTTGGATCGCTTTCCTGTATTCCTTGTCCATATAATAACAATAGGAAATCTCAAATATTGTTTGAGGTGTCATTTCAGGTGAGCCGAAACGTTCAATAAGCATTTGATATGCTTCGATCGCTAGCATCCACTCGCCCATTGTTTTGCAGGTTAGAGCAAAATTTTCAATCGCCTGCATTGCATAGGTCCCTTCCTTATCACGTTGAATTACTTTCTGATAATATTCCAGCGCATCCTGAAAATTCCCCTCACTGAAATTCATCGAGCCCAGCTTGAGATACACATTATTTGTGAGATCGGAATCAGGAAATTTATCGAGCAGTGTGGTAAGATAGGTTTCTGCTTTTTCGAATTCTTTATTCTCAAGTTCCATGATCGCCATTTCCATATAGGCATCAGCAGCATATTCAGTTGAACTATAATCTTCGATCACTTCCTCAAATAATTTTCTTGCCTTCTTCTGATCAAGCTGTGCATAATAAATTCCTCTTTCAATCGCAATGTGGGCTTCGATCTCAGCATTATTTTTTATAACTGACTTGTAGTATTTCTCAAAGGTTTCTGCCTGAGAGCGATTTTTCAGTTTGTAATAAGCAACTATAGTATTTTCGGCAATTTTTGGCCAATTCAGACAAGGAAAACTTTCGAAAGGATTTTTGTAACTTTCTGTTATGTTATAGATTTTCGTATAATTTGTCAGAGCGCTGTTCATATCATCCACAAGCATATGGAGTTTGGCAAGATGCTGAGTATCAATGAGCATCGTATCTTCTGCCACGACCTCGCTGATGATGCGCCCATACTGCAGAATTGCATAACTCAGATTGCCTTGAACTTCATAAATTCCCGCAAGTATCCGCCTGTCATTATTAGTAAGCGTTTCAATTTTTATCGAAATGTCAACGGCTTCATCAAACTCAGCTTGGTCAATATAGAGGTTCCGAAGTGTGCGAAGAAGTTTATCATTGGGTACTTTTTCAGCAAGAATAGCATAGTAATTTATTGCCTTAACCGGTTCGTTTAAAGTTACATAAATGGATGCAAGAAGATCCAGTGCTTCAATATAATTTTCCTGAGCAGAATAATTTTGCACGTAATACTCGAAATATATCACACTCTGTGAATAAGATTTAAGCTGAAAATAAACATATCCAACATTGTAAAGCAGTTCAGGGTCAGCATATATAGTCTGTTCATCAATTTTCTGATACTGGTTTCGTGCAGCGATATAGCCCTCATTTTTAAGATAGAGATCTCCAAGATAACAATATGCTTCATTTCTGATATCGGCATTTTGTGAAAGAGTCGCAGCTTTTTGCAGGTACATGATCGTCTGTTCTTCAGATTCTCCAGATTCTATGAGCGCCTTGCCAAGCTTAAAATAAACCTCTCCAACATAAGGAAATGTATTATAAGTATCGATGAAATTGAGAGTTAATTGTCTTAAGCTCGTGACATATAGCTCGCTTCCGGGCTCGAACTTTCTTACCTTCAGTGATATCAAATGGAATTCCGCATAAGCTTTTTCATTAATATCCTTATAATCAGAAACGATAGTCTCGAAAATCTGCTGAGCTTGAGTGTAAAGAGATTCTGCCTGTTCATTTTCTTCATAAGTATATTTTTCAGCAAGAGTGAGATAAAGTTCACCTTTGAGAAGCAGCAGCTTGGGCTCTCGATAAAAAAGAGGATCGCTTTCTAGCAGGTCGAGTGCTTTTTGATAGTCCTTCAAATCATTGCAATAGATTTCCGCAATAGAATGAATAGTTGCGATATAATCATTATGTCGGACAAATTGTGTAAAAGTTTCAAGCATATTTTCAAGCGCTAAGCTCTCATTTTTTGCCATAAAATGCTCAATGTAATCCAGTTTATCCGATATCTCATCACGTTTTTCAGAAGTGAGAAAATGGGTAGAAATCGCCTTTTTATAGTATCGTAATGCTGTATCATATTGGTTTAGCTGTTCGCTACAGAATGCGAGATTCAGAAGTGTTTGTCCCTGCAGATCGCTTTCGGGATAGGTTGTGACAATAATTTTATAGTAATTTATCGCAGCAGAATGATCTTTCAGATATTCTTGATAGAGCTGTCCAATATCAAAATAAACGGAATCCACCGCAGTAATATGAGGATAATTTTTTATAATATTAAGATAGGTAGAGATCGCTAGTTCATATTCCTTTTGCTGAATATAAACACGTGCACGCAATTGCTGAATATCTTTCTGAATCTCAAAAGAAGCTTTTTCCATGTCTATTCCGTTAAAGATATTTATTGATTGAGTATAATTTTGTAGCTGAAATTGAGCATATGCAAGCAGATACTGGATATGTGCTGTGTATTCGCTTGCAGAGAAATTTTGCTGAAATTCATTGCATGTAAGTATTGTATTTCTATATTCTCCAAGTGCAAATTCAAGGGCTGCGATCCTGTCAGCCATCCTATCCCGCTGTGTATAAGTATCGAACTTACGATAAAATTCCTTATATTGTTCCAATGATCTTTGCTTGTCACCGCTTCGTTCGAGGAGTTCTGCATAAAGCAGAAGCAACGATTGTTCATATTGGCGCGGAATGGTTTCCGTAAGTCCATTTTGTAGTAATTGAAGCGCTTGTTCAGGTAATTCATTATCATAATAATATTGAGATAATTCCTGTATTGCCTCCCACTTCTCATCGGATTGAAGATAATTATCAACAATTTTCAGAAGGGTTTGTTCATACTCAGCAGGCATATTATGAAGTTGATACACAGATGCAAGTGAGATCAGAATTCCCGGGATCTGAGCTTTTCCCGTAAAACTCTCAATGATGTCCATTGAAACAAGAATGGCTTCATTATACATACCTGCATTCTTCAAAGCTGTAATTATCTTATCGAGTGATTGCAGGGCATAAGGACTTTGCGGATAATTATATATCAGGTCCTGATAATGTTGTGAAGCTTCGAAATAATTTTTGCTTTCAAAAAGACTTTCAGCAAGTTTGAAAACAGTCTGAGGATAGAGCGTTGTCTGCGGATGGTCCTCGAGAAGACGCTTATATGCAAAGGAAGCGTTCACATATTGCTCGAGTTCCATATATGAATTGCCAAGATAGAATTGTGCTTCTTCTGCAAGCGACGAAGCAGGATATTTCTGAATAATATCCTGAAATTTGCCTATCGCTTCCTCATACAGCGTATCATCATACATTTTTTTAGCGAAGTCAAACTCTTCCTGAGCACCTGCGCTAAGTGTTGTACTCAAAAATATAATTGAAATTAACAAAACAATTTTTTTCATAAAGACCTCATTCGTACCTTGCATTAATTGGAATACTCGTATCAGCGACAGTTTCATAGAGCTCAGGATATTTGGTTAAGATTAGTATTCCTCTGTTTTTAGTTGATTTTATTAGATCGAAAAATATTGCACGATGTGCATTCTCAAGATGGTCTGCCGGCTCGTCCAGTATCAGATATTCTGTGTCAGCAGAAAAGGAAAAAATAATTTGCAGCAAGCGGAGTTCGCCAAGTGATAATTCATAGATATCTCTGTTAAAATAAAACTCAATCTTTACATTAAATATATCGCATAACTCTCTGATATTTTGAGTGATGGCGATGTTGTTCTTTTGTAGTGTTAAAAATTTATATTCATCTTGTATTGAGGGAAAAACAAACTGTTTTTCCGGCTCTTGAAACAGAAATGCTACTTTCTTGAAGAGGGTTTTTTCTTTCTGGAGAGGAATATTGTCTATAAGAATATTCCCTTTTTTGGTCTTTAATTCACCAAAAAGAAGATTGAACAGGGTTGTTTTTCCGGAGCCGGTACCACCATATAGACACTTTGTTTCATTATTATTCATTTCGAAGCTGAAATCCTCAAAAATAACGGAATTGGGCTTTCTATTTGCATAGGCAAAGAATATATTCTGACAAATGATACTCATGCAGGATTCTTATCTATATATAGTTTGGCTGCGCTCTGCACCCACGGAAATTATCTTTATCGGAATGCCGAGAAGTTCTTCAATAGTAAGGACAAATGTTTGAGCGTTTTCCGGCAGTTCGTCAAATTTTTTGACGGAAGTAATATCATCATCCCAACCATGAAGAGATATATATGAAGGTTGAACATTTTTCAGAATCCGTGTTTCAACTGGATATTCTTCAAGTTCCAGACCATCTAATGTGTATCCTGTGCAAATATCTATCGTATCCAACCCGGAATAGACATCCAGCAATGTGAGTGCGATCTCGTCAAAACCATTAAGCATTGCAGAAAACCTTGCAGCAACAGCATCAAACCAGCCGCATCTGCGGGGGCGCCCAGTTGTGGTGCCGTATTCATGTCCCTTTTCGCGTATATAATCACCTATCTCATCATGTAATTCTGTAGGGAAAGGTCCGTTGCCAACGCGGGTAAAATATGCCTTCATAACACCGATTATTCTATCAATATTTCTCGGATTTATACCCGCACCTGTCAACGCGGCACCAATTGTTGTATTTGATGAAGTTACGTAAGGATATGTCCCAAAATCGATATCAAGGAGCGTGCCCTGAGCTCCTTCAAAAAGAATATCTTTATTTTCCTTAATAAGCTTGTTTATCATACAAGGAGTGTTGCTGATAAAGGGTTTGAGCTGAATTCCAATATCATAGAGCATTTCCACGGAATCGTCTAAACTAATGTTTTCGAGCCACGAGCCAAGCAAATCTTTCTTATTATTGATCAGATTTGAAAGTCTGTATTCGAGGTATTCTTTATCGATCAGGTCACCCATGCGAAGTCCCAGACGTGCGGCTTTATCGGAATAGGTAGGTCCAATACCCGATTTTGTAGTTCCAATTGCCTGTTCGCCGCTCAATTTCTCACCGAGTTCGTCGAGATAAGTTTGTATAGAAAGTGTAATATGAGCTTGAGAGCTAATGAAAAATCTGTCCGCAAGATGAATACCTTTGGTTTCGATCTCTTCGATCTCCTGCAACAATCGTTCAATATTTATGACAACACCGTTTCCTATAATGCATATCATCTCAGGATCAAGGATACCGACCGGAATAATGTGGAATTTATACGTTGTGTCACCATGTACCACAGTATGACCCGCATTGCATCCACCCTGAAAGCGTACGATTGCATCCATATTTACTGCGAGTGCATCAACTATCTTTGCCTTTGCTTCATCACCCCACAATGCTCCTAATACAACAGTTACTGGCATTTGAACCTCTTTTCGTATAATCTTGAATACTTATCTGTGCCGTTATACTCTATGTCAACAAAATCGTTGTGAGAAATGAAAGTCTTGACACAATCATAAGCAGATATAAAAAAGCAATTGAATAAATATTTCAGGAGTATATATGAGCCAGAAAAGCAAAGAAGAAATTCGTGAGCTTGCACAGAAAATTTGTTCTCTTTCGAAGGAAGTCGAAACAGAGGTTCTGATTTTCAATAGTAAAAGCGCTCTCACACGATATGCGAATAATTATATACATCAAAATGTGAGTGATACATCATATTATATCAGAGTGCGCACAATAATTGGCAAAAAAACTGCAACTGCAACGACTAACAAATTGGATGATGAATCTCTTAAACAAACACTTCAGGCAGCAATTGATGCTACGAAAATGCAGAAGGATAATGAAAAATTGCTTCCCCTTCCCAAGCAGCAGGAATATCAAAAGGTTAATAATTTCTGCAAAGCAACAGATGTATTTTCCCCCAAGCAGCGTGCAGAAGCTATCACAAAAGCGGTAAATATCTGTAAGAAAAATGATCTTGAAGGAGCGGGAATATTTTCCAATTCTACTTCTGAGATTGCGCTGGCAAACTGTAAAGGGCTCTTTGCTTACGATATCTCAACAAATGCGGAGTTCAGCATTACCGCTATGAAGGATGCAGCATCAGGCTGGCATGAGATCATCAAAAAAGATGTACGCAAGATCGATGTCGAGAAAGCAGCCAATATTGCAGTTGAAAAGGCGATTAAGAGTATGTATCCTGAAGGTTTGAAGCCGGGTAAATATACCGTTATTATGGAACCGGCAGCTGTGGCAGAATTCGTGCTTTTCCTTCTTTGGAAAGGATTTAACGGTATGGATTATCTTGAAGGTACAACCTTCTTAAAAGATGGATTGAATAAAAAAATATTCTCTGAAAAGCTCAATATTTTTGAAGATCCATATAATCCTATTATCGGTTCTCAACCCTTTGATTTTGAAGGAATGCCGGTAAAACCCATGACGCTTGTTGAGAAAGGTATTCCAAAGGGCTTTGCAACCAACCGATGGATCGCCAAGCAAGCAGGTGTTGATAATAACGGACATGCAATTCCTTTACCCGGGCAAGCAGCGTATCCTTTTGCAATGAGGTTTGAAACTGGTAAAAGTTCAGTTGAAAAAATGATAAAAAGTACTAAAAAAGGTGTGCTGGTCACTCATTTCCACTACTCCAATATTATTGATCCCATTTCACTACTTATCACTGGAATGACTCGGGATGGTTTCTTCTTAGTTGAGAATGGCAAGATTACCAAACCACTTAAAAATATGCGTTATACTGATAGTGTCATTAATATTTTCTCGAACATCGAAGAGATCGGAGATACCGCTGAGCTCGCAAGTGCGTTCTTTGGCGGCGGTTTCCTTGTTCCTGCCATGAAGATCAATAATTTTAATTTCTCAAGCGGAACTGAGTTTTAGAATTTTTCACATAACTCGTATAAACCCCGTAGGATAAGTATTCCAACAGGGTAAACCGAAACCAAAAAAGAATAAAACCATCCATCTTCGTTACATTACGCCGTGACAGGTATGAGCCACGAAAACACACAAAAGCACACGAAAAAAATATTACCTATTAATATGAAAAGTAACAAAAATAACTTTTGTGTGATTTTGTGGCTAATCCGTCTTCATTACATTACGCAGAGACAGGTCCGTCTTCATTCCATTTCAGTCTTCGCTACGCTACGCCCCGACAGGACGACTTTGTTCGCCTTCGTAAAACTTCCGCTTTTGCTGCGATACAGCGTGATAAAACGGCGAAACAATCAGGCAGAGGGCACCGAGAAAGAAATTTCATAAAAGAAGATAGTGCCTTTAAATAAATTGAAGTCGGTTGGACTGGACTTCACTTTTGAGTGGAGTTCAGAACAACCTAAAAAGTAATTCTCGACTCCTCGTTTCACTTAGGAGTCGAAAATAATAAAGCCGAGAGACTCGGCTACTCCAAAAAACAAAATAGGTGTCATTCCCGTGAAAACGGGAATCCAGTATTTTTTTTATTCATCCACATATTTGCATCTGTTTAATAAGTATTTTTTTCTGGATTCCCACTCCACCAGTTTTCGTGAAGACTTCAGAACAACCTAAAAAGTAATTCTCGACTCCTCGTTTCACTTAGGAGTCGAAAATAATAAAGCCGAGAGACTCGGCTACTCCAAAAAACAAAATAGGTGTCATTCCCGTGGAAACGGGAATCCAGTATTTGTTTTATTCATCTACATATTTGCATCTGCTAAATAAGTATTTTTTCTGGATTTCCACTCCACCAGCTGGCGGATTTCACCCATGTGTAATAAAAGATATAAGAGATTACACAGGGTAAACGGGTTAAAAAGCATGTGGTTAATGTTTTAAACTCTTCTAATCTCATACTTTTAACTCCATAACCCAACGACTAAATGACTACTAATGACATGCATTTCTCTCTCTTCTTTCCTCACTCCTCTTTCTTTGCTATCCTTGTCACGCCGTCCTGTCTGGGCGTATCTGCCAACTTGAGGAGAATACTGAAATGTAATGAAGGCGGATCGCTCCACGCTCTACACTCTACTCTCCTTCGGTATTTCCAGTGTAAAACTCGTCCCATTCTTCCTGTCTAATTTCAGGATTCCCTGTAGCTGCTGAGTAATCATATCAACAATTGATAAGCCAAGCGTATCCGGATCATTTATGTCTATATTTTCCGGCATTCCGATCCCATCATCAGAAATTTTTATTACAACATGTTTCTCTGTCTCTTTTAATTCAATATGAATGTTCCCCACTTCTCTTCCTTCAAAAGCATATTTTATTGCATTTGTTATGATCTCAT
>JAUWPE010000122.1 GCA_030611765.1 Candidatus Cloacimonadota bacterium | reverse complement strand
ATCTATTGTTTATACATCAGGGACAACCGGTTTTTCAAAAGGTGTGATGCTTTCTAATAACAGTTTGATCGGGAATATTGTGTATGCCCATGAGCACATGCCGCTAAAAGCCGGTGAACGAATTCTCTCTTTCCTGCCGCTAGCTCACGCATACGGTTGTGCTTTCGAATTTCTATTCCCATTCACACTTGGATGTCATATTACATTCCTTACAAAATTACCCTCCCCCAAGATCATCATGAAAGCATTTGCAGATGTGAGACCTCACCTCATTCTTTCGGTGCCGCTTATTATTGAAAAAATTTATCGCAAACAGGTCAAACCGGTTCTTGATAAAGGAAGCATGAAAGTTCTTTTCGCTATTCCCGGCTTGAAATCAGTGATCAAAAATAAGATCAAGAAAAAACTGGTCACCGCGTTTGGTGATAACTTCTACGAGGTTGTGATCGGTGGCGCAGCGCTTAACGAAGAAGCAGAAGCATTTTTCCAGAGCATCAAATTTCCCTTCACTATCGGTTATGGGATGACGGAGTGCGGACCGCTCATCAGCTATGCAAACTGGAAAATTCATAAACCCGCTTCATGCGGACAAACAATAAATTTCCTGGAAGCCAAAATTGATTCTGATGATCCTAAAAATATAGTAGGAGAAATTCTTGTTCGGGGCGAAATTGTAATGGATGGATATTACAAAAACAAAGAAGCGACTTCTGCAGCGATTGACGAAGATGGCTGGTTGCATACAGGTGATCTCGGTTTGATAGACGAAGATAATTTTATCTTTATAAAAGGTCGTGCAAAAAGTATGATACTCAGTTCATCAGGACAAAATATCTATCCGGAAGAACTTGAAGCAAAAATAAACAACCTGCCTTATATTCAGGAATCTCTTGTTATTGATAAAAATGGTAAACTTGTTGCACTTGTATATGCTGATATGGATAAGATCGATGCAGAGCACATTTCGGAAGCACAGCTCGATGGATTGATGGAACAGAATAGAAAGAATATCAACCAGTTCTTTCCTGCTTACAGCTTCATTTCCAAATTTGAGCTATACCCGGAAGAGTTTGAAAAGACACCGACCAAAAAGATAAAACGTTTTATCTACGCTATTTAATATGTTCGAGGTGCTATAGTTTAAAAATATAGAATAAGAATATGTTTTATGGACAAATTGAAAAGGACGTAATGATGAAACGCAAAAAAATATTTATCTTACTAGCGATTTTGTTTATTGTATCAATCCATGTATTAGCCGAAACAAATCCTGTACCCAAAGGAACAAATGCCTTCATAGAAGCTTTGCCATATTTACTTAAGGGTAATCGTTATTTAGCTGAGAGATCATTTGAAAAAGCAATTGGATGTTACCAAACAGCTATAGAAATTGATACATTTTTCGTACTTGCATACCACAATATGGGAAATGCTTACGCTCTAAAAGGTTGTAGTATATCCGCAGCAGATAGTTTTTATAAATTAGGATTGTTATATTTTAAGATAAACAACATACAGATGGTAAATAAAACAATAGAAAAAATGTGTGAATTAACTCCAGATTCTCCACTAGTTCAAAAACTAACAGATAAGTTGAATGAGGAAAAAAAGGAAGAGTAATTTTGTATGATTGAAAGTGTAGGAGAAGTGGTAGTGAGAGAAATTCATAAAAATTTGACAGAAAAATTATATATTAACATAAAAAGATATAATGAAACGGGATAAGCATGAAACACAGAAACCAATTGATCGAAATTTGTCACAAGAAGGACAAACTATGACATAGCTAACTAAAATATAAATATAGCATTTCTTATTTGTTCTGAAACTAAAATTCCCAGATTATTAAGATAAGCAGAGCGAGTAAGAGGGATGCGTCCATTCTGGGCGCGCTTTCTTATGTCTTGGCTGTCGGATATGGGAATACCTAGTTTCAGAGCGTAATTGGAAGTTGCGTCCTTTTTTGTTTTGACATATTTTTTAGGTAAAATGAAAAAAGCATTTAATGGAGATACTTAAGATGAGCTTATTAAAAATAGTTAGTCTGGGAAAAATTTTATTTATATTGCTTTTATTGTTTCTATTGCAAAACCTTTCATTGTTTGCAGATAAGATTGAATATAAATACTATTTTAATAAACCACAAATTACAAAGCAAGGGGATTATTATAGAGTTGAAATGAATGGTTTTATGTCCATTTCAAAACCTGGGACACCTGAACTGCCGAGCAAGTCCGTTCAATTGCTTCTACCACCAGGAGAACAAGCCATCAGTATATCTGTAATTTATGAAGGGATAAATGATTTACCCGGAGAATACAGGATTTATCCCAGACAAAGACCATATCCAATTGGTTATCAAGGAGAAGTTGAATTTACAGAACCTGACCCAGAAATCTACAATTCTAATATGCCCTTTCCAGAAAAGTTAAACTCGGAAATCCAAACTCAATATCTTGGGGGGCATTCAATAGCACTGCTTAATATTTTCCCTGTCCAATATATACCCGCATCAGGAAAGGTTTCTTACTTCTCGGAAATGAGGGTTCTTATTGAAACAGAATCAACTGTTGAAGCTGAAAATTCATTTAATAATTTCTATCGCAATGATAAAAAAACAAATGAGCGTGTTAGAAATATTATTGATAATCCTGAACAGATTGGATTATATCCTTCACAGTCAAATACAAGAAGTGGTGATAACAAATATATAATCATAACCAGTAACACATATTCATCAAGTTTCGATTCATTTGCAGATTTTAAGACCAAACAAGGTTACAATGTTTTAATAAAAACAACCAATGATATTTATTCGGAATATAGCGGTGTTGATAATCAAGACAAAATCAGGAATTTCATCAAATATGTCTATCAAAATCTTGGCACTGAATATGTTCTTCTTGGTGGTGATGTAGAGATTGTTCCACATCGTGGTTTTTATGGTTGGGTTAATACTTGGCCAAACCCAACAGAAGATTATGACATTCCAGCAGACCTTTATTATGCAGCTCTTGATAGAGTAGGTTCAGGCGCAGGACCTGATTGGAATGTAGATAATGACAATAAATGGGGTGAAAATTCAGAAGCTGACTATTTTGCAGAAGTTTTTATTGGAAGAATCTCGGCTGATAGTGGAACTGAATTTAGTTCTGCTCTGAATAAACAGATGATGTACCAGCAAAACCCGGTTGCAAGCGATTTGGAAAAAGCAATTATGGTTGGAGAGCAACTTGACCCTTTAACCTGGGGTGGAACCTATAAAGATGAGGTTATGAATGGAGGAAATTACAACGGTTACACTACAACAGGATTCCCTGGAAATTTTACTGTTCAGACCCAATATGAACGAGATGGTTCTTGGAGTTGGACTGATCTAAAAAACAAAATGAATGCAGGAACTAATATTTTAAATCATCTGGGTCATTCAACTCCCGATAACAATATGAACTTCTACCGCAGTAATGTTACAAATAGTAACCTAACCTCAAATGGTACAAACCATAATTTCTATATCATTTACACACAGGGTTGTTATCCAGCTTCTTTTGACAACAGATGGTCAGATGGAAGCTACGATAATGAAGATTGTATTGGTGAAAAATTTACAACTATCTCTAACGGCTGTGTTGCATTTATTGGAAATTCCAGGTATGGTTGGTATACTGCAGGGGGTACTAACGGAAGTTCTCAATATTTAGACAGGCAATTTTTCGATGCCTTGTTTGGAGAAAACATCTATAAGTTAGGTGAAATAAATAATGATTCAAAGGAAGATGGAGCTTCTCTTTGCAACACTTGGGATGCCCTTCGCTGGTCATATTATGCTTTAAACCTTTTAAGCGATCCATCGCTTGATGTGTGGACTGACACACCAGAAACTTTTAGTCCAAGTTACTGCAATTCAATAGATATTACTGATACTCAACTAAATGTTTCAGTGGGTATTAGCGGAGTTCTTGTTGGTTTATCACAGAATGGTGATCATATAGGTAGCGGTATAACTGATGGAACAGGAAATGTTACTATTACCTTTGACAATTCACCTTATGATGGTTTTATGGATATTTATATATCAGCTCATAATTATAATATTCACTCAGGAACAATTATTGTATATGGTCGATATACCATTTCTGGATATGTTATAGATAACGAATCGTTGCCATTAAATGATGTTCTTATAACACTTTCTGGTTATGAAAATGATACAGAATACACAAATGAAGATGGATATTATAATTTTTATGATCTTTTAGGTGGAAAATATTACATGATAACTCCTTCTATGGACGATTGGACATTTAATCCAGATCATATGGAATTTGATCCATTAGAAAGTGATCAATATAATCAAGATTTTATAGGAACATCAGATTTATTTCATATAGCAGGCTATATTAATTATTGTATAAGTGGTTTTCCAATAAATTCTGTTATATTATATATTTTTGGAAATACTATTGATTCAATTATTACAAATACTAATGGTTATTACAATTCTACAGATTTAATGCGGAGTGAAAATTATTTATTCGTACCTAATAAAGAAAACGATATCAGCGTTAATTGTATTTCCGCGATGGATGCAGCTTGGGTTTTAAAATATTCAATTGGACTTATGGATTTTACAGAGTGTCAGATTGCTGCAGGTGATGTTACTGGATATTATGGTGTAACTGCTCAAGATGCTGCCCAGATTTTGAAGTATTCAGTAGGATTGATAGATGAATTTCCCGTTGGTAAAGATTGGCGTTTCATACCTCAAAATCGTTACTATCAAGATCTCCAACAAAATTTTTTTAATGAAAATTACATTGGCGTAGTATATGGGGATGTTACTCATAATTGGACTCCTTCGGTATTAATTATGAAAGATGGTGATACTGAACAAAATAGAATACTTTCATTAAATAGTGCAACTGGTAGTCCAGGTGAAGTTGTTAATATACCTGTTAACCTACAAAATATTGAAGATGTAATTTCCGCCAGAATTATTTTAACTTATGATGCAACCTTAGTAACATTTCAAGAAGTTAATTTAACTTCACTTACAGAAGGTTTCTTAATTGATTATAATAATCTTTCTGGTGAAGTAAGAATTGCTTTTGCTGGGTTGTATCCAATTGAAGAAGGAGGTGATATATTAGAACTTTCATTTGAAATAAATGAATATGTACGAAAAGATACATGTGCTTTATTACATTTGAATAAGGTCTATATTAACGAAATTGAAATAGCAAATACAATTGATGCTAATATTATTATTAGTACTACAGAAAATTTATTAAGTTCTTATGATTATTCAATTGGAAATAATATTAATTTTTTTCCAAACCCATTTAAAAATAATATTAATATTGAATTCTTCTTAAATGAGAGTACTGACATTGAAATTAAATTATACAATGTACATGGTCAAGAAGTAAAAACAATTATTAATGATAGAATCCCAAAAGGAAAAAATATTATGACTTGTCAAAGATTAGATTTACAAAATGGAATTTATTTAATAAGGATAAAATCTAACAATCAGGTCGTAATCAAAAAAATCTTACACTTAAAATAAAAAAAATCTACGGAGGAACAATGAAAAAGAAATTAATTAGTATCTTAATTTGTTTGTGTTTTGTTTTATTAACTGCTGTAAATGTAAACGCACAACTTCCTGGTATTATTAACTTTCAGGCAAAGATTGCTGATAATAATGGTATTCCACTTAATGGACTTCACACATTCGACTTTTTAATAATTGATCAGAATAGTAATATTCTTTGGGATGCATATAATATTCAAAGAATGATAGAGAATGGACTCTATTCTGTAAAATTGGGTGATGTGGCTCTCGGTATGGATCCAATTTCATATTCAATTTTTGATGAGAATGACGAAACCTATCTTAGAATATCTGTTGATGGAGAGCAGCTTTCCGACCAACAGATACTACCAACCGGTTATGCTTTTAAATCTGAAAAATCTGATGATACGCATAAAATTGCAGGTAATCCAGTTTCTGGAACTCCACAAAATAATCAGGTTCTAAAATGGAATGGATCAACATGGTTACCCGATAGTGACAATGATAATCAAACCTTATCAATTATTGGGTATAATCTTTCTATTTCAGGGGGTAATACAGTTACTCTTCCTTCTGGAGGAGGAGAAAATCTATCACAGACTTTGGAATTAGGAAACTCAGCAGGTAGCTAT
>JAUWPE010000107.1 GCA_030611765.1 Candidatus Cloacimonadota bacterium | reverse complement strand
ACTCAATATTTGCTCTCGATAAACCTATGTCAAGTTATTTCACTCATTTCTGTGGCACCACGTTTTAGGAAAACCCAAACCTTAAACCCTATGAATAAAGGGCTTGCCACGTGTTGGTAGGTGAGAACTGTAAAAGAAAAGTCTTGGTAAACTGGGGCTTGGTAACCAGAATTTAAGAATTCTCCGTAAACACTTTATTCATGCACTATCCAGAGAATCTTCATCGAATTTTTGGGGGTATCCCCGTTTATCACCTCAATAAATCTACTTCGAATCCTAACCTGTCGGGGCGTAACGAAGTGAAGACTGAAGCGCAGCAAGGATTCGAGGTATTGTTTCACTTCAACCTCGACTCCTCGTCGCTTCGCTTCTTAGGAGTCGAAATTGATTGATTAATTTTAATATAAATTGTGTCAATATTTTATCACCTCAATTTGGCATATCCCCAATATTTTTCATATTCATGACATTTTAAGGAAAACTTATTGAATATTATCCGTATAAATAGTAAAAGAAAGAAATAACCATAATAGTTAAAAGCACTGGAGAGAGGAGAGAGGAGAGAGGAGAGAGGAGTGATCCGGCTTCATTACTTTACGCTGTGACAAGTCCGACTTCGTTGCACTACACCGTGATTTGCCTTCTTTCCGACCCCGACAAGTCGGGGGAATTACGGCTCAGCAAGCAGGAGAGTAAATCGTAGAGCTTGTAGCGATAACTAATTTCCGTTGTCATTCCCAACCCTGCCCAACTTGATTGGGTATTGGGAATCCAGAAAAATCAACCAACAGCAGATTCTCGATTCCCGAAGTTTTGGAAGGTAATAACAAAATACAAAAAAATTTTGTCATTCTGAGCGGATCACCGATGAAATCGGTGAGAAGCGAAGAATCTATTTATTGTAAATATTCTCCATTTTTTATGCTGATATTTACAACCAAACTAAAGCATCGGGGTAGAGACGGGTTTATCCCGTCGGTAAAATAAGCACAGCAAATAGACTCTTCGACTATACCTTTGCACTTCGTGCTTCAGGTATGCTCAGAGTGACAATATTTGTTTTGTTGTTGAGAGAAGTGCATAACTTACTTGATCTTTACCAGCTCATAATCGGATGATCCCATACTGAGTTTTTCTGCATACGAAAAAATATTTTCCCATGGAATGTTTGAATAAAGCTCACTGAAAAGGTTTTTGCCTGCTTTTTCATTGATAAGATCGATAGACGCCCTGTCAATCGCCACAATATCCTTTGAAAAGAGAATGCCAATGTCCTGCACAAGATATTCGCCGTGAATATTTGCGCAGTCGCACAATTCCGTGATATTATTAAGGAAGTTCACATAGAACATCTTATTTTTTTTATGTGACGTCACCGCATAGGCATATTCCGTGATCTTTGTATTGAGGAATTCGTGCGATGCATTCCATTTGATCTTTATTGCAGTAAAAGGACATACAGAGATACACATGCTGCAGCCGGTGCATAATTCTTCATCAATATGTGCTTTGCCATCTTCTTTAATGCTGATAGCATTCGCCTGGCACCACTGCACGCAGCGAGCACAGCCCACGCATCTATCGTGATTAACACTTGGTCTGGAAGTGCTGTGCATGGCGAGCTTGCCTTTACGCGAAGCACATCCCATACCGATATTCTTGATTGCCCCACCAAATCCGGTTGCCTCATGACCGGTCATATGTGTGAGTGCAAGTATCGCATCAGCATGATGAATATCACTTCCTATGTATGCCTCTTTTGTTTCCTTTGTATCTATCTTAACGACCTCTTCGCTTTGTCCCACAAGCCCATCTGCAATGATGACCGGCGCATTGACCACAGACCGAGCATAGCCGTGCCGAGTTGCCAGATTAGCATGATCGATGCTGTTGACACGATGTCCAGCATAAAGTGTGTTTGTGTCTGTAAGAAAGGGTTTGGCTCCAATCGCTAAAATCCTGTCCACAAAATAGCGTACATAACGTGGGTTGACCACACTGAAATTGGTTTCTGCACCAAAATGAAGCTTAACAGCAACTTTGTCATGTTCGCGGATCGTGTTTTTGAATCCTGCCTGAGAAAGTGCATCTCCGATCTTGTCAAAAATTGAACGCTGAAAAGTAGTGTGAAAATCGATGAAGTACACTTTGCTTTTCATGAAGCTCCTTAATGTTTCAACGTTACATTTTAAGTTTTTTCTAAGTGTTTAACAACTCATATCCTTTATTTTAGACTGTCAATTTAGTTGACAATAAATAAAGAACTTTTGATTTGCTAACATAGTTAAGGATTTGAAGCCAATGAAAAAGAACTTTATTTTGTTATTGCTTTTTACGTTTTTCTGCACCTCTCTTTTTGCACAGGTTGTGCTTGCTCCGTTGAATAATGATGTTTATGATTTTCTGGAGAGGATGCAGGTAAGGGGCATGACCGGACGTTATTTTGATGGCATCAAACCCATTCCAAGAACCGATATTCGGGAATACCTGGTGCACATCTTTGATCATGTTGATTACTACGACCTTTCTGAATCTGAGAAAGAGCAGCTCGATGATTATCTGAAAGAATTTTCATACGAACAAAAGTACAGTCCAAGTAGCAAAGAGGTTTCGACTGATTTTATAGAAGGTTTTATTAATCTTTTCACTGATGAAAAGGCATATACACCACAACTCGAAAAAGAGAATTGGGAACTTCTGAAATTTCCTTATAAATTTTATTCAGGAGAGAGTTTTATCTCATTTGAACCTAAATTTCAGGCGGAATATCACTACAACAGCAGTGACACCGCGACCTTTGCAGAAAACTATCAGCGGCTCACGGGCGGAGGTTATATTTTCGGATATTTCGGTGATAATATCGGGTTTTCTTTTTACGGTGTGAATAATGCAGTTCAGGGCAATATGTTTGATGTAAAGAAAATTGATTGCTATGAACAGGGGATCGGCGTGGAACACAAAAGGGATGGCAAATACTATTATGAAGAAGTGGATGCCGCAGTATCATTTTCTACAAAATATGCAGACCTGACCATTGGGAGGTTCTCAAACTACTGGGGCTGCGGACGCACCGGTTCGGTTTCTCTGAGCAATAAGACGCCTTCCTATCCGCAAATTATGGTACGAGCAAGATTCAGCAACTGGTTGAGATTTGTGTATTTTCATGGCTGGTTAGAGAGCAATATCCTTGATGACAGCACTTCTTACTGGATCAACTATGGTGATGATCAGGTGTTTGATCGAAAATTCTATAAGAAAAAATATGTAGCTGCTCACCGGCTTGAGATCGCACCTTCAGAGAGATTTAGTTTTGGCTTGAGTGAACTCCTTTATTATGGCGAACGCGATGCCGAATTTGTATATTTTATCCCGATTATGTTGTTCTGGTCAGCGCAGCGATACACCAATGATCAGGACAATGAGATGATCGGCATCGATTATGAATGGATTCCCTGGAATGGCGTCAAAACCTACGGCTCATTGCTCATAGACGAGATCGCTTTATCAAAAATGTTCAACAAAAATGAATCCCACAATTATATTGCCTATCAGTTTGGAACATACCTTGTCGAACCCTTTATGGACGGACTTGATTTTCGGCTTGAATATACTCACCTAAATCCCTGGGTCTATACACATAAATTTCCCATTAATTACGCAACTTCAGATGATTACTGGATGGGCTACTGGACCGGGCAGAATGCGGATAATATTTATTTTGGGATTGATTACCAGCCCAATAAAAAGCTAAAATTCTCTGCCGATTATTCCATTTATAGAAAAGGAGCGCAGGACAGCATCAAATATCAATATAAAATTCCGCCTGTTGAAAAATTTCTATATGGTCATCAATATACGAAGAATACCCTTTCTTTGGGATGTTCCTATGAGATAATTTCTGAACTTAAAGCAGAACTTGGCTTCCGATATACAGACTGCAATGTGAACGAAGAGAACATAGCTCTTGCCGAGCAAGGCGAGTATGTGAATCCCGTATATTACAAAAGCGATTTCACTCAAACGACGATTTCGATTTTACTTTCCTATAGATTTGATTAGACTATAATCCATTATGAAACTTTTTCTCCGTATCCTATCGTATCTGAAGAAGGTCTGGCCAAATGTCATTCTTGGTCTATTTGTGCTCATTATTTACGCATCTTTCAACGGCATCTCGATTGGAATTGTTTATCCGATTGTCGATGAGATATTTGTAAAGCAAACGGAAGAGGAGTGGAAGGTGGACGAAGCGAGCAGAGGCACTGCAAATCTCTCATATATATTCGGGGAAGCGAACTGGTTACTTGATAAGAGCGTGCAGGCGGTCAAGCATAACTGGAAAGAGAAGGATCGCTTTGAAAGAATAAAAGAAGAGATCGGTATTTCTTTAAAAGAGTTCTCAGAGAGGAATTCAAAAAGCATGATCCTCAAGCTGCTTCTCGTGCTGGCTGCAATTTTATTTCTTATACGCAGTATCTCAATGTATTTTCAGCAGATCATTTTCAAGCAGATCGAGGAGAAGGTCATCATGTTCATCAGAAATGATTTCTATGAAGCTATTCTCAAGAAACCGATCGAGTTCTTCCACAGCCACAAACTGGGTGAGATCATTTCCAGAGCTGTAAATGACGTGAATATGATCCGCGGGATGGCCCTCAATTCCGCAACAAATCTCATTAGAAACCTGCTTTTTGTTGCCGTGTACGTCTTTATGATGGTCGCAGTGAGCGTACGAATGTCCCTTATGATGATTTTCGTTGTCATTCCAATATCTGTAACAGTTAGTTTTATATCCAGTGCATTAAGACGGAGAAGCCGAAAGGTGCAGCAGAAATTTGCGGATATTACCTCAATTTTGCAGGAAACAATAATGAATATACGCATCGTATTTTCCTTTGCCATGGGAAATTACGAACGTGCCCGTTTCCTGAAAGAAAACAAAAAATTCTATAAAAAATCAGTCCACATGGTAAGAGCCGGACAGTTGGTCACACCATTTACGGAATTTATGTCCATCATGATAACGCTTGTTATTATATGGTATGGCGGCTTGCTTGTACTAGATCCCAACAATGCAATGACCGCCGGGAAATTCTCACTTTTCCTTGTTGCGTTGCTTGCAAGCTTACATCCTATCAAAGAGATCGCAAAAGTGTATTCCGAGATCAATAAAGGACTTGCTTCTGCGGAACGGGTATTTGAGGTTATTGATGAGCCGGTAAATCTTAAGGATAAAGATGATGCAAAGTCCATAACTACATTTACCGATTCCATTGTGTTTGATGATGTATCGTTCAAATATCCCACCTCCGATATAGTGCTGAAAGATATTGATCTTTCAATCAAAAAAGGAGAAGCGATTGCTTTTGTAGGTCCAAGCGGTGGTGGAAAATCTACAATGATGGACCTTCTGCTCAGATTTTATGATCCAACTAAAGGTGCGATAATCATCGACAATATCGATATGCGGGATTACAAGATCAACAATATCCGCAATCTTATGGGTATGGTAACCCAGGAAGTGATACTTTTTGACGACACTGTTGCGCATAATATTTCATACGGCCGGCTCGATGCGTCAAAGGAGGATGTGATCCAGGCAGCGAAGGCAGCGAATGCCCATGACTTCATTGTGGAGATGGAACACGGATATGAAACCATTATCGGTGAGCGCGGCGTGAAGCTGTCCGGCGGGCAGAAGCAGCGCATTGCAATTGCTCGGGCAATTCTGAAAAATCCGCAGATACTCATTTTTGATGAAGCCACCTCTTCGCTCGATGGGGAATCCGAATATCTGGTCCAGGAAGCAATATACCGCCTGATGAAGGACAGAACTACCCTGATCATCGCACACAGGTTATCGACTATTCGGAATTGTGGAAAGATCGTGGTCATTGATAGAGGAACTATTGTGGAGCAGGGCTCGCATGAAGAATTGATCGAGCAGGGCAATCTTTATCAAAGATTATATAATATTCAGTTTAGAGATTTCTCGGACAATAATGGCAATTAGAGAATATTTAATGGATCATTTGCTGATACTCCGCTCAAGAAATTCTTGACGCCATGGTTGCCTTTAAACCTTTTGGACAATACTTATGAGTTTATTAATTAAAGAAATTCTATTGATCATAGCAGCCTACCTTTTGGGCTCATTTTCCTTTACACGCTTGTTCACACGATTTTATAGCAAGGTGAATATTTACAAGGCGGGAGATTTTACTGCCGATCCCGGAAATGTGTACCACCATGTCAGCAAAGCAATAGGAATTCTGTGCTGGTTTATAGATTTTATGAGAGTATATATGATCCTATTCCTCACGAAATATTTCTTTTTGAAAGACAATCCCTTTTTGCTCATGCTTGTTGGTCTTGCAGTCGTAGCTGGGCATTATTTTCCTGTGATACACAGTTTTGTAGGAGGACGCAGCATTCTTCCGTATATTGCCTTACTGGCGTATTTTGCTCCGATTCCAACTCTTTTTGTAGCTATCATTTCCGGAATAATTATTCTTGCGTATAAACAGATCCGTTTTTCAAAATATCTTATGGTCATTATGGTTCCTATTGTGAGTTATTTTTACAATCCTCTAAAAAATGTGAAGGTAGATGCGAAGTATTTACTGCTCGCATCGGTTGCAATGGGTGTGGTTAATTTTCTTATTTCAAGAAGACACAGTAGTGAAATATAGATGACGAATACTAAGAAAATTACAATTAAAAAAGTAGGATCAAAAGCAGATCTTAAGACCTTTATTAAGATTCCATGGATGGTTTATAAAAATGATAAGAACTGGGTTCCACCCCTAATAAGCATGGAGAAAGAGAGATTTGATCCTGAAAAAGGTGCTTATTTCAAGAATGCTGAAGTCCAGTTTTTCATTGTGTATAGTGGTGAACGTTCGGTAGGAAGA